>NZ_CH724168.1:1608332-1848680 GCF_000153285.1 Synechococcus sp. WH 7805 | reverse complement strand
CACCTCAGCTCAGACAACAACACGTCCTCCTTCCCACACAAGGAGGACTTTTTTATTGCCTTACAACCTGTGACCAACATCACTCATCAACACAACTCAAATCACAAGAATACACATCTAAAACAAACACACTGAAAACATCAGGACAACGAGCCCTGATGACTTTCTCCTCACAACAGCTCCATCATGATTAAATCAATCGCTCTCGCCGTCGCTCTCTCCACACTCGGGCTCGCCGGCTCACCCATGGCAGGCCTCGCACAAAATGCTGGCAGTGGATGCTCTGGTACAGGCACCATCTGCGGTCACGGAAACTCCGTCGGTGGCATCAACTCTGGAAACACATACAACTCTGGAAACACCGTTGGCTCCTACAACGGCTCTGCCGTCGGTTCTTACAATCAAGACAATCGCCGCTACGACAACCGCCGCTACAACAACGCCTTCAACCAGAATCAACGCTACAACCGCCACACCAACAACCAACGCTGGAACAATCAGCGCTACAGCAATCAGCACACCAACAACCAGCGCTGGAACAACCAGAGAACCAATAACGTCAGAACCAATGTCCGCAGCGAAGTTGGACTCTGGTAATCCTTACCAACTCTCAATCCATACACTTCAAAAGGGGGGCTTTGCCCCCCTTTTTGCTTGAAACATCCTCACTTTCCTCTCACATTCTGATCCACACATTGGCAATCGCCTGCATCATCCACTCGGTCGTGATATCGAGGAACTGGTCTGCGCTTTGACACTTGTCGAGCTGAGGCCCGCCATTGAAGGCCTGTCTCGACATTGAACGCTTCATATGAGCTGCAACAGAGCACCTACCGACAGGCCTGAAGTCTCATCCAGGCAGCAATCCACGTTTAATCAATGGCTGCAGATCAGCGATACGAAGCCGCCCATCCGCTTCAACCACAGTGCCACGATTGCGCAGCTTGCTCAGAGTGCGGGAGGCCGTCTCCCTGGCCAGTCCAGCCAGCAGAGCAATCTCCCGTTGGGCCAGTGGCGGGATCTCACCTTGCGGGTCCTGCCCAGCCGAACTTTTGCGGGCGAGATAAGCCAAGGCATCAAGCAGGCGGGTGGTGGCATCGGCACTCTGAAGCGCAAAGCGCTGATTGAGATCACGCAGACGAGACGCCTCTAATCGCGCCAATGCGAGAGCAAACGAGGCCTGCTGTCCGAGCAAAGACGCAAAAGGCGCCGACCGCATCTTGAGCAGATGCAACGGCGTGAGCGACACCACATCGGCCGAACGCGAAGCTCCATCGAGAGCGGCCATTTCGCCGAACACATCGCCTGGACCTAGAAGCGACATGATCACCTCATCACCATCGGCGGTGTAGGTGCGCACCTTGGCCACCCCGTCACGAATCAAGAACAACGACTCACCCCAGTCCTGTTCCATCACGATCACCTGATCCACCTGGTGGCTGGTCTCCCGATGCCGATCCAGCAGGAGAATGCACTGTTCTTCGACCAGCTCAGCGAACAGGGGCATGGCCCCGAGATCCTCAGGCGTGAGCGCGGACATAATTCAGAGCAGAATGACCAGAGAGGCCCAGACAAGCTTGCAGGCGAAATGCAGAGCCTGGTCGCAGGCAAGGGAGAAGCGAAGACAGGACTTCAGCCAATCAATGATGGCGTGCAAAATCAGCTCAGCCAGTCCCAACAAAGGAATGCCCGTGATCAGGGCAACGGCCAAGCCATGGGTAGCGGAATGAGCAATCAGCCACCAGCGCCAATTGAGGGTGACATCGTTCCCCGGCACTTTCTCGAGCGCCATCCGATCAGACTGAAGAGTGAAATCGCAAACGAGGTGCGCCAGCACCAGCGAGATCAATAGATCTGTAAGGGTGATTGCTATCAAGCAACGTCGATTCGTAACGCTACGGCAATAGGCGCGATGCCTGATCAGCCAAAAGCGGCCAGCATGCCGGGAACGGCTCCACCGCCACGCATGGAGAGCGAGAACCGACAGCTCAGCCTGATGCGTGATCGTCTGCGGATGCTTCTTGGCACCCATCTCGCCACGCTCAACCATCAAACGCTCGTGGCAGCGGTGGGCGATGTGGTGATCAAACAGGACGCTCCGGCCGAACGGGTGCTGCTGGTGCGAACCGGGGAATTGCAAGTTGAGCGCTGCGAAGCAGGTGGCACGCCTCAGGTGATCGCACGCATCGGTCCCGATGAGTTGGTGGGTGAAATGGCGTTGATCGGCGATCAACACCACAGCGCGACCGTCACGGTGAGTCGCGGTCCGGCCGAGATCCTGGTGGTGCAGTCAAATGATCTGCTGCAGGCTGCGATCTACGACAGTGACCTGGTCATGGAACTGCTGGCCCTAAGCAGCAGCCGCTGCCGTCAAACAAACAGGCACCTGACCTTGATCCTGGAAGCTCTGGAGGCTTTGGATCAACAGCATTCCTCCGCCCTGGAACGCTGCTGCAATGAACTAGAGCGCGGCTGTAATCCAGCCCTCTTCAGCGCAGCACGACGGTTGAAAGGACTAGCGAAGGCATCGGAAACGCCGTGAAAGGGCCAAGCCATCTCCGTTGGATTCGCCGTCATGGCGCGACGCTACTGCTCAGTGGATTGGTCGCGACTGCCGGAGGGTTCGGCCGGGATTGGTTGAGCCGCATAGACCTGCGCTTTGCCGGCTGGGTTCAGGAGACCCGTGGCCCTCGGAGCGCACCAAACGATGTGGTGATCGTGGCCATCGATGACTTCAGCCTCCAGCAAGCGGCCAACGCCGACCTCAGCGAAGACCCTCTACTTCAACGCCTGAACCAATGGCCCTGGCCCAGAAGCGTGCACGCGAGGGTGCTGAACCGTCTGTTCGAAGCGGGTGCCTCCACAGTTGGCTTTGATCTTCTGTTCGAAGCACCCAGCAGCCATGGGACGGCCGACGATGCAGCGTTTGCCAAGGCCTTACGGCGCCATCGCGACCGGGTGGTCCTGGGCGTGCAAGTGCTGAGCAGCCGCGGCCCCGTGGCAGGCATGTCCATGTTGGATCTCACGCCGAGCCTTCAATTAGCGAGCAAGCCACTGAACCGAGGCCTGCTCAATGGATCTCCTGATGGGGACGGAGTGATCAGGAAGCGACCTGGAAACAGCGCTGTGGAGATGCGCCAGCACTTGGGCTCAGCCGTACCGGACGGGCTCGCGGTGGCGTTGCTCAAGCGGCAGGACGCCGAGGTCGACCTCAAGGCCAGGCCATCCGACCTGTTGGATCCCTATGGACCTCCTGGAACGATTCCAACACTCTCGATCTGGGAAATTCTCGACGCGAACGCCTTCACCGCGATCAAGAGCAGTGGCCTGATCACCGATACCACGGTTCTCGTGGGACCGACGGCAGCTGTGTTTCAAGACCTCCATCCAGCCGTCTTCTCAGGTGCACAAGGCATGCCTGGCGTGGAATTGCATGCCACGGAAGTCGCCAACCGCCTTGAAAATCGATCTCTTCGCTGGGTGCCTGCGCCACCGGGCTGGAATCTATTGGTGGCGATGATTGTGCTCTTTGCAGGCATTGCAGCATCACGCCTGGAACGCCCCCTCCCTCGCCTTGGATTGCTCTTGGCAGCCTCGGGGATCCTCGTGATGGCGGGCGCAGGGCTGATCGTGTGGGGTGGTTTGTTGCTTCCTGTTCTGGGCCCCGCAGGCAGCTTGGCGCTGACAGGCATTGTCTCCAGCACCGACGCAACAGTTCGTCTGCAATGGCAACGACGAAGGCTGCGACGAACACTGGGTCGTTATCTCTCTCCCGCAGTCGCCGCAGAAATCGCCGATCAGCCCGAGGAGGCGGATCAACTGTTAGGCGGGAAATTAATGGATGTGGTGATCCTGATGAGCGACATCCGTGGATTCACGGCGTTCACCCAGGCGATGACCGAACAGGGCAAGGTGAAACAGCTTGTCGATCGTCTTAATACCTATTTCAGCGAGGTGGTGGATGCTGTGCACTCAGAAGAAGGCACGGTCGACAAATTCATCGGAGATGCGGTGCTCGCCGTGTTTGGAGCACCACTGCAGAAAACGCGCCGCTCGAACGTGCTGGCTGCAGTCAAAACAGCGATCGCACTGCAGGAAAGACTCGCTGATCTCAATCGTGCCTGGATTGCTGAAGGGCAACAACCCTGGAATCAGGTTGTGGTCCTCAGCTACGGCTGGGTTGTGAGTGGCAACATCGGCTGCGCCAGTCGTATGGACTACACCGTGATCGGCGATGCAGTGAACACAGCCAGCCGATTGGAAGCGATTGCCAAGCAATGTGGTCAGACGATTGTGATCAGTTCTGCCGTGGCAGAACAACTACCCGACGACTGGCCCATGCTGGAACTAGGGACATTTCCGATCCGTGGCCAGCATGATCAACGAGTGTTCGCACTCATAACTGACACTCGGGAGGACACCCCACCAGACAGAGATCAGTATCAACAATCAGAAGCCGATGGTTGATGCACATGTTCAGGAAGCTGTTGGGGATTGCATTCGCGGCAACTTTTTTGCCAGTTACAGCCTCAGCAGCATCCTTTAACAGTGCCACGATTCGTCGCATCATCGATGGCAGAGAAGTCTTCATTGATCGGCGAGAAGCAACGGTTGATGACACCGCAGACCGTGGTCAGGAGCTCAGCACAGGCAGCAGCAGAGCGGAGGTGCTGTTTGATCGCCGCGCGCTCGGCTTCCTAGGGAACAACAGCTTGATCCGCCTCGGAGACGACTGTTTTCGTCTGGATCGCGGACAGGTTCTGATCAATGGCCCCAAAAACACCTGTCTGGGAACAAAAGTGCTGGGAATACGAGGCACCACCTACGTGCTGAGCGTGAAGGACGATGGCAGTTATGAGCTGGCGGTGCTGAGCGGCGAAGCCACCGTGGGGGACGCTGTTGAGACTCCCGAAAACGAAAACACGCCGGACATCCTCTCGATGTATCCGACGTTGAATCCAGTGATCGGCTTTGGGTCGAGTGCCTGGGGAAGCAACAGCTCTGGGGAATCATTGGGTGAAGCCGCAGGGCTGATCCTCGGTGATGCCTCGGTATTCGTACCCCTCAGCCAGAGCATGGGTAACAATCTTCTTTACAGCTACTCAACTGCCAGCAGCAACTTTGATGGGGCTTGGGGTGCAAGCACCGAGCTGGGATACAAATGGTTTAACCCCGATAACCGAAGCATCAGCTCCTTGTTAGTCGGTTACGACGGCTGGGACGGGGCTGGCTGCTTCCAATCTCAGTTGGCCTTGGGAGGACTATGGCAGCAAGGACGCTGGCAGTTCGGAGTCACGGGCGGCATCCCACTGGATCAGTGCGCCAACAATCTGGGGTTCGCCATCGGCCAAGTGGGCATCCCCGTGGCTGATGTGGGTGACCAATCCATCACGTTGTCACTGTCTCCCTATGTGCTTCGAGGTATCGGCGATTCCTATGGAGGTGGTCGCATTGGCCTGAATGTGCCCATCGGTGATCAGGTCACACTCTCCACCTATGGCCAGTACGACGAACTCCTCGACACCGTCGTAGGTGGTCAAATCAGCTATCGCTTCGCGACGAACAACGGGTTTGTGAACGATCCGAATCGTCGACCTCAGAGACCGTCATCACCATTGCCATGGCAGGCCAGCGAGTTCAACACCGGCAGGCCAATGCAAATTGCACTCAACAGAAGCCGTGGCACTACACCCACACAACCGAGAACGAACACAACGCCAATTGCCAACACAAACTTCAATAACCTAATCAGCGAGGCAGACACGATCGTTCGCCTGAAAGCTGGCGAAGAGGCCACATTCAGTTCGGACGGAGTCCTGCTGAGTCAGGGAATGATGAGCCAGGAAAGGTTTTCGCAACTGATCATCGAAACCATGAGTGGACAGAACCTGCTGCCAGAAAGCAATGTGATCAACCTCATTTATCAACAGCTTTATGGCCTGCCGGACCGCACGTTGCTGTCCATTCTCGGTTCTGACTGGCTCATTGCAGCCAGAACGCCATATCCACGCCTTCGCGGTGCCAACAATCTCGTTGTACCCAACAACAAACTTCCCAAAGAAGAAGACAGCGTTGAAGAGCCCGAGGAAGATATCGCGGACGTAGATGAACCTGAACCTGAGCCTGAGCCTGAACCTGAATCCATTCAGCTGACGTATGTCTGCCGAGCGACTGGGGGCAACCCTGATTTCCCTTACTTCACAGGCGGAACCACTGGCGGGACACTGTCGGATGCTATTCGCTTCCAAACAACCTCCCGATCTGAGGCATCCTGCAGCGGCAGAGGAGCCGGATCAGAGGGCCTTGAACCAACAAGTCCGCAGTTCTTGACATAAATAAAAACCAAGAGAGAACAGACAAACTCCGATCAAACTTGACCAAAGAATATAAAACAATTGCTGCGCAATAGCAGCTCATTAGTGCATAAAGGCGAAATCATCACCTTCTCCTCATCCTATGTGAACAGCAGAGGCGAAGCGTTGAATACCTTGACGGCTAATCATTGATCGAGATTTCTAATAAGTAGAATGAAGCTCTTTTTGAGGAGCTGTTAAAGCAGCATTCAAGGAAAAACAGTCGCGCCAACAGTTGAGACACGCCATCTCATCTCACACTGCATTCGATGCAAAAGCGGTTGAAAAGATCCAAACATTGAATTTCCAATTGCTTCAGGCTCTACTCGCCTTAGCATTCCTCACTAGAGAGGCTAGTGTAACTATATACAGATGCACCCTTCCTTGATGATTACCAGGCCTGAGATTGAAGCGGCAGGCATCGCTTCAGGAACCGACAAAGTTACCCAACATGGTTATCAACGATTTTACGCGCAATTTTTGTCTGAATTTGACGGCAACGACTCCATAGTTGAGATAGGTTTCGGGAAAGGCAATAGTATTCCATTTTGGAAAATGCTCTATCCCTCCGCATTCCTTTATGTAGTGGACAAGAATGTTGTCGCCAAAGGCGATGGCTTTGAGGTTATGAGATGCGATCAGTCTTCAAAAGATCAGCTAGCAAGCTTCGCAAGCTTTTTGTGCGACAAGAGTGTCGGATTTATCATTGATGATGGATCGCATATTCCAGAACATCAGCTGTTGACTTTTAACAACTTGTTTGGTGTTTTAAACAGCGGAGGAGTGTACATCATCGAGGACATCGAATGCTCCTACTGGAAAAGAGGCACTTGCTATGGCTATCCGACTGAATATGGCCTGGAATCTTCCAAGTCTTTGATCAGACAATTTTTGCAACTTTCAAACTGGATAAATCGAGAATTTTTATCCTCCTCTGAACTGAATGATTTGAAGAATAGCCTTGAGGATGCCGGCTTTAACCTAAATGTGCTTACGGATGTCGCAAGTGTGTCTTTCGCGCACAACTGCGTAGCAATTCGCAAAGGACTTCTTAGTGATCAAACTTATTCAAGTCGCCCATATCTACATTCGGACCGCATTTAATATTCTAAACAGATAATTTGAACCTTGCCCCTACTGTTGCTGCATTATCTCGAGAATCGCGACATGCCAGCGTCCACTGTTTTTACAGTGAAGCAGCCAAATCCGATAACACCAAACGTCGTCAAACCAACCACCACCTCATGCTGAGCCTTGATACCTTAGTGACATTCGAGCGAAAGAAGAGCAGTGTCTGATGATCTTGAACAAAGAACTCCGCAGTTCTTGTCACAAACACAAGTCAAAATACTGCGAATAGCCTCCGCGCAAATTTGGCCAACGGAAACAGATAGTGGCCGCACTAACGACTGCATAACTTCCAGCAAATTGTCCAAGATCATCAATTAGACCAAGCTTTGAACTGACGATGATGCGATGATATGAATAGCTTGACAATTGATCAACAGTTCCGAAAAACAGACTCAAGTTCTGCTCGAGCAGCTGTTAGGGCCGCATCCAATGAGGCCCCATCTCTGCCACCAGCCTGAGCCAGGTTGGGACGCCCACCGCCGCCGCCGCCGCAGAGCTTGGCGATCCCACCAATGAACTTGCCGGCCTGGAGCTTGGCAGCAATTACGTCTTTCCCGAAGGCCGCCACCAGAATCACCTTGCCCTGATCGGCAGGGTCCGGAAGACCGCCGATCACCACCGCACCACCATCACCGAGCTGATCAACAAGGCTCTGCGCAGCTCCCTGCAAACCAGAGCCATCCACACCATCGAGACGTTCCACTAGCAACTGAAAGTTGCCAACGGCGACTGCTTGAGCGGCCAACGCTGCTGATTTGGCTACGGCTAACTCGGCCTGGGCCGCAGCCAGGGCCTTGCCGGTGGCCTTGAGCTCGTCCTGCAAAGCCGATACCCGTTCGATGATCTCGCCGGGTTGGGCTTTGAAGCGCTCACCGAGCTGCTTCACCACCGCATCCCGCTCGTTGAGATAAGGGAGCACCGCTGCTCCTGCCACAGCTTCAATCCGGCGAATTCCAGCGGCGACCCCGCTTTCACTCACGATTTTGAACAGACCGATCTCAGCGGTGTTGCGCACATGGGTGCCACCACAGAGCTCCATCGACACCCCGGGCACATCAACGACGCGCACCACATCGGCGTATTTCTCACCGAACATCGCCACCGCTCCGGCGGCTTTGGCTTGCTCGATCGCCATCTCCTGCACCTCAAGCGCGTGGGCATCGGCGATCCATCCATTAATAAGGCTCTCAATCCGTCCCAACTCTTCAGTGGTGACCGCCCGAGGACAATGGAAATCGAAACGCAGGCGATCAAAACTCACGAGAGAGCCGGCCTGACCGATGCCGGGATCAACAACCTGCTTCAAAGCAGCCTGGAGCAGGTGCGTGGCAGTGTGGTTGGCCTGGGCACGACGACGGCAGGCACGATCCACCCGGCCATGCACCACATCGCCCACCGACAGCGCACCGCGCTCCACACGACCGCTGTGCACAAACACACTGCGATTGCGGCTCACGGACTCGACCATCACGATCAGGCCATCACCGGCCTGGCCATCCGCCACCAGGGTGCCGCAATCACCGATCTGGCCACCACCCTCGCCGTAGAACGGCGTGACATCCAGCACCACCTGAACGGCATCGCCTGCTGAAGCGCTTTGGGCCGGCTCACCGTTCACCACCAGGGCCTGAATGCTGCTGCTCTGTTCCAGCTGCTCGTAGCCCCGGAATTCGGTGTCTTGCAGTCCTGCAGCCACCTGATCGATCGCATCTTGCAGGGTGAGATCAATGCTCACCGCGGCGGCTTTCGCACGCTGGCGCTGTTGCTCCATTGCCGTCTCAAAGCCGGCGAGGTCCACCGCCAGGCCATGCTCTTCAGCGATTTCCTGGGTGAGCTCAAGGGGGAAGCCATAGGTGTCGTAGAGCTCAAAGGCCTGCTCACCACTGATCTGCTTCGGCTTGGCAGCCAGCACATCCGCAAGCAACTTTTCGCCACGCTCCAGCGTCTCCAGGAAACGGGCTTCTTCCCGTTGCAGTTCCGCCAGGATCACCTCACGACGCTCGATCAGCTGCGGGTGGGCGGATTGCATCAGGGCAATCGATGCCTCACCCATGGCCTGGAGAAAGGGCTTGTCGATGCCAAGCAGCCGGCCATGGCGCACCACCCGGCGCAGCAGGCGCCGCAGGATGTAGCCGCGGCCCAGGTTGCTTGCGGTGACGCCATCGCTGATCAGCTGGGTGACCGCACGGCTGTGATCACCGATCACCTTGAGCGAGGTTTTGCCCTTCTCGTCGAGCTGGTAGTAGTCCACACCGGCCCGATCAGCCGCAGCCTGAATCAACGGGAAGATCAGATCGGTTTCGTAATTGTTGGGAACCTTCTGAAGGATCTGCGCCATGCGCTCCAGGCCCATGCCGGTGTCGATGTTGCGGTTGGCCAGCGGCGTAAGTACCCCCTGCGCATCGCGGTTCGACTGCATGAACACCAGGTTGTAGAACTCGATGAAGCGGTCGTCATCCTCGAGATCGATGCCCTCATCACCAAGTTCCGGCTTGAAGTCGTAGTAGATCTCCGAACAGGGCCCACACGGTCCGGTGGGACCGGAGGCCCAGAAGTTGTCTTCCTCATCCATGCGGATGATCCGCTTGGGGTTCACACCCACCACATCGCGCCAGATCTGCTCCGCTTCATCGTCTTCTCGGAAGACGCTCACCACGAGATTTTTGGGATCAAGACCGAACACCTCGGTGCTCAGCTCCCAAGCCCATTCAATCGCCTGCTGCTTGAAGTAATCCCCAAACGAGAAGTTGCCAAGCATCTCGAAAAATGTGTGGTGACGAGCGGTGCGCCCCACGTTCTCGATGTCGTTGGTGCGGATGCACTTCTGGGAGGTGGTGGCACAGGGCGCTGGACGTTCCTGCTGGCCGAGGAAGATCGGTTTGAACGGCAGCATCCCCGCGATCGTGAGCAGCACCGTGGGGTCCTCAGGCACCAACGAAGCGCTGGGCATCCGCCGATGACCGCGCTGCTCAAAAAAAGACAGAAACGCTTCTCGGATCTCCGCACCCGTACGGGGACGCGCTGCATCGGTTCGCGACGGTCGTGCAACAGCCATGGCGGGTTCGGGCTCGAAAAGCGGGTCCAGCAGCCATGATCGCCTTTCAGCCGCCGATCACGTTGGCCGACAGCAGCGCGGAAAGCAGCAAAGAATTGAACCGGGCGAACCTGCGCTGGCGCTCGGTGTGCTGGGCCCTGCTGGCCGGACTCAGCGCCGGACTGATCAGCCTCCCCTTTGGACTGGATCAAGCTGTTCGATCCACTGGCTGCGGGCTCTTCTATGGGCTGCTCGCCTTTCATCTCGAACGGGTTGATCCAGAGGATTCCCACCTGCAAGCTGGATTGGTGGGCGCGATCTGCGGGGTGCGCAGCCTTGGGATGCCCCTTGCGGTTCCCTGGGGGGGTTCCGGCGCCCTGGCATCATTAGTAGTGGATCTTTTCGTGGGGTGGCTGCCACTGGTCGGCAGCGCACTCCTGCTCCACGGAACCCAACGCATGTTGTCTGCGTCGCGGCCATGAGCCTGCTGCACGCCACCTGGCTACCCGCCATCCGCACTCCCAGCAGCTCCGGAAGGGCTGCTTTGCTGGTATGGGCTGACACCTGGCGTGTGGCCGACCCCCTCGGCCCCGGGGCCACACCCGCCCTTCATCCGTTCACCCTGAGCGCGGAGGATCTGCGCGCCTGGCTCACAGAGCGCGATTTGCTTCCGGACGGAATCATCGATGCGACCGCATGCCTCACCCTGCCGAGCCGCAGTGTGAAACCACGGCGGCCCCGTGGCTCAGCTGCCGCCACCCCCTCATCAGAAGAGCAGCCCCCTTGGTGCGGGCTGCCGCTGCAAGCCGGCGAACCGATCCCGAAAACCACCGAGTGGTGGCCATGGCAGGTGCAGGGGCTGGCGATCGAACCGATGGCCGCCACGGCATGGCTGGCCAAGCTTCCACTGTCAGGCCATCACCCTGATCTGGCCGATGAGTTGCGCTGGTGGAGTCACATGCAGCGATGGGCCCTCAGTCTTGTGGCTAGGGGGCGCTGGCTGCCCCAGGTGGAATTGAGCCGAGGTGAGGGGTATCCACACCGGGCCCGCTGGGTCCCGCTTCTCAATCGAGAGGAAGACCGGCGCCGCCTGGAGGACCTTGCCGCCCGTCTGCCCCTGGTTGCCACGTGTGCGTTGCCCTGGAGAGAGCCCACAGGAAAGCGCAGCAATCGCATCACCAGGCTGCGCCCAGAGGCCATGCGCGCTGCCAATCCCGTGGCCTGCTGTCGTCCCCGCAGCGGTCGATTGCGGGTGGCCACATTGCTGGAGGATCTGGTAGATGCCCAGCTGCGCAAGGGCTTCCATCCCGATGACGAGGGGCTCGACCCCCTGCTCTGCGCCTGGGAAAACGCCCTGAGTTCGGAGACCGGGGTGATCGATCTGAATGATGAAGATGCCGAACGCCTTGCCACGGCGAGCCACCACTGGCGCGAGGGAGTGGCTGGCAATGTGGCGGCTGCCAGGGCCTGCCTTGAACTCGCCACACCGAACGAGGGGGAAGAGCTCTGGGATCTGCGCTTCTATCTGCAGGCCGAAGCCGATCCAACGCTGAAGGTACCGGCCGGAGCAGCCTGGGCCGCTGGACCCGAAGGCCTTCAACTCGGGGAGATTCCTGTGGAGCATCCCGGTGAGGTGCTGCTCGAAGGCATGGGGCGTGCTCTCACGGTGTTCGAACCAATCGAACGGGGCCTGGATAGCGCCACGCCGGAAGCGATGCAGCTCACCCCGGCGGAAGCCTTCGTGCTGGTGCGCACCGCCGCCCGTCAGCTCCGGGACGTGGGCGTTGGTGTGGATCTCCCTCCCAGCCTCTCGGGAGGCCTGGCCAGCCGCCTCGGTCTGGCGATCAAGGCCGAACTACCCAAACGCTCGCGGGGGTTCACCCTTGGGGAAAATCTCGACTGGAACTGGGAGCTGATGATCGGGGGCGTCACCCTGACGCTGCGGGAGCTGGAACGGCTGGCCGGCAAGCGCAGCCCCTTGGTGCGCCACAAGGGGGCCTGGATCGAACTCAGGCCCAATGATCTCAAAAATGCAGAACGATTCTGTGCCGCCAATCCTGATCTGAGCCTGGACGATGCCCTTCGCCTGACGGCCAGCGAAGGGGACACGCTGATGCGCCTCCCCGTTCATGCCTTTGATGCTGGCCCTCGCCTTCAAGGGGTGTTGGAGCAATACCACCAGCAGAAAGCACCGGATCCACTTCCTGCGCCCGAGGGTTTCTGCGGTCAGCTTCGCCCTTACCAGGAACGAGGCCTGGGCTGGCTGGCCTTCCTGCACCGCTTCGATCAGGGAGCCTGCCTCGCCGACGACATGGGCCTGGGCAAGACGATCCAGCTGCTGGCCTTCCTCCAGCACCTGAAGATGGAACAAGAACTGAAACGGCCGGTGCTGCTGGTGGCTCCCACCTCCGTGCTCACCAACTGGAAACGGGAAGCCGCGGCCTTCACCCCCGAGCTCACAGTGCATGAGCACTACGGCCCCAAACGACCCTCCACCCCAGCAGCACTGAAAAAAGCCCTGAAAGACGTTGACCTGGTGCTCACCAGCTACGGGCTTCTGCAAAGAGACAGTGAACTGCTTGAAAGTTTCGACTGGCAGGGAACCGTGATCGATGAAGCTCAGGCGATCAAGAACCCTTCGGCCAAGCAAAGCCAGGCAGCCCGTGATCTGGCTCGCACCCGCAAGGGCTCCAGGTTCCGCATTGCCCTCACTGGCACACCGGTTGAAAACAGAGTGAGCGAGCTCTGGGCCCTGATGGATTTCCTCAATCCGAACGTGCTCGGCGAAGAGGAATTTTTCCGGCAGCGCTACCGCATGCCGATCGAACGCTATGGCGATATGTCGTCGCTTCGCGATCTCAAGTCGCGGGTGGGACCATTCATTCTGCGGCGCTTGAAAACCGACAAGGCGATCATCTCCGACCTCCCCGAAAAAGTGGAGCTGAGTGAATGGGTGGGGCTGAGCAAGGAACAGAAGTCCCTTTACGCGAAAACCGTGGAGAACACCCTCGATGCCATCGCCCGAGCTCCCCGAGGCAAGCGTCACGGCCAGGTGCTGGGACTGCTGACGCGCCTCAAACAGATCTGCAATCACCCGGCTCTGGCCTTAAAGGAAGAGGTGGCAGGCGACGACTTCCTGCAGCGATCGGTGAAGCTGCAGCGGCTCGAAGAGATTCTCGAAGAGGTGATTGCAGCGGGGGATCGAGCCCTGCTGTTCACCCAGTTCGCGGAATGGGGGCATCTGCTGCAGGGCTACCTGCAACGCCGCTGGCGCAGCGAGGTGCCGTTCCTGAGCGGCAGCACTAGCAAAGGAGAACGTCAGGCCATGGTGGATCGCTTCCAGGAAGACCCGCGCGGCCCCCAGCTGTTCCTGTTGTCCCTCAAAGCCGGCGGTGTGGGATTGAACCTGACCCGGGCCAGCCACGTGTTCCACATCGACCGCTGGTGGAATCCTGCAGTTGAAAACCAGGCCACTGACCGTGCTTACCGGATTGGCCAGACCAATCGGGTGATGGTGCATAAGTTCATCACCAGTGGCTCAGTGGAAGAGAAGATCGACCGGATGATCCGGGAGAAGTCCAGACTGGCGGAAGACATCGTGGGCTCCGGCGAGGAGTGGCTCGGTGGCTTCGACATGGGCCAACTCAAGGAGCTGGTGAGCCTCGAGGACAACGAAACACGCAACCCATGACCATCACTCCCAACGGAAACGGCATTAACACCTCCCTAGGGGACGACGGCCTCGGTCAGCAGCCCTGGTGGGTGGAACAGTGGATGGAGCTGATCAACTCCTACCGCTTCAAGAAACGACTGGAGCGTGCTTGGGCCTATGCCCGAGAGGGGCATGTGACCTCGATCCGCTTCGAGGGGCGACGGGTGCACGCCAGGGTGCAGGGCACCGGCGAAGACCCCTACAAGGTGAAGCTCTGGCTGGACGTGCTCAGCGACGAGGACTGGGGATACGTGCTGGAGGCGCTGACCCAGAAGGCCCGTTGGTCCGCCCAGCTGCTGGCCGGCATCATGCCTTCCGACATCGAGCGTGCCTTTGCAGCCAGCGGCCGGCGACTGTTTCCCTTCAAGCTTCAAGAGGTGCGCAGCGAGTGCAGCTGCCCCGACAAAGCCAATCCCTGCAAACACATCAGTGCTGTGTATTTCCTGATGGGGGAGCGGTTCAGCGAGGATCCATTCGTGCTCTTCCAGTTGCGGGGTCGCACGCGGGCCAAGTTGCTGGAGGACCTGGCCGAGCATCGGCTGCAAGCGCTCAACACCAGGCTGGCCAGCGATGAGCTCGACAGCGAAGGTTCAACCAAGGAGGCCACAACCCCAACGGCCGACACACCGCCTCCTCCCCACCCTGCTGTCCTCGATCCCACGCTCTGGTGGCGCTATGACGCCAGCCTTGACGGTGATCTTGTGGTGATCACACCGGCAATGGAGGGCGACACTGGCCTGGATGCGGCGGGGGATCTCCCTCTCGCTGAGGAACCGCGCTTTCCAGAGGCGCGGCCTCGGTTCCTGACCCATCTACGGGACCAAGGACAGGCGCTTGCGCAACAGGCCATGGTGGAAGCCATGACAGCAGGTGGCTGAAACCAGCCCCTGGCAGACCCTGGAGATCCAGGGTCTCGTGACGATTCTTTTGCTCTCCCATCGGCGCGCCTTCGACAGCCCACTGCTGGCCAGCGACCGACAGGGAACATCGCGGCGCCTGAGCGCACAGGAGCTGTTCAACAGCAGCATGGCCGTGCTGGCCCACGACAACACGGCTGACCCAGCCCTGATCTACGCCAACGCCACCGCACTGAAGCTCTGGAAACGCACCTGGCTGCAGATGATCGGCATGCCCTCGCGCCTGACCGCAGCGCAGTCGGAACGACGGGAACGGGCGGCTTCTCTCAAGCAGGCCCTCGCCCACGATGCAATCCATACCTATTCCGGTATCCGTATCGATCGACACGGGCGTCAATTCATGATCCGCAACGCCCGGATCTGGACGCTCTGGGATGAGGAAGGTCGTCGTTGTGGACAGGCGGCTGCTTTCTCCAGTTGGTGGTGGCTGTAATCAGCGCACCCACTGTTCGGTTCACCCGACATCCCAGTTGTGACGACCGAACTGGGTGGTTGAGACCGTACAAAAAAAGACGGTTCTCACCCTGATCAGATTGATCAACTACACGCAGATTGTCTGTGCGGGTGATTCAAACACCCACCACATACCGTTCCTGAGGAGTCACTCATGATCACCCTTCGTCAATCACCATTTGATCTTTTTGAACGGCTGGACCAGCAGCTGTCGCAGGCCGAGCGTGTTCCAGCAGCAGAGATCCACGAAACAGCCGATCACTACACCATTCGCCTTGAGCTGCCTGGAGTGAGCCGCGAATCGATCGACGTGAAGGCCACCGATCGCACGCTCAGCGTCAGTGCCGAACGCCGTCGTCCCGACAGCAACAATGCGTCTGAAGAGAGCCCAAGCGAGGACACCGCCCGGCTGAGCGAGTTCCGCTACGGCACCTGGAGCCGCAGCTTCCGCTTCAGCCAAGGGCTGAACCGGGATGCCGTTCAGGCCAGTTACCGGGATGGCGTGCTGGAGATCACCGCCGCCAAGGCCCAAAGCCACACCAGCGTGACGGTGGCAGTGGACGCTTGAAGTGGACGCCTGAAGTGGATGCCTGCGGTAGAGGCATGAGAACGAGAAATCCCAACCCCCATCGGCTGATGGGGGTTTTTTGGGGTCTCAGCGCGTCAGGGACCAACCGAGAAAGAGCAGGCTGAAACCGATCAGAAACACCAATCCAAACCAACTGAGGCCGCGCATCAACGGACCATCGCGGTGGTCTGGTGCCACAAGCTCAGAGTTCATGGTGTCCATAGCCATCCAGGCGAACACCGGAGCCGTGAGAAAGCTGCCCGTCATCGCCCCGAACACAAAATCCTTCACACCGATGCCACCGCTGTAGGCCCACAGCAGCGCCGCCAGAGCGGCCAGCAAATGCATCAGAATCCAGGTACCGATACGTCGACTCTGGGGGCCGGGAGCCGCATCGCCACGGTCCACACCCAGCAAGAGCCCCTGAATCGCTGAGATGCTGCGGGGATAGGCATCCAGGCAGGTGAGCGTGGTGCTGAACATGGCAGCGAAAGCGGCTGGAATGATGATCCAGGCCGCCCAGGAACCCATGGCCTCGGTGTACAGACGGATGAGGTTCTGAGCAAAAGCAACGCCACTGCCCTGGAAGAGGCCGTCGCCGCTTCCATACATGGTGTATGCACCCAGGATCACGAAAAAGACTGCCGTGAGCACCGTGATGCCGTAGCCGAGATTGAAATCCGCTTCTGCTTCCTGCAGCGAAGCGGTGTGCTGGCTGTCACGAGCCCGGGAAAACATCCAGAGCGAAGGCCACACGCACATCTCGACAGGTCCTGGCATCCAGCCCATCAGGGGTATCAGAAAACCGAGATCTGCCATCTGCCAGGGCGACGGATCGGCCGCTAACCAACTGGACGCCACATCCCCAGCAGGACCACGCAGTAACAGAGACAAGGCCGCCACTCCCGTGAGCAGGGTGAGCAGAGCCACCAGCAACTTGGAGAGCCGATCGAGAGCCCTGTACTTGCCCATGAACAGGATCAAACCGCTGGCGGCGAGCACGGCGATCGCCAAAGCAAAGGGATTGACCTGGGCCAGGACAGGCACATTGGTGAGCAACAGCCCGGCAACAAAACTCACCGCGGCGATCGTGAACGTACCGGTGAACAGACTCACCAGCAGATACACCGGCAGATAAGTCCTGTTGCGCTGCTGAAATCCCTCCAACAGCGACAGCCCGGTCGCGGCGGTGAACCGACTGCCCACCCTGAGGAAGGGGTACTTGATCAGGTTCGTGATCAGGATGAGACCGACCAGAGCAAAACCGAAGCGGGCTCCTGCCGTGGTGGACGACATCAGGTGGGATCCGCCGATGCAGGCCCCCGCAAGCAGGATCCCGGGACCGATGCTGCGCCGCAATCCCGAGATCGCGGCAGCGGCGCTAGAGGTCATGACAGCAAATCGCACTGCTTGCCATCTTCCAACCTGGAGTTCTTACAGTCGAGAACCGTCGTGTTTGCCGCCATGGCTGCCTCCACCCAGGCCGTCGCCGGACGTCTGAGCCTTCAGTGCCAGACCATCGCATCGGACTGCACAGCCATCCGTTCCCTCGACTGGGATCGCAGCCGCTTTGACATCGAGTTCGGTCTTCGCAACGGCACCACCTACAACGCCTTCCTGGTGCGTGGCGAGCGAACGGCGCTGATCGACACCAGTCACGCCAAATTCCGGGAGACCTGGCTTCCCCTGCTTCAGGAGCAAATCGACCCGCAGGCCATCGATCATCTGATCGTGAGCCATACGGAGCCTGACCACTCCGGTCTGATCGGTGATCTGCTTGATCTGAATCCCGAGATCGAAATTGTGGGATCGAAGGTGGCGCTTCAGTTCCTGAAAGATCAAGTGCACCGTCCGTTTCGCTCCCGTGCCGTAAAAAGTGGCGACAGCCTGGATCTCGGAACGAACCCAGAGAGCGGGGTGGAGCATCGCTTCGAGTTTCTCAGCGCTCCCAACCTGCATTGGCCCGACACGATCTTTTCCTTTGATCACGGCAGCGGCATCCTCTACACCTGTGACGCCTTCGGCTTGCATTACTGCTCGGAGGAGCTGTTCGACAGTGACCCCGGTGCGATTGCACCGGACTTTCGCTTCTACTACGAATGCCTGATGGGTCCCAACGCTCGCAGCGTGCTCCAAGCGATGAAACGCATGGATGGACTGCCGACGATCAACACCATCGCTGTGGGCCACGGACCGCTTCTGCGTCAGCACCTCAGTCACTGGCTCAATGACTACCGCGAGTGGAGCAGCCAGCGCAGCAAGGGCGACAGTTATGCGGCGGTCTGTTATGTGAGTCAATACGGTTTCAGCGACCGACTCAGTCAGGCGATCGCCCATGGCATCGGCAAAGCTGACGCCCAGGTTCAGCTCGTCGATCTGCGCGCGACCGATGCCCAGGAACTGACAGCTCTGGTTGGGGAAGCCAAAGCCGTGGTCGTTCCCACCTGGCCGGCAGAACCGGATGCCGAGCTGCAGAGCAGCATTGGCACCCTGCTGGCAGCCCTTCACAGCAAGCAGCTGGTGGGGGTGTACGACGCCTTCGGCGGCAACGATGAGCCGATCGATGCTGTGGCGGATCAGCTGAGGGCCCAGGGCCAGAAAACCGCCTTTGCCCCCCTGCGGATCCGTCAGCTCCCCTCAGGAGCGGATTACCAACGCTGCGAAGAAGCGGGGACCGATCTCGGGCAACTGCTCACACGGGAGAAAACCATCGCGGCCATGAAAAGTCTCGATGGTGATCTAGACAAAGCCTTGGGCCGTCTCAGCGGTGGGCTCTACGTGGTGACCGCCAGCCAGGGGGAGGGTGAAAGCCTGCGACGCAGCGCCATGGTGGCCAGCTGGGTGAGTCAGGCCAGCTTCTCGCCACCGGGGATCACCGTGGCGGTGGCCAAAGACCGGGCCATCGAAGCGCTCATGCAGGTCGGTGACCGCTTTGTGCTCAACATCCTGCGCGAAGACAATCACCAGCAACTAATGCGGCATTTCCTCAAGCGCTTCCCACCCGGAGCCGATCGGTTTGCAGGGGTGAATCTGCTTGAGCATGAGGCCCAAGGCGGACCGGTGCTCAGTGATGCACTGGCCTACTTGGGGTGCCGGGTTGAGCAGCGGCTCGAAGGTCCAGACCACTGGATCATTTACGCCGAGGTGGAGCAAGGCAATGTGGCCGATGCCGATGCCACCACAGCGGTGCATCACCGCAAAGTAGGAAATCACTACTGATGACCGCTTCCATATCTCCAGCAGCGGCCAGCGCGGAGCGACAGATGATCACACTGCCGATCGCAGAGGGTCTTACCTGTTTTCGCGGCCTAAGCCCCAAGCGCTCGCGGTTTGAACTGGAATACGCCCTGGAACGGGGAAGCACGGCCAACAGCTTCCTCTTTGCAGCGGGGCCGGACACCGCAGAAGTCACGCAACCCGCCGTTCTCGTGCACCCACCGGGAGCGGCTTACGCGTCCGTCTTTCTGCCGGTACTTCAGCAGACTCTGCCAGATCCAGCGTCCAAGCTGGTGGTGGTGGTGGGTCATGTGAATCCCAACCGCGTAGCTCTGCTCAGGGATCTGGTCTCGGCTTATTCCGGCCTGGAACTGGTGGCCTCCAATGCAGGAGCAAAGCTGCTGCGGGAGTTGTGGAGCCTGCGCCGCCCACAGGCCCCCGGTGATGAGAGCCCCCAGCCACCGCTGCCGGATCTACCGGAGATCAAGGTGATCCGTCAGGAGCAGACGCTCCCCGTGAGCCACGGTCATCAGCTGCATGTGCTTCCAACCCCGACCCCTCGCTGGCCCGGTGGACTGCTGGCCTTTGAGGAGACCCTCGGATTGCTGATGAGCGACAAGCTCTTCAGTGCCCACATCTGTACATCGGAATGGGCCGAGTTGAACCGCAGCGAGACCGAAGAGGAACGCCGTCATTTCTACGACTGCCTGATGGCGCCGATGGCCAGCCAGGTGGATGCCCTGGTAGAGCGCCTTGAGGAACTGGACATCCGCACCGTGGCCCCAGGCCATGGACCGGCGATCGACACCAGCTGGCGGAGTCTGTTCAACGACTACCGGCGCTGGGGTGAAAGCCAACAGCAGGCCTCGCTCTCGGTCGCTCTTCTCTTTGCCAGCGCCTATGGCAACACCGCAGCCATCGCCGATGCCCTCGCCCAGGGCGTCAGCCGAACAGGGGTACGCGTTACAAGCCTGAACTGCGAATTCACCCCAGCGGATGAACTGGTGCGCACGATTCAGACGGCCGATGGCTTGCTGATCGGCTCCCCCACGCTGGGAGGTCACGCCCCCACGCCGATCGTCTCGGCCCTCGGCACCCTGCTGGCTGAAGGAGACCGCAGCAAGCCCGTTGGTGTGTTCGGCAGCTTCGGCTGGAGCGGCGAAGCAATCGACCTCCTGGAAACCAAGCTCAAGGACGGTGGATTTCGTTTCGCCTTCGAGCCAATTCGGATCAAATTCAGTCCTGACGCGGCCACCGTGCGCACCCTTGAAGAAACCGGAACGCGCTTCGGCCGTTCCCTGCGCCAGGAACAGCGCAAACAACAGCGGCGCGGTGGTGGTGGTCTGCGTGAGAGTCGCAGTGACCCGGCAGTGCTGGCCCTCGGACGCGTGGTGGGCTCCCTTTGCGTGCTGACGACGCGCAAGGGCTCCCTCAGTGGCGCCATGGTGGCGAGCTGGGTGAGTCAGGCCAGCTTTGCGCCTCCGGGAATCACCGTGGCGGTCGCCAAAGATCGGGCTGTGGAGGCCTTGCTTCACAAAGGTGATCGCTTTGCCCTCAACGTGCTGGCGGAAGGTCGGGAGAGTGGGCCGATGAAGCAGTTCCTCCAACCCTTCGAACCCGGGGCCGACCGGTTTAATGGATTGGACCTGCAGTCGAGTCCCTCCGAGCAACCACTGCTACCTGAGGCCCTGGCCTGGATGGAAGGCGAGGTGAAGCAACGGATGGAATGCGGCGATCACTGGCTTGTGTATGCGGAAGTTCTCCATGGGGGCCTGTTTGACAGTGAAGCCAACACAGCCGTGCACCATCGCCGTAGTGGCGCCAACTACTGAGCCTGGCTGGATGACATCGGGCAGGCCTTGGCAAAACCCGACAAAATGCAGTGTTTTCAACGGATCATCCGGTCATGAGCACCGCCAGCAACCCAGACGTTCTGGTGATCGCCGCCAGCAATGGCGAGAACCTCAAGCTGGCGCAGCGTTTTGTCGACGAAGCCAAAGCGCAAGGCAAGTCCGCTGACCTGCTGGACCTCACCACCCTGGATCTGCCGCTGTTCACCCCACGGGTGAAGGAAGCAGGCATCCCCGATGGTGTGCGTCCCCTGCATGAGCAACTGATGGGAGCCCCGCGCTGGGTGATCTGCGCCCCCGAATACAACGGGTCCATTCCCCCGGTACTCACCAGCGCCATTGCCTGGCTGTCGGTGCAGGGGGACGATTTCCGTTCCCTGTTCAACGGTCGTCCCGTGGCCATGGCTAGCTTTTCCGGAGGCCCTGGCATCGAACTGCTGATGGTGCTGCGCACCCAGCTCACCCATCTCGGTGCCCAGGTTGTAGGCCGCACCCTGGCAGGCAACCAGAACCGTCCTCCCCAGGACAGCTCCCTGCAGGATCTGCTGAACCGGCTGATGCAGATGGCACCACTGAGCCTCTGAGCGATCGATTCCTTCATTCCCCCCATGCGTGAACCGGTTTCACCTCCAGCCGATCGCATCCCCGATGTGCTGCTGCGCCGCGCCGAAGAACGCTTCCACAGCCACCACGACTGGCTCGAGTCCTGGCACAGCTTCTCCTTCGCAGGCCACTACTCCCCTGACTGGATGGGCTTTGGCCCCCTGCGAGTGATCAACGACGACACGATTGCTGCAGGTCGGGGCTTCGGCATGCACCCGCATCGCGATATGGAAATCATCACGGTGATGATCCAGGGCCAGTTGAACCATCGGGATTCGATGGGCAACAGCGGCGTGATCAACGCAGGCGATGTTCAGCGCATGAGTGCCGGCACCGGCATCGTTCACTCCGAGATGAATGAAGGTCACGAGGCCTGCCGACTGCTGCAGATCTGGATCGAGCCCAGCGCAGAAGGACTCTCACCGGCCTACGAACAGCGAACATTCAGCATCGGATCCAGCACCTGGACACCCCTGCTGGCCCCGAACGACCCTTCGGTGATGGCGATCGAACGACCAGTGAGCGTTTGGCGCGCTCAGCCCAGTGCTGATCAGGAACTGCAGTGGCCTGCCCAATCCATCGAACGCGGTTGGATCCAGATGATTGAGGGCGAGATTGAGCTGACGCGACCATCGGCAGCAAGCATCCGCTTGCACAAAGGCGACGGTCTGGGATTCAAGGGATCATCGTCCGATCTCAAGATCCTGCAAAGCCACAGCGAAAACAGCGATGTGCTGCTGTTCGCACTGCAGTGATGGCAATGAGAGGGGTTGATCTCTCCTCAGATCGCGGTGCTGGTGTCGCGCTCCATGGCATCGATGCAAGTTCAACTGCAGCTGTTCTTTGTTGTTACCGGGTCACTTCTTGGTTTTCAACAGTTTGCGCCCCTCAGCAAGGGTTCTTTTCGTTGATCATGCTTCGATGTGCCGCTCTGATGATCGTTGTTTCGCAATACCTCTGGTATCAATCATCACGATCATTAAGCACAATCAGCATGGGCCGGTGAACAGCACCAGGACCACTGATCGGACTGCTGGGAGCGGCCGTGATCATCCTCGGCATGACGATCACCATGTTCAAACCAACCTGCCCTGAGTCGAGCAGCCATGATGAAGAACTTGAAAAGAAAGTAACTCTGGCGGATTCACACCACCCCATTGGCGGATCAGCATGCCCCTGACCAAGACACCAGGTGTAGGGCCTTCATCGACACAGTGCCTTTGAGATTCCAGGCAGAAGGAAGCACATTGATTACCGGTACTTAATCAAAAAACCTGCAATCAACTGCCTCGAGAGCAACACAACGCCGATGCGATAAACAAATCGAAACCCGATCCCGAAGAGAATCAGTAATTCGCACACACCCCACATGTTGTGCCCTGAAATGGCAGCGTCACCACACGCTATCCCCTCGAGAATGGGATTCCAAGAAGAGCATCAATACGCGGTTCGTTACCGCGGGTTCGTTCTGCTGCAACAACGCAACCACAGCTGGCTGGTCCGACCAGAACGCAGCCCGATGAAACTGCTCCCATTCCGCACACCCACCTGCTCGCTGGAGGATGTCAAGGCACTGGTGGATTGGAGGCTTCAGCAGGAAAGGAGCCTGCTTTCAATTGCCTGAAGTCGCTCAGGCGGCCTGAGGAGGCGGTGTCGGTGAACCCTGGGGCTGGAAAGGGATCACTAAAGTGGCCCAACGTTCTGGGCGCTGAGGACGCTGACGACGGGCTTGGCGCACGCCAAACGGAACGCGCAACACATTGGTGCCTTCAATAGGCAGTGTGTGACCTCGACCAAACGCTGCCTCGAGGCATTCAGGAATTTCAGGAAGCTGGAGACCATCCCCATCCTGGGTGGATGACGATGACCCGTTGGGTGTGTCGCTGATCATGAATCCCCTTAAATGCGACGCGATGCTGTGCAGTGTGGTGATCAAACCATTTGCACAAACAAAAATCGAACGTTTAATTTTCGATTTCAGTGAAAATTTATCGCACTGGGAGCGATTCAGCCAGCTCGGCCACGCTCGGGCAGGTGCAGATCAGGTTGCGATCTCCAAAAGCATTGTCAATGCGGGCTACGGCCGGCCAGAACTTGTTCTGTTGCTGGCCAGGCAAGGGGAAAGCTGCCTCTTGACGCGAGTAGGGCCTCTCCCAGTGGTCGTCTGTCACGGCTGCCAGGGTGTGGGGTGAGCGTTTCAGGGGATTGTTGTCACGATCGCTCTCTCCGCTCTCAATGCGGGACACCTCCTCCCGGATGGCAATCATGGCGTCACAGAAACGATCGAGTTCTTCCAGGCTTTCGCTCTCTGTGGGCTCCACCATCACGGTGCCGGCCACAGGCCAACTCACGGTGGGGGCATGAAAGCCGTAATCCATCAGACGCTTGGCGAGATCATCCACCTCCAGCCCTGCGCTGCGTTTGAGTCCGCGCAGGTCAAGAATGCATTCATGGGCCACCAGACCTCCTTCACCCCGAAACAGCACGGGATAGTGCGCATGCAAGCGATGGGCCAGGTAGTTAGCCGACAACAGAGCCACCGCCGTAGCGGTGCGCAACCCTTCAGCACCCATCATGCGCAGATACATCCAGCTGATCGGCAGGATTCCAGCACTGCCCCAGGCCGCCGCTGACACTGATGAAATCGGCTGATTGCCTCCGCACGGCATCAGCGGATGGCCCGGCAGAAAAGGCTGGAGATGAGCAGCAACCCCGATCGGACCCACCCCGGGGCCACCTCCACCGTGGGGAATGCAGAAAGTTTTGTGCAGATTCAGATGGCAGACATCGGCGCCGAAGGCACCGGGGCGGCACAACCCCACCTGGGCATTGAGGTTGGCGCCATCGAGATACACCTGGCCGCCATGCTCATGAACCAGAGAGCAGATCTCTCGAATCCGGGTTTCGAACACACCATGGGTTGAGGGATAGGTCACCATCAGTGCAGCCAGCACATCAGCGTGCTCCCTGGCTTTGGATCGCAGGTCCCCCACATCCACATTGCCTTCCTCATCACAGGCCACGGCCACCACACGCAGTCCAGCCATCACCGCACTGGCGGGATTGGTGCCATGGGCGCTGGTGGGAATGAGGCACACATCCCGCTGGGCCTCCCCGCGGGAACGATGCCAGGCCCGGATCACCAACAGACCGGCATACTCCCCCTGGGATCCGGCATTGGGCTGCAGTGAAACTCCGGCGAAGCCCGTCAGAGCGGCAAGCCAACGCTCCAGATCACGGATCAACGCCTGGAACCCCTCCTGTTGCGCCACGGGAGCAAAGGGGTGGACCGCAGCGAACTCACGCCAACTCACAGGGGCTAGTTCGGCCGCCGCGTTGAGCTTCATCGTGCAGCTCCCCAACGGGATCATGCCGTGCACTAACGACAGATCCTTGCTGACGAGGCGCTGGATGTAGCGCATCAATTCGGTTTCGCTGCGATAGCGATGGAACACGCTCTGCTGAAGCCAGGGACGCTGACGCAAAGGCACCCCAGCCATCACCTCCGCTGGAGACGATGGCTGCGAAGACACAGGTGGAACCGTCTGAACAACCTCTGCGCAGATGGAGAGCAAGCTCTGAATCTCGGCCTCATCACTGAGCTCATCAAGGCTGATGCCAAAACCATGGGCTTCGTCCGCCGGCACACCGTCGGGCAGCACTCTCAGGTTGTAACCCTCGCGAGCAGCCAGACGATGGACGAGTGGAGCCTGGGGGCAATGCACGTCGACACTGTCGAAGCGAACGCCACCTGGCACAGGGAAACCGAGCGCAGCCAACCCCAGCTCCAGACGAGAGCGCAACATCACAATCCGGTTGGCGATGGTCTCAAGACCCTCGGGGCCGTGATGGATGGCGTAGAAGGACGCCATCACGGCGAGCAGAACCTGAGCGGTGCAGATGTTGCTAGTGGCTTTGTCCCGGCGGATGTGCTGCTCACGGGTTTGCAAGGCCAGCCGTAGGGCAGGACGCCCCTCGGCATCGCGGGACTGACCCACCAGCCGGCCAGGCACCTGACGGCGGTAAGCATCTCGGGTGGCGAAGAACGCTGCGTGGGGTCCGCCCCCACCCATCGGAACCCCAAAGCGCTGGGCACTACCCACTGCAATGTCCGCACCGAGTGCGCCCACGGGCTCTAAGAGCACCTGCGCGAGTGGATCCACCGAAACGGTGACCAGCGCACCATGGGTGTGGGCACGTTCTATGCAGGCACGAGGATCCCAAAGCCGCCCGCAACGTCCGGGAAGTTGGAGCAAGACCCCAAAAACGTCATCCCCCCAGCGGAAGGCCTCCGGTTCAGCAACGTCCAGCTGCACTCCGATGGGCTCGCAGCGGGTGCGCAGAACCGCCAAGGTTTGCGGCAAAACAGCAGCATCAACCAGAAAGCGGTTTGCCCCCTCGCGTTTGCATACGCCAAAGCTCATCGACATGGCCTCAGCGGCGGCCGTGGCCTCATCGAGCAGAGACGCATTGGCGATCGGCAGTCCCGTCAGCTCGCTGATGAGAGTCTGAAAATTCAGCAGCGCCTCCAGGCGCCCTTGGGCGATCTCCGCCTGGTAAGGGGTGTAAGCGGTGTACCAGGATGGATTTTCTAGAACTTGGCGCTGAATCAGAGCCGGTGTGACCGTCTCGAAATAACCAAGGCCGATCAGGGAACGGCTCAGCTGATTGCAACTGGCAATCGTTCGCAATTCAGCCAAGGCAGGAGCTTCATCGACTCCCTCGGGGAGATCCGCACAAGGCGGCTCTGGATCGAGGATGTCACCTGGAACAACCGCTTGGATGAAGGCGTCGAGATCTGCAAATCCAAGGGCTTGCAACATCTGGTCCACAGCCTGGGGCTCAGGTCCGATGTGGCGACGGACGAAGGGAGAAATTGGTTGAACAGTCTTCGAGGCCGCCGTCCGCTGATCGAGCAGGGTCATGGGGCCTCAGCAATGAATCGACTGTAAGAAACATCCAATCCAAGTGCCCTGAGTGTCAGATTGCTGCCACTTTGGCCGCATAGGTCGCCGCATCCATCAGCTGATCCATCTGGGCCGGGTCACTGGGTTGGATGACCAGCAGCCAACCCTCGCCATGAGGGTCATTTTGGAGTTCTTCCGGATTCGCCAACAAGGCATCGTTCCGCTTCAGCACAGCCCCATTGAGTGGTGCATAGATCTCCTCAACGGCCTTGACCGACTCCACGGTTCCAAAGCTGCTGCCACGGTTGAGTTCAGCCCCGACCTCCGGCAGATCCACAAAAACAATGTCCCCGAGCTGGTCAACGGCATAGGCACTGAGCCCGATCCGGACGACGTCGGCGTCCTGCCAGGCGTATTCGTGGCTGTCGGCGTAACGGTACGAATCGGGGAAGTCGAAGGCCATCGGGCCGGCATTTGGCAATGTTCACCCAGTGTGGGCCAGATCCAGCCGTCCTGCTGCAGCCAGTGCCGTCAGTGCATCGATCACAGCGAGCTCCACGTGGGCGCGATGTGTCCCGCCCTGCACGTAAAGATTGAAGGGTTCCCGCAATGGGGCATCAGCGGAAAATTCACTGGTGCTGCCATCGATGAACGTGCCTCCTGCCATCACCAGATCACTGGCATACCCGGGCATCGCCGCCGGCACCGGGTCGAGATAGGAGCCCACCGGTGAACAGGCCTGAAAGGCACGGCACACCACCTTCAACGCCTCAGCATCACCCAACTGCACGGCTTGGATCAGATCACTGCGCAACGCCCCGGCCGCTGGCTGCACGCGAAAGCCAAGATCCGCGAACACTCCAGCCACCAGATCGGCTCCGATCAGAGATTCCGCAACCATTTGCGGAGCCAGAAAAAGCCCCTGGAGCAGCAACCGATGCAGATCGAAGCCCGTTCCGCCTTCCCGGCCGATACCAGGAGCTGTGAGGCGACAACAGGCCTGCTCCACCAGATCACTGCGGCCGGCGACATAACCACCGGCAGGGGCGATCGTGCCTCCGAGGTTCTTGATTAGAGAACCGGCCACCAGATCGGCTCCCACGGCAGGCGGTTCCTGCTCTTCCACAAGCTCGCCATAGCAGTTGTCGACAAAGCAGATGCAGTCGGGCTGCAATCGGTGGATCCGCTCACAGAGCCTGCCAATCGTCTGCACGCTGAGAGAAGGGCGCCAGCTGTACCCACAACTGCGCTGAATCAACACCAATTGGCAGGGCTGATCAAGTACCTGCTCCACTCCCTGCTCATCCACCGACCCGTCCGGACGCAGGAGAAGCTCCTCGTAGGCAACGCCGAAGTCCTTCAAGGATCCCTGCCCCTCACCCCGCAGACCGATCACTTCTTCCAGGGTGTCGTAAGGGCGTCCGGTGATCGACACCATGCGATCCCCTGGACGGAGCACTCCGAATAACGCTGCAGCAATGGCATGGGTGCCGCTGACGAATTGCAGTCGCACCGCTGCGGCTTCTGCGCCCAACACCCGGGCGAACACCCGGTCGATCACCTCCCGCCCCTGATCGCCATGGCCGTAACCGCTCACCGAGGCGAAGTGCTGCGGACCCACCCGTTCCGCCGCAAAAGCGTCCAGAACCCGTCGCAACCGAGGAGCGACAGCGGCTGTTCGCATTCGGGCGACAGGTTCCAAGCGCTCGCGAACGGCTTCAACCCTTGCTCGCGCCAAAGCCAGAGCCTGGCTGGGTTCCAAGGGCGTTTGGGAGGGACGTGTCCCCGACCGTTCTGAACCCATTGCCATCGGTAACCCGCGAAGAACCTGCTGTGTTCTTTTACATTCACATCTCCAACCGTCTGTTTTCGCTCCTTCTGTATCCCTTCGGACAGCAGCTGGATCGGATCATGGAGAGTTTTCTTGGTCACCACCAACCCAGTCGACAGCGGCAGCCAACGGGACCTGCGCATGCGCGCAGCCGTCATGGCACCCCGTGCACCCTTGCCGCAGCGCCAGCGGCGCTTGAAGGGAGGAACCACAGGCTTCATGGTGGTGATGCACGTGCTCGCCACAGTGGCCCTGCTGCCCCGGTTTTGGAGCTGGCAAGGCATCGCCACCTTCGCCGTTCTGTATTGGATGACGGTGCTCGGTGTAACCCTGGGTTTGCACCGACTGGTGGCGCACCGCAGCTTCGAGGTGCCGTCATGGCTTGAGAAAACCTTGGTGCTCATGGGCACCCTTGCCTGCCAGAGCGGTCCAATCGAATGGATTGCGCTCCACCGCCATCACCATCGCTTCTCCGACCAGCCCAATGATCACCACGACGCCGGTCGCGGCCTCTGGTGGAGCCACAGCGAATGGATGCTTCATGAAATCCCGGCTCTGGAACATAAGGAGCGCTTTGCAGGAGATTTGCTGAGTAGCCCCTTCTATGTGTGGCTTGATCGTTGGTTCCTGTTGCTGCAGATCCCCCTGGGTCTTGCTCTGTACTGGTACGGCAATGCGGCTGATGTGCACGGCGGGGGACTCGGACTCGTGCTCTGGGCCATTCCTTTACGACTCGTGGTCGTGTATCACGTCACCTGGTTGGTGAACTCCGCCACCCACGCATTCGGCTATCGGAATTTCAATTGCCCGGACCTATCCCGCAATTGCTGGTGGGTAGCGCTGCTGTCCTTCGGTGAGGGTTGGCACAACAACCATCACGCCCATCCGGCCAGCGCCAGGCATGGTCTGCGCTGGTTCGAACTCGACATCACCTGGATGCACATCCGATTGCTTCAGAAATTGGGATTGACCCGCCGTGTTCGCCAGGCTCGCTACCCCGGTTGAGAGCCCGAGCGAAGCTCAGCAAGAAAGTCTTCAGCGCTGAGCCCCTGCCGGCCCTCAAGCTTGAGATGGGTGGCATGGAGATCGAGGAACTCACCATCGAGTTCCTCAGCGCTGTAGTCCCGCATTCCTGCCATCACTTCTGCGAAACGTTCGCGGCGTTGGCTTTTGGTGACCGGATAGGCCTCCATCACGGCATCACGGCACTGACGCCAGGACTGCCCGCGACAAAGCCTGTCAGCGATGGAGGCACTGAGGACAGCCGACTCCTCCGGTGCAATTCGCCAATCAAAACCAGGTGGAAGCGAGGCCAAACCGACAAAGATTTCGAAAAGGTCACCGGCACCGAGGGGATTCGATTGGGAATCGAGCAACGGCACGGCTCCGTTTGTCAGCACCTTGAGCAGATCGGGATGAACCTCAGCGAGGTGCTCTTGGATCGGAGCAAGACCGGCATGCAGGACAGCATTGGCCTGACCGAGAGCAAGAAACACTTCTGGGCCTGGTGATGCCAGCTTGCCGTTGCGGAGGTTGGAGATCTGGGAGTTATGCACACGCCCCAGATCGAGCGCGTCAGCCAAGGCAGGCAACACCTTGTGCGACCAACCATTGCGCTCATGCCAGACGTGAAGGAGATGGGCCATCGCCCGCCGGCCCTCCTCAAGCTGGTCGCGGTAACTCCTGGTCACAGGATCAGTATCACTGACGTTGCTCATTGCTTGATACGGATCCGTATCGGGTATAAACTTTCGAGTATTAACCGGATTAGGCCATGGCTTCCAGCGTCATCACTGCGCCATCACCACCCAGTCGACCAGCAGCTTCGCACCGGGCCCAGGCACTTGCAACCCTGCTGCGCCAGCCCCGCAACGGCGAGACCCCCGCAGCACCGGCAGAAGGTCTTCACTGGGTGACGATCGGTTTCATGATCGTGATCCACAGCTTGGCCCTGTTGGCCCTGCTGCCGATGTTCTGGAGCTGGCAAGCCGCCGCCAGCCTGCTGGTGCTCTACTGGGTCACCGCCTGCCTGGGCGTGACCATCGGCTACCACCGCCTGCTGTCACACCGATCGTTCCAACTCCCTCGCTGGCTCGAGCGCTTCTTCGCCACCTGCGGCGCCCTCAGCTGCCAGCACGGGCCGATTGATTGGGTGGGATTGCACCGCCATCACCACAAGTTTTCCGATACGGATGCGGATCACCACAACAGCCATCGCGGCTTCTGGTGGAGTCATATGGGATGGATGCTCCAGCCCGTCACAGCCATGCAGGCCGTGCCCCGCATGACCGGCGACCTGGTACAGGATCCTTACTACCGCTGGCTGAACAACAATTTCCTGCTGCTGCAGTTGCCCTTGGCCGGCCTGCTGTTCTGGATTGGCACCGCCACCGGAGCCGGCGGCTGGGCCTTGGTGCTGTGGGGCATTCCCCTGCGCCTGGTGCTGGTGTATCACGTCACCTGGCTTGTGAATTCCGCCACCCACTGCTGGGGGACCGTGGCTTACGACAGCGGTGATGCCTCCCGTAACAACAAGTGGGTTGCGGCCCTCACCTTCGGCGAAGGCTGGCACAACAATCACCATGCGTATCCGCACTCGGCCCGCCACGGACTGCAGCAGGGACAGATCGACCTCACCTGGGAGCACATCCGCCTGATGCGGGCCCTGGGACTGGCCACGAAAGTACGCCTACCCGTGGCATCGTAAAATTCTCGATCGCTCATTAGACGTCGTCCGGAATCATCGCCATGGCCAAGCGCGTACAAGTCGTTCTGAATGAGGACGTTCTCAGCCTCGGTCGGGATGGCGACATGGTGGAAGTTGCTCCTGGTTATGCCCGCAACTTCCTTCTCCCTTATGGCAAAGCCGTCCCAGTCACCCCAGCGGTGATGAAGCAGGTGGAGCATCGTCGGGCCAAGGAGGCTGAGCGCCAGGCCGCACTCAAGCAAGAGGCCCTGGCCTTCCGCACCGCCCTCGACACCATCGGTCGCTTCACCGTGAAGAAGCAGACAGGCGATGACAACGTGCTGTTCGGCACCGTCACCAACGGCGACGTAGCGGAAGTGATCGAAGAAGCCACCAAGAAGGAAGTGGATCGACGCGACATCACCGTTCCCGACATCCACCGCACCGGCAACTACAAGGTCAGCGTCAAGCTGCACAGTGAAGTCACCGCTGAGATCAACCTGGAAGTGGTCAGCTACTGACCCAGGTCACGGCTGGATGCGTAAGGCCGTCACAGCCCACTCTGTTGCGTGTTCGCAAGTACGCCAGAGTGGGCGTCGGCGTTGAAAGGTCAGGCCCATGGTGAGCGTTCCCCTGACGGATGCCGGCGGCGAGTCCGCCGATGGGGATCGCCACGGCTACAGCAAGGGACGTCGGCGGGACGAACCCAACTTCGAAGCCCTGCCGGATTCCGTGCCGCCCCAGAACGTTGAGGCAGAGGAAGCTGTACTAGGCGGCATCCTGCTGGACCCCGATGCCATTGGCAGGGTGGCCGATGTGTTGCAGCCGGAGGCGTTTTATCTCGGTGCGCATCGGGAGATCTTTCGCACCGCGGTGATGCTCCACAGCCAGGGCAAACCCACAGACCTCACAGCCATGACCGCCTGGCTTGCTGATACAGGTGCCTTGGAGAAGGTTGGAGGGAGCAGCAGGCTCGTGGAGCTGGTGGAACGGGTGGCCTCCACGGCCTCGATCGAGCAGGTGGCCCGCCTGGTGATGGACAAGTTCCTACGCCGGCAGCTGATCCGCTCCGGCAACGAGGTGATCCAATTGGGCTTTGACCAAAGCCTGCCGATGGAGCAGGTGCTGGATCAAGCCGAACAGAAGATTTTTGCGATCAGCCAAGAGAAACCCTCCAAGGGCCTCACGCCCACCGCTGAAATCCTGACCAGCACGTTCAACGAGATCGAAAGCCGGTCGCTGGGCACGTCTGTGGCGGGCATCCCGGTGAATTTCTACGACCTGGATGCCATGACCCAGGGCCTGCAACGCAGCGACCTGATCATCGTGGCCGGCCGGCCGGCCATGGGCAAAACCTCGATCGTGCTCAACCTGGCCAAGAACGTGGCCCAGCTGCACGACCTGCCGGTGTGCGTGTTCTCCCTGGAGATGAGCAAGGAACAACTCACTTACAGGCTTCTCTCGATGGAGGTGGGCATCGAAGCCGGCCGGCTACGCACTGGCCGGTTGCAGCAGGAGGAGTGGCCTCTGCTCGGCCAGGGCATCAACACCCTGGGGCAACTGCCGATCTACATCGACGACAAACCCAACTCCGGCGTTCTGGAGATGCGCTCCCTCTGCCGGCGCCTGATGGCGGAACAGGGCAAGGAACTGGGTCTGGTGGTGATCGACTACCTGCAGCTCATGGAAGGATCCAGCCCCGACAACCGTGTGCAGGAGATTTCCCGCATCACCCGTGCCCTCAAAGGCATGGCCCGGGAGCTGAACGTGCCAGTGATCGCCCTCTCCCAGCTCAGCCGTGGCGTGGAGTCGCGCACCAACAAACGACCGATGCTGAGCGATCTGCGCGAATCGGGCTCGATCGAGCAGGACGCCGACCTGGTGCTGATGATCTACCGCGACGAGTACTACAACCCGGAGACCCCCGACCGCGGCATCACCGAAGTGATCGTGACCAAGCACCGCAACGGCCCGGTGGGAACCGTGAAGCTTCTGTTCGAGCCCCAGTTCACTCGTTTCCGAAACCTGGCGGCGTGAAGCGATCTCATTATGTGGATCGGTCGAATTCTGCTCCTTGGTGTTGGCTCGTCCTACATCGCCCGATGGCTTCTAAGCCCACAAGCCCATCGGAATTATGTTGCAGGTTGGCTCAAGGCTTTGCGCAGAACCACCAAATGGTTACCACCTTGGCGACATAAGGTTCGCCGCTTTGGCAAACGCACCTTTGTCGCAACACTCAGCCGATCCAATCGAAAAGGCCGATCGGACAACACCTCACTGCAATAAACCACCTGGAACAGAAGGAGTGCCTACCGACAGATCACCTGCATTGTGTACTGAGGGTGAAGCGTTTCCAAAACAAGTGGCCCACTGGATCCAACAGCAATGAGCTGATCAAGTTGGGCTTGAACCGAAATCTGACCACTGCGCCCGCTGTCTTGCGCAGCGACCCACTCAAACCTGGCGTCAGGGACAGCGATTGATAATGAGGACATGAGCTTTTCCGCCGCCCCCACCGAATCCTTCGACGTGATCGTGGTTGGCGGTGGCCATGCCGGCTGTGAAGCCGCCATCACGGCTGCTCGCCTCGGACTGAACACAGCACTCTTCACCCTCAACCTCGATCGCATCGCCTGGCAGCCCTGCAACCCCGCCGTCGGCGGCCCAGCCAAAAGCCAACTGGTGCACGAGGTGGATGCCCTTGGCGGAGTGATCGGCCGACTCGCCGACGCCACGGCGATTCAGAAACGCATCCTCAACGCCAGCCGCGGCCCCGCCGTCTGGGCCCTGCGAGCGCAAACCGACAAGCGCCAGTACTCGCGCCAGATGCTGCAGCTGCTACAGCACACCCCCAACCTCGCCCTGCGCGAGGCGATGGTCACCGGACTGGAGATTGAGGGCGATGCCAGCGGTGGTGGTGAATCCTGGGATCCAAGCCAGGGTCCTGCCGCCCGCATCACCGGTGTACGCACCTATTTCGGCAGCACCTACGAAGCCAAAGCCGTGGTGCTCACCGCCGGCACCTTCCTCGGCGGACGCATCTGGGTGGGGCATCAATCCATGGCCGCAGGCCGGGCCGGCGAGCAGGCCGCCGAAGGCCTCACCGACGCCCTGCAGCAGCTTGGGTTCCACACCGATCGGCTCAAAACAGGCACACCAGCCCGGGTGGATCGGCGCAGCATTGCCCTCGATCAACTCGACGAACAACCAAGCGACGCCGCCGACCGGTTTTTCTCATTTGATCCCGCCGCCTGGGTGAGCGGTGAGCAGATGAGCTGCCACATCACCCGCACCACAGCCGCCACCCACCAGCTGATCAAAGACAACCTCCACCTCACCGCCATCTATGGCGGCGTGATCGACAGCAAAGGCCCGCGTTACTGCCCCTCCATCGAAGACAAGATCGTTCGCTTCGCGGACAAAGACAGCCACCAGATCTTTCTGGAACCAGAAGGACGCGACACCCCAGAGATTTACGTGCAGGGGTTCTCCACGGGGCTGCCCGAACCGATTCAGCTGCAACTGCTGCGCAGCCTGCCGGGCTTGGAACAAGCCGTGATGCTGCGCCCGGCCTATTCCGTGGATTACGACTACCTGCCCGCGACCCAGCTCTTTCCATCATTGGAAACCAAACGGGTGGAGGGGCTGTTCAGCGCCGGACAGCTCAACGGCACCACGGGCTATGAGGAAGCCGCGGCCCAGGGGCTGGTGGCCGGCCTCAATGCCGCGCGACGCATCCGCGGACAGAGCGCCGTGCACTTTCCCAGGGAAGGCAGCTATATCGGCACGATGATCGACGATCTCGTGAGCAAGGATCTGCGCGAGCCCTACAGGGTGCTCACCAGCCGCAGCGAATACCGCCTGGTGTTGCGGGGTGACAACGCCGACCGCCGGCTGACGCCCCTGGGTCGTGAGCTCGGCCTGATCGATGACCGGCGCTGGCAGATGTTTGAACAGAAGCTCACCGCCCTGGAAAGCGAAAAGCAGCGGCTGGAAACTCAACGACTGAAAGTGAGCGATCCAGTGGCCCCAGCAGTGGAAGCGCAAACGGGCGCTTCGATCAAGGGCTCCATCACTCTGGCCGACCTACTGCGTCGACCCGGAATGCATGCGGACGATCTGGTGCACCACGGCCTTGCCGATGCCGACCTGCCCCTGCCGGTTCGAGAAGGCGCGGAAATCGACATCAAATACAGCGGTTATTTGCAGCGCCAACAGCAGCAGATCGATCAGGTGAAACGCCAGAGCCGGCGGAAGCTTCCCGCAAGCATCGACTACGCCAAGATCAGCACCTTGTCGCGGGAAGCGCGTGAAAAACTCACGGCCGTTCGCCCGATCACCCTGGGGCAAGCCAGCCAGATCCCTGGCGTGAGCCAGGCCGACCTCACCGCTCTGTTGATGTGGCTGGAGCTTCAACAGCGGCGTAATCCGTCGAACGCTCCAGACCTCGCCCCCACCGGCCAGGCTCGATAGCGTTACGGGAGCTAAAGACCTGCGGTGTCGCCACGCCTTTCCACATCCCGGGCCTACTGGAACTTGCGTGCTGAGCAGGTGATGGATCGGGTGTTCAGCGGCGGGGAACGCACGCTCGACGCTGTTCAGGTGCAGGTGAGTGAAGTGAATGCGCCACCGTCAGCTGGCGCCACGCCAAAAACGCCCAAGTCCAAGGACACACAGCCAAGTTCGCGCGTCCCAATCAGCCTGCTGGTGCTGACCCTGATGGGAGTGCTGGGCACCCTCACCCTGGGTCTCCAGTGGTGGAACGCCCAACAGGCACTGCAAAAGGAACGCAACCTGGCGCTGATTGAAAAGCTGCGCCAGCGCGCGCTGGAGACCCAGCCCGCAGATGCAACCACCGCGGTTCAGGAAGCCCAGGAGCCGATTCAAGCCCCGTCAACCATTCAGCAACTGGAGCCGGTGACCATTCCTATTCGATCCCAATCCCCACCTGAGGCAGCAGCACTGGCGCCAGCCACACCGGAGCCCCTCCTCGTGGGTGTGGTCCATAGCGGCGGGGGCCAGGGATCCGCCATTTTTCAACTCGGTGACCAGTCTCTATCGGCAGCACCAGGAGAGAGCATCGGTAACAGTGGCTGGTCCCTGCGCAGCGTGACGGCCAACGGTGCGGTGATCGAACGTGGCGGTTCCCTCCGATCACTCTCGGTGGGAGGCGCATTCTGAGCCCCTCCGAAACCCTGACCCCCTCGCCAGCTGTGCTCTGGGAAGCACCCACGTCGGCTGTTTTGGCGGGAGAAGAACCCGGCTGGCTTCCTGGCCCCTGGCGATTGATGCTGCTCGGTGATGGCAGTCCAACGAGGCACCTGCGCTTGCTGACAAACCATCCAGTCGCCGTGCGCGTCATTGCCATGGAGGCTGATCAAGCACTGAACGGCGCGCCACAAGAAGTGCGTGAACTCAGCCATCCCCTGCTGCGACGCCAGGTTTGGCTGGAGTGCGGGGGCACCACCCTTGCCTGGGCGGAAAGCTGGTGGAACCAGACGGAAGCGGAGCAGCATCTTCAGGACCGCAACCTGCCGATCTGGCTCAGCCTCACCCAGGGACGCTCGGAACTATTCCGAGAAGTGGATGGCCTGGCTCTAGTGACAGCTCCCTGGCTGGAACAGGGCTTTGGTGAACAAGGACCGTTCTGGAGCCGCCATTACCGCTTCTTCCGACAGGGGCGGGAACTGACCGTGATCCGCGAAGTGTTCAACCCAGCCCTGGAACGCTGGCTTGGGGAAGCTCCACGTCGACCGCTTCAAACAACGTCATGAAGAAACCAAGCGTTTAGTGCGGATTTGAACTTGACAACTTGCCGCATGTCGTGCACGGGCAATCATGCGTCTATCGGTATCGATTCCATGGCGACTTCCACCTGGTTGAACCTCAACGATCTCGGCCGCAGGTTCGGAATCTCAGCAAGTCACTGCGGACGCATGCTCGAGCAGGAAGGATGGCGAGACCGCCATGGATGTCCAACCCCTGCAGCACTCGAGATTGGTGCCGCCGAGCAACGTGCTCCTCACAGCAAAGGCCGCTCAGCCCTCTGGAATGCCGATCTCTGTGCGGCAGTTCTGGAGCGTCACGGACATCACCCGGTCAGCCGTGCGCAGCACGTGAGCCAATGGACGGATCTTCTTGAAGCCATGGCTGATGGATCACCTTCAATCACCACCAGCGCCGATCAGATGGCAGAGGAGCTGCCGCCTGACCTCGTTGACGCGGTGAACCAGCAGCTGAACCGGCGCGGTTGCCCATATCGGGTGCATCGGCAAGTCACGCAAGCCTGAGAGCCTCAGCCTGCTTGCGAGCCGTTTCCAGCTGCTCCTTGAGGGCCTCTTCATCGGTGTGACTGAGGTTGGTGTGAATCAACCGGGCATGGGGTGCATGGCGGCGCAGGCGCTCGATCACCCGATCCGGCGTGGAATCGCGCACCAATAGAGCCAGAGCTGCACTGCCCTGGGGCAACGTCTCCGCCAGTTCCTCCAGAAACTTGTCGTTGATTCCGATGTCGTTGAGAGCACCGGAAGCGGCACCGGCGCCAGCCCCAACGGCCGCACCCAACAGGGGATTGGCGAAGATCAGACCAATGAGCAGACCCCAGAAGGTGCCGCCCATGGCACCGGCAGCGGTCATGTTGATGGCTTGGCGCAGATGCACATGACCATCGTCACCGTGTTCAAGCACGACCGCATCCTCCAGGGTGATCAGATGCTCCTGCTGGATGGTGACCAGCTCACGCCTAACTTCCTCAGCCTCAGTGACCTTTGGGAAGCCCACAACCACAAGGTTGCTCATGTCGGTTGATTCAGTTGGGCGGAGCCTAGGGGCTATCGAACGTCAGGCTCCGTCGCGCCGACGACTGGAGCGGGGAAGGGAGCGTCGCCCCGAGGCCCGGGAAGCTGGAGCGGAGGGTGGAGATGGGGGTAAAGGTGCACCGTCCGAGCGACTCCAGCGTTCCACACGAAAGTCATCATCGTCGGGCCAATCCTCCTGAGCGGGCTCTTCAAACGGCGGAGGACTCATCTCGGCAGGAGGCTTCAACAGCGGTTGCCGCCGCGACATCGCATCCAATGGTCGCTTCCCTGAGGGACGAGGCCTCACCACAGTTGATGGCTCAGGGGCAGGTGGCCGCTCACTCCAGTCGTCCTCTTCATCCAGAAGCCAATCCATCCGATCACCCACCCAGCGGCCCACGGCATCGAAGCGCGATCCGGACTGCGGCCGCCCACCACCACGTCGACCCGGACGGGCACCGGAGACTCCATCCACCAGTTGCCGACCCGTTTCAATCCATTGATCAAATTTCGAATCCAATGGCTCAGCACCACGCTGGCGGCGTTGTCGACGTGCATCCATCTTTAAACGTTACCGACGCCGGTGCTCCAACCAACGTTCCCGTTGCAAGCCGATCAAAGCGATGGACACACCGCCCATTTCCAAAACCCAGAGAAACAGATCCATGAACGTCAGCTCTCCTCTTGGGCCGGCACATAGCCAAGCAGACAACTGGGATGCCAACGACCACCATGATGCTGATTGCAGCATTGGCGGCAAGCGGCCTGTTTCACGCGCCGCCGGTAGGGCGTCCGCCGTCCGCAGCGCGGGCAAACAGCAATCCAGCGCGGTGGTTGCTGCGGAACCGGAAAACGATGTCGAACGCTTACCTCAAAGCGATCTTGATCCGCATTGATGGCCTGCATGCGCGCCAAAAAGTTGGGGCCATGGCTTTCGTTGCTCTTCAGCACGAGATCCACCCAGGCATGAATCATCTCGTGGCAAAGGGTGCTCTCCGTGGCTTCGCGCGGCAGCTGCCCCAACAGGGGCCTCGACAACACGATCTCCCTGCCGAGGGGGGGTGCCACGGAAACACCACGCCGATAAAGACCGGCGGTGCGGCGAAGCCGGCCATCGCTCCAGCGAACGGCAACCAGGGGCTGATGCCCCTGGGTGAGCGAGCCCTCGAAGTGTTCACGGTTCAGCCGATGAAACAACGGCAACAACGGCTCGAGCGGCATGGTCGGCAGTCGCCGGACGCGGGAGGTCGGCCCAGTCTGCCTCCATCCAGCGGATCGTCAGTCAGACTCACGGTCCAAATGGCATGGGCTGATGGATCTGGGTCTGGTGCGGGAAATCGGAAGCAAGGCACTGCTCGCCGGCGGTGGCGCACTGCTCCTCTACTGGACGATCACCGCCGTGAAACTGGTGCTCAGCGCCCGCGGCATCAATCCCCTGATCAAGCAGTTCTTCACCCAGGTGGCCGCTGGACGGGTGGATGCGGCCTACCTCCTCACCACTAAGACCTACCGCCAGCATGTGAACCGCCAGCAGTTCATCCGCTATCTGGCCGGACTGAAACTCAATCGCTTCCGCAACCTCAAATCAGGCCGTCCCCGGCTTCAGGAAGGCAACATGATTCTCACGGTGAAACTGATCGCCGAAGACAAAGAGGAGATGCCGCTCGATTTCACCTTCACCAAGGTGGACGACAACTGGAAGATCGACCGCATCGCCACCGTCAACGCCAACGTCAAGAGCTGACTGCCCCTCCGTGTCCACTTCAATCCCGCAGGGTTTGCAGGAGCGCGCCGCCGAACTGAGGCAGCTGCTCAACAGAGCCGCGCATGCTTATTACGTGCTTGATGCTCCCGACCTCGAGGATGCGGTTTACGACAGGCTTTACCGAGAACTGCTTGACCTCGAATCAGCGCATCCAGAGCTGGTTGAGGCCGACAGCCCCACCCAACGGGTGGGCGGCTCTCCGGCCGAAGGCTTTCGCAGTGTCACCCACCGCGTCCCTCTGTTCAGCCTCGACAATGCCTTCAGTGCTGACGAGCTGCGGGGCTGGTACACCCGGCTGATCAAGGTGCTCGACCGCGAGCCCCCATCGGATTCTCCCCTGCCGGCTCTGGCGATGGTGGGAGAACTGAAGATCGACGGCAATGCTCTAGCACTGAGCTACGAGAACGGCGTTTTGGTGCGCGCCGCGACCCGTGGTGATGGCGATCAAGGAGAAGAGATCACAGCCAATGTGCGCACGATCGCCTCCATTCCCCTGCGCCTGCACCTCGATCATCCACCCGCCTGGGTGGAGGTACGCGGGGAAGCTCTGATCCCCGACAGCACCTTTGCCGCCATTAACGGGGAGCGGGCTGCTCGCGACGAGCCCCTTTTCGCCAATCCCCGCAATGCCTGCGCCGGCACCCTGCGTCAGCTGGACCCGAAGGTGGTGGCCGCAAGACGCCTCGACTTCTTCGCTTACACCCTTCACCTCCCCGAGGAGTGGTCGGGACAACGCCCCGCCAGCCAGTGGGAGAGCCTGCGCTGGTTGGAGGATGCAGGTTTCCGCGTGAACCCCAACGCCGCCCTGCTCCCAAACCTGGAGGCCGTTGAGCAGTTTTTCAGCGACTGGGACAGCCGCCGCCACGATCTCAACTACGCCACCGACGGTGTTGTGGTGAAACTCAACGACCTGCGCCTGCAGGACGCCGCTGGCTTCACCCAGAAAGCGCCTCGCTGGGCCATCGCTCTCAAGTACCCGGCAGAAGAGGCTCCCAGCCGCCTGCTCAAACTCACCTGCCAGGTGGGCCGCACTGGCGTGGTCACACCCGTTGCCGAATTCGAGCCGGTTTCCTTGGCGGGCACCAGCGTCAGTCGCGCCACCCTGCACAACGCCGATCGACTGCAGGAGCTTGACCTGCATAGCGGCGACACCATCATCGTGCGCAAGGCAGGGGAGATCATCCCTGAAGTGCTGCGAGTACTCCCCGAACTGCGTTTGGAGGGTGCCCTGCCCCTGGAACTGCCGCATCACTGCCCGTCCTGCGGCTCGGATCTCGTGCGCGAAAGCGGTGAAGCTGCCACACGCTGTGTGAACAGCAGTTGTCCCGCCATCCTGAGCGGCGCCCTGCGCCACTGGGTGAGCAAGGGTGCGCTGGATGTGGACGGCCTCGGCAGCAAGCTGATTGAACAGCTTGTGGAGCGCGGCCTTGTGCGCTCGATCGCCGACCTTTACCGCCTCGACACCGCCTTGCTCACCAGCCTGGAGCGCATGGGTGAGAAAAGTGCCAGCAATCTGGTGGCTGCTCTCGAGCAATCCCGCTCTCAGCCCTGGTCACGCCAGCTCTACGGCCTGGGGATCCATCATGTTGGTGAGGTGAATGCCAAGGCCCTGGCCTCCGCTTTTCCTGATGCGGACAGCCTCGCTGACGCAGCCGTTCTCCAGCCGGAGGCGATCACCGGTTTGCACGGCATCGGCCCGGAGATCGCCCAGAGTCTGCAGCAGTGGTTCAGCACATCGGCAAACCAGGATCTGCTTCAGCAACTGCGCGATGTCGGCCTCACGCTGGCCGCCTCGGACCAGGAACGCCAAACACTGGCGGATCGCAGCAACGGCAGCGGACAGCTCAGCGGCCAGACCTTTGTGCTCACTGGCACCCTGCCCTCGCTCTCCCGATCCCAGGCCCAGGCCTTGATCGAAGCCGCAGGGGGCAAAGTGAGCGGTTCTGTGAGCAAGAAAACCAGTTTCGTGGTGGCTGGTGACGAAGCGGGCAGCAAACTGGAAAAAGCGAAATCACTCGGTGTCAGCGTGCTCGATGAAGCAGCACTGATGCTCTTGATCCAAGACAGCGCCGACTCCATTCATCCGCTTTGAACTGAGACAACAAAACCGATGCCAAATCTGATCTCTGTCGCGGTCGAAGCACTCACAGGGGAATGGCAGATCAACCTCGAGCAGCGCGTCCCACGCAAAGAGCTCTACAAAGCACGCATTGCCTCCTCAAAACCGTCCCTGGGCTTCTTTCTGCTGCTGCTGTGTTCAGCGGTCATTGCCACTCTCGGGCTGATTTCCAACAGCACCGCCGTGGTGATCGGCGCCATGATCGTGGCCCCGTTGATGGACCCGATTCTGAGCCTGGCCTTTGCTCTGGCCATCAGCAACAACACCCTGGCGAAACGTTCCCTGCTCACTATTTTCCTTGGTGTACTCACGGTGGTGGGGACAGCGGCATTCCTGTCGATGCTGCTCGATGTGAGCGAAGTCAATCGGGAGATGATCTCCCGGACAGCCCCGAACCTGATCGATCTCGGCATCGCCATCGCCGCGGCCGTTGCCGGATCCTTCAGCATGACGAGAGCGGGGTTGTCGAACTCGATCGCCGGTGTCGCCATCGCTGTGGCCCTCGTGCCTCCCCTCTGCGTCTGCGGCATCGGCTTGAGCCTGGGCCAGGAAGTGGTGGCAGTGTTCGGACGGGGAACAGTGGCGGGGATCACCAATCAGATCGCCGAGGGATCGCTCCTGTTGTTCCTGGCCAACCTGATCGGGATCACCGTGGCCAGCCTGTTCATTTTCTTGATCCAGCACTACGGATCGGTGGCCCAGAGCTGGCGCAATCTTCTGGTGTGGCTCGGTCTTCTGGGTTTGCTCTCGATCCCCCTGTCCTCATCCCTGCGCGACTTCAGCAACAAGCAACAACTGGATGGCCAGTTCGCCAGTTTCAAAGCCGGGCGGGTGCGTCAGTTTGAACTCACCCGGAAAAATCCCTATCTCTGGCAGAGGGTGCGCGTGCTTTACAGCAACGTCCGTGTTGTGGATAACGAAGCCACGGTTGATCTGGTGCTCAGTGCACCGAAAGGCCTGGTCACCGATGGAGTGGCACAAGAGCTGAATGACCGCATTTCCAAACGTGCCCGGACTGATCTAGGCCTGGATGACATCAGGACCACCATCAGCGTGATTCCCAATCAGATCTTTAAATACAAAGAAGCCTCGGAGCCATCCTCGTGACCCAACAGGACTATCAAAGGCCCTCGGTGTTTCGTTGGATCAAAACCGACTGCGGTCGCGCCAAATATGCCGACCTGAGTGCACGAAAGGGATTGCGGGCCAGAGGCCGGTTGATCTGGTTTGTGCTGATCGCCGCAGTCCGCGACTGGCGCCTCCCGGATCCCGATCAACCCGCCGGCTCCTGATCAAGCTCTGATCCCTCCTGCAAGGCCTTGCGAGCAGCGCGAGCCACCAGCCACACAACGGCAACGGTGGCCAGCACACCGACAACCCGCAACACCCAGGCCTGAGGAGTCGTCTCCCCCGCCAACACCTCCCCGAAACGAGCAGCGCTTCCAGCCAGCGCACCCAGCGCGCAAAACAAGATCGTGCCAGGGATGATGCCGATCAAGCCAAGGTTGTAGTCCCGCAGACTGACGTCGCTAAGCCCATAGGCGAGGTTCAGCAGAGAGAAAGGAAAGGCCGGAGACAGCCGGGTGAGCAGCACCAGCCGGAAGCCTTCACGGCTCACCGCCTTTTCGATTGCAAGCAGTTTTGGAAAGCGCTTGAGGCGAGCTTGTGCCCAGCCACGCAATCGATAACGCCCCAGCAAGAAAGCGGCTTCCGCCCCGAGCGTGGCTCCAGCGAACACGATCAGGCTGCCCCACCAGGTGCCGTACAGCGCTCCCGCCAGCATCGAAGCCCAGAGACCAGGCAACAGCACGGTGACCCAAACCGCATACAGCGGGATGAACACCAGAGCTCCTAACGGTGTCTGCAGCCACTGCAAAACGGCCTCCGTACTCAGCAGATCGCTCGCCATTCCCTCTCCCAAGCCCAACAACCGTTCCATGGGCATGGCGTTGAGCGCAAGTGCCAACGATTTGGCATCACGGGATCGCTGGGGTCACTATGGAGCTCGGTTACAACCGATAGCGACACCCTGCGGACGCAATAGAAGGCCGATGAAACGAAAGCTTGGGCAACGTTTATTGATCCTTAGGTTCAAGCTCCTTGGCTTGGCAGGAGCGATTGGCCTGCTCAGCGCATGCAGCAGCACGGACGAAGCCCGTCCCACCCTGCTCCGAGTCGTGCGCACCTTGCCCTCCCAGGAGGTGGTCACCAGCGAAGAAAGCTCACGAGACCGCGATGTTTTGCGCAATTTTCAGACCAGCTTGCGGGCTGTCATCCCTGGGATAAGGATCCAGCCCTCCCTTTACTCGGCATCCAGTGTCCAATCAGAACTGCAACGCCAGACCAACAGTGGACTGGGGCCTGATCTGGTGGTCAGCGATGCCCAGACCATCCAGGCTCTGTTCACAGCACGCATTCTGGATTCCGTCCCGGTCACACCTGAACAACGCCAGTCCATTCCAGCGGAGCTCCTCACGCGCGTGAGCACGAGCGACGGGGCAATCACTGGATTGCCGGTGTCCCAATACATCCAACTGGCCTGCTACGACAAACGCAAACTCAAAAGTCCACCCAAAACTCTGCGCGAACTGGCCCAACAAAGCAGTGAAGGAAGCATTTTCGGCCTCACACAGAACTTCGAGAATCTCTATTGGAGTGTGGGCAGCTATGGCGCTGGAAACGCGTTGATCAGCGCCCTGCGTGGAGAAACACCGACAACGCAGGATGTGAACCAACTGGTGCAATGGCTCACCTGGCTACGGGCAGCAAGCTTTCAGCAGAACGTTCTGTTCATGAACGATCAGGCCACCCTCCGGAAACAACTGATCGATGGAAGACTCCACTGGATCAGCTGCTGGAGCTCCCAGCTGCCCCAACTGCGGGAAGCCTTAAAGGACAATCTCGGCATTGGGCTGTTACCGGCAGGACCTGCCGGGAAAGCCACACCGGTAAGCCGGCTGCAAGTGTGGGGCCTTGGACGGAATTCCAGCCGTCAACAGCGGCAGAAAAGCTTGGAACTGATGCAATTCATTGTTCTGCCCTGGGCACAGAAAACATGGGCCCTGCGGTACCGCACCTCCTACCCGGTCAACCCAGCAGCGGCACAAATCATCAATCGCGAAATCCCTGGATTCGAAGACCTTTACCTCAGCACAGACCAGGATGATGTTCGCATCGGCGATGAAATCAGGGCAGTGCTAAATCAAAACCCAAAACTCGAACGAGTGATGCAATTCACACTGAATGATGTGATTTTTGGCACAGAAACTCCAAGCCAAGCTGCCGCAACACTGAACACCAAACTGGGACCGTCGTCATGACCATCACCTCTCTCATTCTGTCGGTGTCCCCCAGCGACATTCTCATCGAAATGCTGAGCTGGCTGGCCTTTCTGCAGCGCTGGTCGGTTCTGTCCCAGTTGCTTGTACTGGCCGTTGTCGTGGTGATTGCACGCACGCGCAGCATCCAACTCGATCCCAAGCGTTACCGGTTGCAAGCACTGTTTCCAGAATCGATCCGTGTTCTGCTTGGTCCTGCACTGATCCTGATCCTTGCGGCTGTCTTTGCTGCATGCCAAGCACCCTTCGGGCTGTTGCGTTATTTCGGGCTGCTATGGCTGGGCTGGAATCTGTTCACACCTTTGAAATCACTCGTTAAGCAGGTCAATCCGGGATTCCCAATCGAAGAGATTGAAAGCACATTTTTCAAACCTATCTATGTCATCACGGCCACTGTTTCAATGCTCAGCCTGCTCGGCAGCCGTGAAAATCTGGCGCGGATCGGAATCGCCAACCTCTTTGAAGTCGAGATCACCTTGGGCAAGGTCTATACGGCGATCGTGGCGATTTATCTGATCGTGACGATTGCATCGCGGCCTGCAGCACTGATGGCCTGGGCCAGTGGCACGATCTTCGGGGTGCGTCAGCAGAACCGGCGTGGCATGGAATTGCTGTTCCGCTACAGCGTGATCGCCATCGGCATTATGAGCGTGGCGTACTACATCGGCATCAATGGCAATGCATTCATCGCCATCGCCGGTGGTTTATCGGTGGGCATCGGCTTTGGAATCAAAGAAATCATCTCCAATTTCATTAGCAGCATCTGGCTGTTATTTGAAGGTTCCGTGCGCCCAGGCGAAATCTTGATGATCAATGGAGATCCCTGCACCGTGCGCAAGCTCGGCCTTAGGGCAACACAGCTGAAGCGTGGCCGTGACGGCGCCGAACTGCTGATCCCGAATCAGACCTTCTTCACACAAGAAGCAGCGTCCTACACAGCTGCTGAAACGGCACGTCGCGACAGCGTTGAAGTCGGCGCTGCCTACAACCACGACCCCGATCGGGTGATTGAGCTGCTGCTCGCGATTGCAGAAGACCATCCCAAAGTGAAGCAATACCCACCAGCGTCGGCTTTCGTAACGGCATTCGCCGATTCATCGATCAACTACAAAGTGCTCTTCTGGGTGGCCAACCCTCTGGATGCCTTCGCCGTCGGCAGCGATCTGCGCAGGGAGATCTGGAAACGCTTCGAGAAAGAAGAGATCACGATTCCCTTCCCCCAACGCCAGGTTTACCCCATGCAGTGGCCACCAAGTCTTCAACAAAGCCTCAGCACCAATGCACCCACAGAAGAAAACAGGACGAGTCCAAAGCAAGAAAACAACAGCTAAAATCTCAACCCCTGTCGCTCTAGACCCATTCGGGAATTCACAACAACTGCGGTCAACCGCGTTGAATTTCTACACACCAACACCGGCCTTGCTGTGGGGTCCTTGGTGCTGGTGGGTGCATGGCTGTGTCTGCAACTTCTCAGCCGCCATGGTCGCAACCTCGGGAGCAATATCAGCCGTAGCTTGAGGAGGCCAGTGCTGATTGGCCTAGGGCTCACGCTCTATGGAACCTGGATCACCCATCACATCAACCAGCGTGTTGATGTGATGGAACAGCAACTCCTGAACCGTCTTGCAGCGTCCTTGGTGATTGTCACGATCAGCTGGGCAGTGCTGAATGTGGGAAACACAATTCTGGAATCGGCGTCCATGCGCCGCTGGTTGCAGATGGACAACGAACAAGACGAAGCCATGCTCGTCAACCTGCTGGGTCGTCTCTACACCATTGTCGCGCTGCTGATCACAACAGCCGTATTAATGGTGAACTTCGGTATTCCCTCTGCGGCCATTGCAACCCTGCTGGGTGGTGCAGGAATCGGCTTCACCTTTGCCACGCAACAGATCAGCCAGAATTTTCTTTCAGGCTTCATGCTGTTCTTCAATCGGCCCTTTAAAGAAGGCGATTGGATTAACACTGACAACCTGCAGGGAACCGTGGAATCAATCGGCTGGTACTACACAAGAATCCGCACATTCGATCGCAGGCCACTGCACATCCCTAACTCGATTTTTGCGACAAAACCGATTGAAAACCCAGGCCAAATGTACAACAGGCGCATTCTTGCCAATATCAGCCTGCGCTATGAAGACATCAACAAGGTCGCAGGGATCACTCATGAGGTCAAAAAACATCTCCAGCATCATCCTCAGATCGATCAGGAACAAATCATCCTTGTGAATTTCAATCAGTGGGATGCATCATCCATCAACATGATGGTTTATTGCTTCACCAAGACAACGGTCTGGGCCGAATGGCTAGAGATTCAGCAATCCATATTCCTCGACATAGCAGGAATTGTGAGGCGGAGTGGGGCCGATTTTGCTTTCAATTGCATGACTCTCTACCCAGCGTCGTCCAGCACTCCAAAGCAATGGACTGCATTGATTCCGCAAGATGCATCTTGAACACGCCCGGTAATGTCAACTCGACGCTGAGGTGTAAGAGCGCAGGGCAAACAACCAGAAGGCTCGCGCCGCCGCAAAGAACAGCACAGCCAAACCACAACCCGTCATCAGCATCGGTGCAGCGGCTTGTCCAAGCAACACCTGGGCGGGAACCGTGGTGAGAAAGGCCACCGGCAGCACCAATGTGAAGAGCAGGCGCAGGGCCGGCGGATAGGCATTGAGGGGGTAGCGGCCAGAGGCCAGAAGAGCTCGTAACACCTCCGTGGCATTCCAGGTTTTGACGAACCAGATGCTCGTGGCAGCGATCAGAAACCACAGTGAATAAAGAATCAAGCCACCGGCCAGCAGCATCACCAGCACGGAGAAAAAGGAGGAAAGCGTGAGCACCACACCGGCCTGATGGCTGCCCCAGGCCAAAAGCCCAAGCCCCAGACCGATCTCCGGCAGCCCTGCCGGCGACAGCGTGCGCAGCGACAGCCAGAACTGACTGTCGATCGGCTTGAGCAGCACAAAGTCCAGGGTGCCCTCGCGCACATGGGTGACAATCGCGCCGAGATTGGGGCGCAGCCAGGTGGTGGCCATGCCGTCGAACACGGTGTAGAGCCCCTGCACCATCAGAGCCTGGGCCCAGCTCCAGTCCCCCAGAGTCTGCTGCGGTCCATAAAAGAGCGAAAGCAGAAACAGGCTGCCGCTAAGGCTCATCGCCACCGCCAGCAGCTCGATCAACACATTGGCCTGATACTCCAGCTGCACCGCAAGAGCGGTGCTCCAAAAGCGACACAGGGTTCGCCAATAGCGCCCCATCAGGCCCCCATGGCGCTGTAGCGCCGCACTCCGGCCCGCCAGAGCAGCAGCACCAGCGGCAACAACAAGGCGATCCAGGCCAGTTGCGCCCCAAAACCCGCCAGCAGATCCACCGGCTGGCCCGCCAGCACCCGAGCCGGGAAATCGATCAGATAGGGGAACGGGGTCCATTGGGCCCAGGCGCGAACCGCCGGCGGGAAGGCCGTGAGCGGCGCCAACAAGCCCGAAAGAAACAGAAAGGGAATGAACTGGAGCCGCTCCAGGGCACTGGCCTTTTCACTCCAGAAGCACAAAGCCGCAATCAGGCTCTGAAACAAAAAGGCGATGGCAAAGGCCATCCAGGTGGCGAGCCAGGCCAGCAGGAACCCGCCCACCGACGGCAACCAGAACGCCTGGGGCTGCACTACGAAGAACACTGCCGCAATCAGAGCCGCGAAGGGCAGACGCGTGAGCTGCTCACCGAGATGCGCCGCCACGTAGCGCCAGAGCGGGTGCAGCGGTTGCAGCAGGTAAGGGGAGAGCCGACCCATCAGGGCGTCTTCCTCGAAGTCGTACACCACCCACACCACCGAAAACTGGCGCACCAGAAAGGCACTGAGGAAATAGCGATCCAGGGCCACCCCATCAAGACCCAGCCCCGAGCGCGCATCACTGCCGCTCCAGACGCTGAGCATGATGAACGGCAACACACCGGAGAGCGCCCAGAGAGCGATCTCGGCGCGGTACTCGAGCATGTGGGCGTACTGGGTGCCCAGCAGCACGCGGATGATCCGCCGGTTCAGCCCGAAGATCCGCATCAGACGCGCCCCTGTCGGAACAGCCCACCGATCAGTTCCTCAATCGGCGGATCGGTCACATCCAAGTCGCGCACCTCGAAGCGCTCAAGCAGCTGGGCCACCACGGCGGTGAGCTGATCCCTTGAAACCAGCAGCCGCACATCACAGCCTTCGATTCGCTCCAAGCGCCCCAGACCCGCGAACACCGAAGGGGCAACAGGGGATTCCAACTCCAATCGCACCTCCCGCTCCGGCGCCAATTGCTCAGCCAGGGAGTCCAGCGGCCCATCGTGAAACAAACGTCCCTGATGGATCAGCAACACCCGCGGGCACAGGGCTGTGATGTCAGCCATGTAATGGCTGGTGAGCAGCACCGTTGCCCCCGTACGGCGGTTGTACTCAGCGAGGAACTGGCGCACCCGGGCCTGGGCATTCACATCCAGACCCAGCGTGGGCTCATCGAGGAACAGCACCTCCGGCTCGTGCAGCAGCGCTGCCAGCAGCTCGGCTTTCATCCGCTGACCCAGGGAGAGCTTGCGCACCGGCCGGGTGAGCTCCTCCCCCAGCTCCAGCAGATCAGCCAGTTCGCTGATCCGTCGCCGAGCCACAACATCGGGGATACCGTAGACAGCCGCATTCACCCGCAGCGAATCCATCGGCGGCAGATCCCAGAGCAGTTGCTGCTTCTGGCCCATCACCAGGGTGATCCGGCGAAGAAACTCTGCCTGACGGCGCTGGGGCCGGTGGCCCGCCACCTGCACCTCCCCGGCGCTGGGGTGGATCAAGCCACAGAGCATCTTCAAGGTGGTGGTTTTGCCGGCGCCGTTAGCGCCGAGAAAACCCACCATCTCGCCAGGCTCAATCGCAAACGACACGTTCTGCACCGCCGTCACGTCCCGGGTGCGGCGGCGGACGAAATGGCGCAGGGTGCCAGCTAGCCCTGGCTGCTTCTCAGCAACCTGGTAGATCTTGGACAGCTCCGAAACGCTGATGAGCGCCATGCCTCGCGTTGCCGGGTTGCTGCGAAAACTGTAACTAAATCAATTTTGACAAGCCGCTTGAGCAAGGGTGGCTTCACGATGTTCTATTGCTGATCTCTTCGCGGAAAACACAAACCGTTGGAGTGCCAGACAGTGCAGAACGGATCGGCAGCCTAATAAAACCAAGTTAAATTCACAAGGAATATGAACCCTGCGGCTCCGACGGTGCGCTGCCTGAAAACCTTCAACAGACTCTTAGCAGGATCACTGGCAATCCTGCTGAGCAGTTGCACAAGCCTGAAGGCGCCGAAGACACTCTTTATTACTACCGGAATTAATGAAGAAGATTTCAGAGCCGAAACAAGCCAAATACGATCGTTCCTGAGTAAATACACCGAAGCCTTTCAACGCTCCAACCCAGCCGTGAACGTTGTTTTCATTAACTACAAGTCAAAGAATTTTTACGACCAGATCACCAAAGACACCAGCCTCAACCTTGGGCCCGACCTGGTCATTACAGAACAAGTTTCAGCGCCTGAATTGTTCGCTCGCGACCTCATCACGACACTCCCCAGTCAGCAATATTTTAATGCCATTTATAGCCAGCGCACCCAATCGAGAGCCAAAACAAAAGCTGGATATTTGTTTGCACCATGGCTGATCAACACACAATTCGCATGCTTCAACAAAACAAAAATAAATGACCCTCCAAGCACGATTCAAGAGCTTGAAGAACTCAGCGCCAGCGGGAAAAGAATCGGACTGGCAGCCAATCTTTTTGAGCTCAGATGGACAGCGGGCACGCAGGGAGCGATCTCAGAATTCAGCTCACTTGGAAGAGGAATTACAACAAATCAAGCATACCCAGGCATCCAGGCATGGCTTCAATGGCTACAACGGGCTGCCCTCTATAAGAACATCTCATTCCATGAGAACTTCAGAGAATTGAGTCTCAAGCTGAAAAACAATCAACTCGACTGGATTACATGCTGGGGCGGCACCGCACTGGAAGATCTCAAAAAGACGATGGGGAACAAGCTCGGAGTCGCCGCACTCCCGAACGGCAGAAGCTCAAAAGCATTTCCAAGTCAAGTATTTTACGGCTTCTCACTAGGGAAAGATTCCAGCCAATCCCAACGGACTATGGCATTGAAATTCATCATATCCAATGTGAACGTCATCGCACAGAGAAAGATTCAACTCGACGATTTAGGACTCCTAGCAGCCAATCAAAACGTATCCATTCCACCTGAGATCTCAAAAATCCAATCTGCCATCAATACATCATATAACGAGCAGAGTCAGTCTTACTCGAAAGAGGAACCTGGACTACAAAGCTACGGAGAACGCTATGGAGATCCAAGCAAAACAATCGCAGATGTTATTGATGGCTCTCTCGACGTCGATGAAGCCTTAAAAATCCTCACCACACCACAAACAAACTGATCACCATGGAGGCACTACAGACAGAGATTGTGGGTTGGCTGGGCTACTTGGACAGGTGGAGCGTGAGCTGGCAGATCGCTTTTATCCTTCTTGTTGCGATTTCAGTTGCATTCACCCGCCGGACGACGACACTCTTCAACAACAATCAACCCCTTGCCAATCTTGTTGGCCCTCTAACCCTAGTAGGCACGGGACTGCTTCTTGGGATCGTGCCAATCCCATCTGGCATTGTTCTTCAGGTGGGGCTCTTCTGGGCACTCTTTAATACTGTCAGCTGGATTGAATCAAAACTAAAGATCAATAACCGCAAAAATCAACTTGCAGCGTTACTCAGTAAAATCGCGAAGCCCGCAATATTGGTCTGGGCGATTACTTATTTTATCGCAAGACTTAGCAGCCTGTCGGCTATAAGCATTGTTGGAATAGGTAATTTTTCAAACACTGAGTTCGCCATCGGCAACACCTTTTTACTTGCCATTGGATTGTACTTAATCTTAGTAACGAGTCAAACTTTTGCAGCACTTACAGCCTATGTGATTCAACTAATTCTCAAATACGATGATCGGACACGCAAACTACTTCAACCTCTTTTCCAGTATTTGATCATTACCTGTGGCCTGGTAGCGCTTGCATTATGGGCAAATTTTGACAGCAGCACTCTGCTCGTTATCTTCGGCTCATTAAGCATTGGCCTGGGACTCGGGCTACAACAACCAGTCTTGAACTTTGTTACTGGAATCTGGCTCTTACTTGAGGGTTCTATCAAACCTGGCGAAGTTCTCATGATCGACAATGAACCTTGTCTGGTGAAGAAACTTGGCTTAAGGGTGATCTACCTAAGTAGACAGCGTGATGACGCGGAACTGCTGATTCCCAATCAAATCCTTTTTCAAGCGAAAGCGGAATCATTCACCGCAGGAGAAAATAACAGACGAGAAACCATTGAAATTGGCGCCGCTTACCACCACAATCCGCAACTCATCATTGGCTTGCTGGAGGAGATTGCTCAATCTCACGACCGGGTTCTTAAACAGCCGATGCCGAAAGCATTCACGATCGATTTTGCCGACTCATCAATCACCTACATACTCAAATTCTCTGTTCGCAATCCGCTTGATGCTTTGACAGTCAGCAGTGAACTGCGTCAGCAGATCTGGACTGCCTTCGAAGAGAACGACATCACCATTCCCTTTCCCCAGCGCCAGGTGTACCCCATGGAATGGCCTCCCAAGGACAAGAAAACGCTTGGCTGACAAAGGCCAGGTCGAGATCAGCTGAGGTCGGCCAGACGCTTGCGGGCCAGATCGGCCTGAGCCTGCTTCTCATCCAGGTTGGCCTGGCATTCCGCCACCACCTCTGGCGGGGCCTTGCCAGCGAAGTTGGGGTTGCCCAGCCGGCCTGCCAGTCCCTTGATCTCCTTCTCGGCCTTGGCGATGTCTTTTTCCAGACGGCCCTTGAGCGCATCGAGATCCACAAGCCCTTCGATCGGCAACAGCACCTGCAGCTCACCGCTCACCCCCGCCAGGGCCTTGGCCACTGGAGCCGCATCAGCTTCCGCCGGCGTCATCACCGCCACCGACTCCACCCGGGTCAACGCCGTGATATCGGCCGTGCCCTTGGTGAGCACAGCCGCCAGCTCGCCGCGGCCGGTGACGAAGCGCACCGGCACCGATTGGGAGGGCTTGAGGCCCGCCACCGCCCGCAGGTTGCGCACCAAGCGGATAGCACCGATCAGCTCCGCGAAGGACGCTTCCAAGGCATCATCCAGAGCGCTCTCATCCCGAGCCGGCCAGGACTGCAGGGCCAGGAAACTGGTCTCCGGTTCGCCGGTGACGCTGTGCCAGAGCTCCTCGGTGAGGTGGGGCATCAGCGGATGCAGCATCAGGTGCATCTGGCTGATCACCTTGGCCAGCACCTGCTTGGCCACCCGTTGATCAGCCAGGGCCTCGGCTGAGGGGTTCTCACCGGGATTGAGCCGGCGCTTGCTCAGCTCCAGATACCAGTCGCAAACGTCGTTCCAGGCGAACTCGTAGAGGCCCTTGGCCGCTTCACCCAGGCCATAGCTGCTGTAGCGCTCGGCCGTCTCCCGGTTCACCCTGGCTAGACGCGAGAGGATCCAACGGTCCGCCAACTGCAGGGCCTCAGGGATGGGCTCACCGAGTTGGGCCGGCGTCTCGCCGCCCAGGTTCATCAGGGCGAAGCGGGTGGCATTCCAGAGCTTGTTAGCGAAGTTGCGCGAGGCCTCCACCGTGGCGGAGGTGTCTGTCTTGCGGTCGTAGTCCAGGCGGATGTCCTGACCCGCACCCGCCACCTCCCGCACCAGGGCGAAACGCAGGGCATCGGTGCCGTAACGGTCGATCAGCAGCAGCGGATCGATGCCATTGCCGGCGCTTTTGCTCATCTTGCGGTTCTGCTCGTCCCGCACCAGGCCGTGGATGTAGACGTCCTGGAAGGGCATCTCGCCGGTGAAGGCGCCGGCCATCATCGTCATCCGGGCCACCCAGAAAAAGATGATGTCGAAGCCCGTCACCAGGGTGCTGGTGGGGTACCAGCGCTGCAGGTCAGCGCTATCGGCATCGGGCCAACCCAGGGTGGAGAAGGGCCAGAGGCCACTGGAGAACCAGGTATCGAGCACGTCTTCGTCCTGCTCGATCTCCGCCGCAGCGCCGTACTCCGCCTTGGCCTTCTCCAGGGCTTCGGCTTCGTTGCGGGCCACCACGTAGGGCGTGGTATCGGTGTACTGACCGCCGGTCTCGCTGATCACGAACCAGGCGGGGATGCGATGGCCCCACCAGAGCTGGCGGCTGATGCACCAGTCGCGAATGTCGGTGAGCCAATCGCGGTAGACCTTCTCCCAGCGCTCGGGGATGAAGCGGGGATCTTGCTTCTCCAGTGCTTCGCGGCAACGGGCCGCCAGAGGCTCGGTTTTGACGAACCACTGGGTGGAGAGCAGCGGCTCAACCGGCACCTTGCCGCGATCGGAATAGGGAACGCTGTGGCGGTAGTCCTCCACCTTCACCAGCAGACCCAGCTCCTCCAAGCCGGCCACCACGGCCTTGCGGGCCTCAAAGCGATCGAGCCCCTCGAACTGACCGGCCTCACTGTTCATCGTGCCGTTTTTACGCATCACCGTGATCTGGGGCAGACCATGGCGCTGGCCGATGGCGAAATCATTGGGGTCGTGAGCGGGCGTCACCTTGACGCAACCGGTGCCGAAGTCTTTCTCAACGTGGTCGTCGGCCACGATCGGAATCTCACGACCCACAAACGGCAGCGTGAGGGTCTGACCCACCAGGTGGGCATAGCGCTCATCGGTGGGATTCACCGCCACCGCCGTATCACCCAGCATCGTTTCGGGCCGGGTGGTGGCTACCTCCAGATGGCCGTCGCCGCTGCTGAGCGGATAGCGGAAATGCCAGAGATGCCCGTCCACCTCCTTCATCTCCACCTCCAGGTCGCTCACCGCCGAACCGGAGGCGGGGCACCAGTTCACCAGGTATTCACCGCGGTAGATCAGGCCCTGCTCGTGCAGGCGCACGAAGGCCTCCTTCACCGCCTCGCTCAGGCCTTCATCCAGCGTGAAGCGCTGGCGCTTCCAATCAACGGAGTAGCCCAAGCGCCGCAGCTGGCCCACGATGCGGCCGCCGCTTTCGGCCTTCCACTGCCAGGCCCTCTCCAGGAAGGCGTCGCGGCCGAGGTCGTGGCGGGTCTTGCCCTCCTCTTTCAACTGCTTCTCGAGGATCGTCTGCACCGCGATCGAGGCGTGGTCGGTGCCAGGCAGGCAGAGCACGTTTTTTCCAGCCAAACGCTGGTAACGCACGATCGTGTCAATCAGTGCCGTGTTGAAGGCATGGCCCATGTGCAGGCTGCCGGTGACGTTCGGTGGCGGGATCACCACCGAAAACGGTTCACCAGGCGCTTTGGGGTCCGGATGGAAGGCTCCCTGGTCGTCCCAGGCCTGTTGCCAACGAGCTTCCGTACCAACCGGGTCGTAGGTCTTGGCCAGTTCGGGCACGGAAACGGTGCAATGCGTGGGCCATGCTCGCAAAGAAGAGAACGGCCAACTCAGAATGGCGCCAGCATCTCGACCCTTGATCGTGAACCTGCGGATCACAGCAGGACTGCTTCTCGTTGCCCTGGCCCTGAGTAGTTGCAGCGCGTTATCAACGGCAACGCCTGTGATGCTGTACGTGGCGATGGTGATCGGCAAAGACGACCGCATCAGCAGTGACACGCAGAAAGACGCGAGACAGCGGGTCGAACTGATCGTCTCCAATTTTCAGAAGCTGTACCCAAATGTTCAGGTGCAGCTGGCTCTTTACCGGCGCTCGATGCTGATGGCTGAGCTGCGCAGTCGCAGTGAGGCAGATCTTGGACCGGATCTAGTCCTGACTGATGCACAGCAAGCGAAAGCACTCCTTCGCGAGGGGCTCACGGATCCCTTGCCACAAACCGAGCGCAGCAGCAAACAGACAGACCCCGGCATTCTCAAACACGTGCGCCTTCAAGATGGACGACTGGCAGGGCAGCCCTTGGTGCTGTACCCACAGATCGCCTGCTTCAACACCCAGGCCATCGCAGCGCCACCGCAGACTTTGAACGAACTGCTTCAGGTTGGTGCTGCAGGCGCTCGCGTAGGCCTTTCCGTTGCCATGAATGAGGTGTTGTGGACGGCAGGGAGTCTCAATGCTCTACCAGCACTCGCTGCTGCAGCCCGCAACCAATCCTTATCAGCCGACCAACGCGATCGCATCACCGGCTGGCTGACCTGGTTGCAACAAGCCAGCAATCAACGGAATCTCACCTTTTTTGAAAACCAAGGTCAGCTGACCACACTGCTCGGCAATCGAGAACTGGATTGGATCAGCTGCACCTCAGACATGCTCTTTCGTCTGAAAGACCGACTCGGCGACGACCTCGGCATTGCTCCGTTGCCGAGTGGACCCAACGGATCGGCAGCACCCATGAATTTGCTTCGTGTTCTGGCCTTAGGCAAAGACTCAAGTGCACACCAACGCTCAATCGCAATCGCCCTGAGTGATTACGTCACCAATCCACTTTTACAGAGAAATCTTTCGCTGTTGTCAACGTCATTCGTGCCCGTGAATCCTGACGTGATGATTGCCACGAAAAGTTCAAAAAACCTAGCCGCTTTGGAGTTGGCTCTGAAAGATTCACAGATCCAGGGAGACAACCTGACCGCCATCGAGGGAGACGGACCGACCACCGAGACGATGACAAATCTTCTGATTCCGCTCGTGTTTGGCGTCAGCCAACCTCAAACCACTACCGATGAACTCATTTCGATTCTGAGCCAGGAGTCATGAATCAGCTGTTCTGGGAAATCATCGGTTGGCTGGGTTATCTGCAGCGCGCCTCGATCGTGTTTCAACTGCTGCTGATTATTGCGCTGGTGATGGCTTGGCGCTTTCTGCGACAACACCCCAGGCTGAAGACGATTCCCAAGCCTCTGAGCCTCCTGATCGCCCCAGCTGGACTGGGGCTGATCAGTGCCTTGGCGAAGAGCCTGGGCTGGGATGCAGGGCTGCTGAGCTACCTGGGTTTGAGCTGGCTTGGGTGGAACTTTCTGAGCTTGCTGGATGGTCTACTCCAGCAACTGATGCCTGTACCGAGGGTGCATGAACTACAGAGTCGACTGGTCAAGCCTCTGTACCTCACCACCGTGGTGCTGATGTTCATCAATCGGCTTGACAGCATTAAAGATCTATCGGTGATTGAACTCGGCCAGGTGTTCGGCGTTTCGCTCACCTTGGGCAAATTGTTCACATCCCTACTCGTGAGCTATCTGTTGCTCGTGGGCACAGGTCCCCCCACGGCTGGTGTTTCCTGGTTGATGCAAAAAATACTCGGCTATTCCGAGGGAAGTCGTAAGGCTATTGAACTGATCATCCGCTACGTGGTCGTTGGTATCGGAGTCACGGCTGTGGGATTTCACATCGGCCTGAATGGAACCGCCCTGGTAGCGATCGCTGGAGGACTCTCCGTCGGCCTGGGCTTCGGGATCAAGGAAGTCTTTTCCAACTTCATCAGTGGCATCTGGCTCCTGTTTGAAGGATCCGTCCGTCCAGGCGAAGTGCTGATGGTCGATAACGACCCCTGTGAGGTCCGAAAGCTTGGCCTCAGAGCCACCCTGCTGTGGCGCGATCGCGACAACGCGGAACTCCTGATTCCCAATCAGATGTTCTTCACGGCTCAGGCCACCAGTTACACCGCCACTGACCGCCTACGCCGGAGCGAGATTCGCATTCATGCCGCCTATCGGCACGATCCACGCCAGGTGTTGCAGCTGCTGGAGGAAACTGCCCTGAATGTTCCCAAGGTGTTGAAGAATCCCGCCCCAAGAGCCCTGCAGATGACGTATGGAGCATCGGCAATCGAATACTCGCTGCGCTACTGGATCGCCGATCCCATGACCAACATCACCATCGTGAGCGAAGTGAATCAGGCGATCTGGACGGCGTTCAAACGTGAAGGTATCGAAATTCCTTTCCCGCAGCAGGTGAACACGATTCAAAAGAATCGACAGCTCATGAGCGAGACAGACGCGCGAGAAAGGCCTTAGAAGCCCCGGCATTGATCCACCCCGTTGCAATTGTTTTGCTGTGGGTCTTGGTGATACGGCCCCGGTGAATGTGACTGGGACCAGCCGGGAAAAGAATCAACTTGCCCCGCTCGGCGGCTTCGTGATGGTGCTGCCAATGAAACTCGGTACCAGCCTCAGGCACGGTGTCGCAATAAAGAATCCAGGCGAGAACACGGTGCACCGGTTCGGTGGCCTCATCGCTGATCGTCCAGTCGCAATGCCACTGCCGGAAACCCTCCCCAGGGGCATAACGCTGCAGATTGAAGATGGGCATCACGAACAACTCCTGATCCGGACACACCTGCCGAAAGAGGGGCCGTTCGTCCAAGTAGCGGACAAGCGCGGCACTGACCCCACGCAGAATCACCTCTGCAAAGGCAAAGGCCTCGGCATCGGTGCGATCGATGGCCACGAGGCTGATGTCTGTGCTCACCTTCGCGGGTTCCGCATCGCCGTCAGAGCCGAAGGCAATGCCTGGTCGTTGGAGATCCGTACGACGATCAAAGAAGGCCATCACGGCATCAGCGACAGCCTCGAAGCCGGCATTGCGGTAAGAAGCGATCAAGGGGGCCTGCTTAATCACAGTCGTCCTCCCAGGGAATGGCCACTACCCCCTCCAGCTGCTGCCATCGCCCCTGATCCTGCACCACCTTTTGGATCAAAGAGACTCTCTCGAGTGCCCTCTGGAGGCGATCGGGGGCCAGAACCGAGGGATCACCCGGATCCTGAGACAGAAGCAACACCTGCTGCTCAGCCGGATCCGCGAGAACCTGAAGCTCAAGATCAGGCAGCTCCCGTTCAAAAAACGTGCGCCGCAACCGCGATGTGATCCGTTCGCCAAGAGCAACGGCGAAATGCTCCAGGCTTTCGGTGTCACCTGACAGACCGCAGTTCAAAGCCAGCCAGATCATCAGTTTGGCCCAGCTGTCCACCGTCCAAAGCGGCTGAAAACTCTCGCGGTTCTGTCGAATCAGCTCACCAAAGGCGAAATCCACCAGGGTGCCCTGGAGCTGTTCGGAATCCGGTAAACCCATCCTGATGCTCAGCTGAAGACATCCTCCTCCCCGGAGGTCAGACTGGTGCAGCGCGCTGAGCCTGACAATGACCCTGGATCTCAACGATCCCGAACTCGAATTCTCGGATCTGGTGTACGCCTATCAGAGCTGGGTGATGGCGGTGATCAACGACGAAAAACTGGACAGCGAGGACACCCTCCTCACGGACGAGATCACCGAAGATGCCCTGAACGCGATGCGCTTTCTTCCCGGTGAAGTGACCAGTGCCATCGAAACCTCTTTGGCAAGGGTCTACGACGTGGATGCGGACGAACTGGCAGGGCTGCTGTTCCCCGAGGACTGATCCAACCAGCGAGACTGAACCCAACGCTGACTTTCCCACTCCATGGGTTGGACCATCGAAGACATGCCTGATCAGCAAGGTCGGGTCGCCCTGGTCACAGGAGCGAACAGCGGCCTTGGGTTGGAAACCACGCGGGCACTCATCGGCCGTGGCTGCACCGTGCTGATGGGCTGCCGCAGCGCTCGCAAGGGTGAAGCAGCCCGTGCCCTGCTGCTCGAGGCAGGCGGTTCAGGGTTGGATCTTTTTGAGCTGGATCTCTCGGATCTGACCAGCGTGGCGCGTTGCGCGAGGGACGTGGCGGACCGTTATGGACGTCTGGACCTTCTGATCAACAACGCCGGGCTGATGGCTCCTCCACGCATGCTCAGCCAGCAGGGCCATGAAATGCAGTTCGCGGTGAATCACCTGGGTCACTTCGCCCTAACTCAAGCTCTGCTGCCCTTGATGAACAACCGCCCGCAGGCGCGGGTTGTCACGGTGACCTCCGGTGCCCAATATTTCGGAGCGATGGCCTGGGACGACCTCCAGGGAGAGCAGCGCTACGACCGCTGGAAGGCCTATTCCCAGAGCAAGCTCGCGAATGTGATGTTCGCCTTGGAACTGAATCAGCGGCTGCAGGCCTCCGGAAGTGCGGTGCGATCCCTCGCAGCCCACCCAGGACTGGCTCGCACCAACCTGCAACCGGTGTCGGTAGCCGCTACAGGAGCCTGGCAGGAAGCCCTGGCCTATCGACTGATGGATCCTCTCTTCCAGAGCGCTGCTCAAGGAGCCCTGCCCCAGCTCTATGCCGCCACGGCAAGCGCTGCCGGAGGCGGTGAGCACTACGGCCCCGGTCAACTGGGCGGAATGCGCGGTGCCCCCAAACAACAGCCGGTGGCCCGTGCCGCCAAGGATCAACACCAGAGGCAGCGCCTCTGGACAGTGAGTGAATCACTGACTGAGCATCACAGCGCTGCAGTGTGAACACAACGACGATGGAACGTGGAAATGCTGGCCGTGATCGCCAGCTGAAACTGCTAGAGGCACTGCAACGCTCCGAGCAGGAAATGACAGGCCAGCAGCTTTATCGCTGCCTCCAGGACAAACCTGGAGCGATGGGACTGGCCACGGTGTACAGGAACCTGCGCCAACTGCAGCGGCAAGGGAAAGTGCGCTGTCGTCATCTGCCCACGGGTGAAGCCCTCTATGCGCCAGTGGAGCGTGACCAACATCACCTCACCTGTGTGGACTGCGGCAAGACGGAACGTCTTGAACACTGCCCGATCCATGGTCTGCACGTGGAGGCCCCAGAAGCGAAGGATTTCGATGTGATCTTCCACACCTTGGAATTTTTCGGCCTCTGTCACAGCTGCCGAGATCGGCGCTGAACACACAGCCAAACCCTGAATTGAAGTAGGCGATGTTGGGATCGAACCAGCGACAATTTCCTTGAAAGGGAGCTTAACTTTTACTTCACTGCAACAAGTCTCGGGGAAACTTGAAAAACTGTGCTCAGAAGTGTGCACAAACAGGCCGCGTCGCCAAAACCGCAGGGCCACTGATTAACCTTTAAGGAACAATCACGCGACATGAGGCATCCCTCGTTGTCATTCCTGACAGCAAGAAGGGAGCAGCCGTCGGATCTGCAACAGAAGCATCACGTAATAAAACAGCACTGCCATCACAGTCATCTTGGGGCAGCGATGGCTCCGGAAGTGAAAGGTATCGCTGCAGCGAGATCGGCTTCTGGAGTGAGGCGCAGATCGTGCTCAATCAGAGATTTGCTTACCGAGATCACAATGGCGATGGAGAGGCTTGCGAGTGCTCGAGATAACGTGCAACCAGGAGAGCTCACAGCGACTTTGCATAAGTCTCACAAGTCAGCAACGAAAATACCGACAATCGCCAGGAAATTTATCGCATTTCTGAGTAAGATTTCGTTACAGGAGATCCGTCAACCAGAAGAGTATCCCTACCAACAACTCTCGATGAAAAGCAATGACTCGCAGAAAGAACATCAAGATTCCTCTGCCAGCATTTATAGCACTCAGAATGAACTTTCTTGGCAGCCCGAATGTCGGAGTCCAAGGCCATTATCCCATCACTTCTTTTCATTATTTGCCGGCAATTACGACGAAATTCACAAAATAATGTGTTGACAACGACAGTATCGAATCTGCCAAAAAAAGAATCGTTGAAATAATTCCTAAGAAGCACATCATTCTTTTTTTTATTAAGAATATCCTCCTCACGCCTCTTAGCAGAAAACAATGGATTGTCCTTTAAAAGACATGGATCCATTTTTTCAGAATGAGTTATCACGAGCTTCCTTAAGACGAAAGTAATATCTATATGAATGAGAACGCAAGACGGAAGAGACTCCTCTAATCTCAGCCTGGGTATATGATATGACTTGAAGTAAGATTGCTTACCTTTTGCAACTTCATATTTTTTGTACTCCTTTCCACTGCGGTCTTGATTCGTCAACAAAAATAGTTCGTGGTATTTTTCTCCAAAAATCCTCAAACTATTCAAATATGATTTGCGAAGAAGAGTTGTTTTACCACTGCCAGATGCCCCTGCGAGCAAAAACAAAGTTTTCATATTGAATGCTCGAAAGACTCTCCATGAATAAAATTGTCCGGCTTGGATTGGACTTAAACAATAACTATACCATCAACTCGATTTAAATCACTGTATAATTTTTTACAACCTCTTGCACAGGCAGTCCATAATATGCTATGAAATACCCTTATTTTTTAAAAAACAAACACTTTATAGCTGCAATTCTAGTCGTCACAAAATAAACGCCTGATTTTCCCTCCAGCTCTTTTTATACTTAAGATCAATTCAGTAGTTGAATAGAATCCTCAACCTCAAAGTTGATTGATGGAATGGCGAAATTCATTCGACCACCTCGATGCAGTAGTTCTGGAAGCATTCAGAGCGAATAACAAGGGAATCCAATGTGCCTATTCTGGATTTTCTAAGTCGGTGAGATCAGGAATCAAACGTATCCGAGTGATGCTGGTAAAAGATCTCACCAATCCACTCTTTAGCACCTTCTAGAAGGCGGCATCACCTGCCGCCTTTTTTTGCTTGCGGGCAGCCGAACCTTGAAGGGTCCTCAGCATCTCTCCTGATCGTTCTTGTACTCCTGAGCAAAGGGCAAAAGAAAACCTGCTGTCATTGCGCTGATGGTGGACTGAATAACGCCAATCCTCACGGCAGCAGAAGCCGACAAGGGAAAGCAGGGCAAGAGGTTCTCGCTATTCATCTCCCGACAGAACTTTCACACCGTCAGAAATGGCAGAGTTTTGATTGCCTACAGCTTGAGCAGTGCCTCTCTGGTCTTGTCAGGAGTGCACTGCATGGGGATTTCTCGCGAACGACAAGGATGCCCCTCACAAACTCATCTTGGTGTTAAAGGTCTTTGGATAACTCCCAAACAAAGAAGAAAATCCCCCTCCCGATGGACAAACAACCTGACTGATGCGTATGTCACGGATTCAAGCCCCAGCCCTCCTGGCACCACTGCTGCACCGATCTCAGTCGTAGTGAAGGTCTCAGGTTTTTTTGAGCAGCCAGCCTTTGCGCGTTTTTTTTGCGCGGAAAACAATGGGCAAAACAACAAAACCAGTTTTGGCGTTCGCCCAAAACGCAGTGACTGCAGTTGATCTCGGAGTGGGCGATGCTGGGATCGAACCAGCGACAATCTCCTTGTAAGGGAGGTGCTCTACCGCTGAGCTAATCGCCCGACGTTGAGATTCTGCCTGATCGCGGCAGGCTGGGTCACGGATGAACGACTGCGATGGCCTTGGGTCGGGATCATGACCGCGCCACACTGATGGTCTGTGTGCCCGCTGGCCTGCTCTCGGGGTTATGGCTGGGCTTGGGGATGGGCGTACTCACAGCCGCGGCCTTCGCCTGGGGAGGGCTCTGGCTCTCTCCCGATCTCGATACCCGCTCGAGAGCTCTGAAGCGGTGGGGACCACTGGGCTGGATCTGGCGTCCCTACCGAACGCTGATCCCGCATCGGTCACTGTTCTCCCATGGACCTTTGATCGGCACAGGACTGCGACTGACCTGGTTGATGACCATTGCGATGGTGGTCTGGTTCGGACTGACCGCCCTCCCTGGCTGGTTGTACCCCACACCCAGCGAGGGACTTCCGGTGGTTCTTCAATGGGTGCGCCAACATCCCAGTCCACTACTCGCTGTTCTCCTTGGGCTGGAAACCAGTGTTTGGCTGCATCTGATCCTTGATGGTGATCCTCTGCCCGCTGAATGGCCCCGACGCTGGCCTCGCAGACGGCGTCAGTGAGAGGGTGGCGCCAGACGCCGACAGCTCCATGGCTCAGCACGCCACGGTTCCTGGTGATCAGGATCCCCTACGCCGCCTCGAACACGTGGTGGCACACCTGCGGAATCCAGAGAACGGATGTCCCTGGGACCTGGAGCAGACCCATGCCTCCCTGGTGCCCTACGTGCTGGAGGAAGCCCATGAGGTGGCAGATGCAATTCGCCATGGCGACGACCGGCATCTGAAAGAGGAACTGGGCGATCTGCTGCTGCAGGTGGTGTTGCACGCCCGGATCGGTGAAGAAGACGGCCGCTTCGATCTCAATGCAATCGCCACAGCCATCAGCGACAAACTGATCCGCCGCCATCCCCACGTGTTCGGCGAGGCCACGGCGGAGAGCAGTGACGCCGTGCGTTTGAGCTGGGAGGCCATCAAGGCCGCGGAACGGGCGGAACAGACGGGAGGGGAGCGATCCTCCAGCCCGCTGAGCGATCAACTAGCCGGAAAAGTGCGAGGGCAACCGGCCCTGGCCGCTGCCATGACCATCTCGCGCAAGGCCGCCAAGGCCGGTTTCGAGTGGGATGCCATGGACGGCGTGTGGGGGAAGGTGCAGGAGGAACTCGACGAGCTCAAGGACGCCATCGCCTCGGGGGATCGCCGCCATGCCCAGGATGAGCTCGGTGATGTGCTGTTCACTCTGGTGAATGTGGCCCGCTGGTGCGGCCTTGATCCCGAAGAAGGACTGGCTGCAACCAATCACCGCTTCCTGGATCGTTTCTCCCGGGTTGAGAGTGCTTTGAAAGGAGATCTGCAAGGACGGAGCATTCAAGAGCTCGAGGAGCTGTGGCAGCAAGCGAAAGCTGCAATCCGCGCTGAAAATGCCCAGTCGCCTTGATCACACTCAACCCAGCTCCTTCTGGAGAAAGGCGATCACTTCCCACCACGCCTGGTCTGAACACTGGGGGTCCCAGCGTTCACCGTCATCACGCATGAAGGTGTGATTCGCCTTGTAAAGACGGGATCTCTGCCGCAGTCCAGGCACTGCAGCGAGCTCAGCGAGGATCGACTTGCGGGCTGGCTCTGACACATGGGGGTCGAGGCTTCCGAAGATCGTGAGCAAGGCCCCCTGGATCTCTGCCGCGCGCTGAAGGGAATCGGCTCGGTCTGAGCCCAGCACACCATCCTGGAGTCCAGTGGGATAGATGCAGGCGGTGGCCTGAGCTGCAGTGGGCGTGTTCCTGGCGTTGTTGTTCCCCCGCAGCCGACCCATGGCATCGGGCTTGATCACCGCACCGATCGGTTCACGGCGGTGGAAGATCTCTGGAGCGGCCACCACGTAGCCATAGCCCGCTAGGCGATCCGCCGAGCGCGTGATCGGATCACCAAGCTGAAGATATCGGAATAGAACAGCAGACCAGGCCAGCGACCCTCAGGCTGGGGCTGTGCGACGTAGAGACGCATCAAGCTTCCATTCAAAGTCAGGCCGATGGTGTCTCGTCTGATCTGCACACTGTGGCTGGCCAATAACTGGAAAGTAGGCCGTATTGATGCCCGATGGCATCAGAAATGCGGGTTGACGGATTCAGCTTGGGAACCCCAAAGAGCACGCTTGACCTGACCGGCCTCTTTGATCAGCAATCGCGCTTGAGCTCGTGTGCAGCAGCTCTTTGCTCTCTCCTCGATCAGCAGCAGATCAAGGAGGTCATCTACCGGTCGCCTATCGCTCGCATTCGTCATACCGAAACCTTCTAGCCATGTGCACCTTAACCAGGCCATAACCAAGCAATCCATCAGTAGATTTACTCAGTCGTCTGTGGATGGACGCCCTTGTCGGCGGCGCTTGAGCTCGCTGCGCCGGCCCTTGGCATCGAGCCTGCGTTTTACAGCTGCACGCCCAGGACGGGTCGCACGGCGCTGGGGTGGGGGTGGCTTCAGCCCTTCCCGCAACCAATCCGCCAGACGCGCCATCGCCCGCTGACGGTTTTGCCACTGCGATCGTTCCTCAGCGACCACAACCCTGAGGCAGCCATCCTCCAGACGCGACGCCAGCTGCTCCTTCAACCGCGCCTTGCGAAAAGGACCCAGCACCCGGGAGCCTTCCACATCAAACCGCAGCTCAACCCTGGAGTCGGTGGTGTTCACCCCCTGCCCTCCTGGGCCGGATGCGCGGGAGAAGCGCCAGTGCAACTCGGCAGCTGGAATCACCAGGCGTTCGTTGATTCGCAGCTCCTGAACCAAAACAACGCGCCTCCTTGCCTTGCGACATCCACGACGCCGCCGGAGTCGTGGATATCAGTCTGAGGCCACCTCTCAGGGGTGGCAAATCCGTGGTGCCCTTAGCTGGAACCTGGAAACCCTGGGCGCCACATCATGAGCGAAGCCCCCTCGACTGCATGCGACTGGATCGACGAACACCACAACGGGGTGCGCTACGGACTCCAGGGCAAGGTGATCGTTGACGAACAGAGCACCATCCAACGCATCACTGTGATCCATAGCAATCGCTATGGAAACGGGCTCTTACTCGATGGCTGTTGGATGACAGCCGAACATCAAGAACGGCACTATCACGAGCCTCTGGTCCATCCCGCCCTCTGTGCGGCCAACGCCATCGATCGGATCCTGGTGATTGGCGGCGGCGATGGCGGAACGGCTCGTGAATGCCTGCGTCACAAGGAGGTGAAGCACGTCGATCTTGTTGAAATTGATGGTCGGGTCGTGGAGCTCAGCCAGAAATACCTGGGGGCCATCGGAGGGGGATGCTGGAGCGACACGCGCTTTCAGCTCACCGTGGGAGACGGAATCGCCTGGGTAAGTCAGGCTTCAGACGCCAGCTACGACGTGGTTCTGGTGGATGGTTCAGATCCTGCGGGGCCGGCCGAGGGGTTGTTCAACCGCAGCTTCTTCCAGCACTGCCGCCGCATTCTCAAGCCCGGTGGAGTGTTCGCGACCCAGAGCGAATCACCGGAGGCGTTCCGCGACGTTCACATCGAAACCGTACGGATGCTGCGTGAGGTCTTCGGTTACGCAGACCCTCTCTATGGCTGGGTTCCCATGTATCCCAGCGGCTGGTGGAGCTGGACCTTCGCAGCCAGCGACGGTCCCCGCTACCGCAACCCCGACCCCATACGCGCCGCAGCGATCTGCGATGGCTGTGACATCTGGAGTCCACGCTGGCAAGAAGGCGCTTTTGACGCCATCCCTGCCGGCATCGAGAGGGAGCTCTCCGCATGAAGACAAACGGATTGGACACCTTTGCAGCTGAGGAGTTATTTGACCAAGACGGAGGGATCTTCATGGGCGCTCGCCGCGATCCATCCGGCTGTCAGGTCGGTGTATTCGGCGTGCCCTATGACGGAACCACATCGTTCCGCCCTGGGACCCGGTTCGGCCCTGCAGCAATTCGCGAGGTCAGCCCCGGTCTGGAGACGTACTGCCCGCAGCTCGATCGAGACCTCGACACCCTGGACTACGCCGATCTCGGCACACTCAACATCGCCTTCGGAGCACCCGAGCCTGTGGTGGAGGCCGTTAAACGGGCAACGTCAGAAATTCTTGCCCTGGGCCTCAAACCGCTGATGCTCGGTGGAGAGCATTCCATCAGCTCTGGCGCCGTAGCCGCTGTGGCCAAAGACCATCCTGATCTGGTGCTGGTGCAACTCGATGCCCATGCAGACCTGAGGCAGTCCTGGCTCGGCGCAAGCCACAGCCACGCCTGCGCCATGCGCCGCTGCTTGGACGTGCTGCCGAGCGGCGATCTTCTTCAGATCGCCATCCGCAGCGGAACGGCCGAGGAATTCTCAGAACTGCATCGCAGTGGCCGCTTGATTCCACTGCATCAGATGAGCCAAAAGCTCAGCGATCTGCGCGGACGACCGATCTACCTCACCGTGGATCTCGACTGGTTCGACCCTGCGGTGATGCCAGGCACCGGAACACCTGAACCCGGGGGATTCACCTGGGCTGATTTCGCTGTTCTGATCAATGAGTTGCAACATCACCACCTGGTGGGCGCGGATGTTGTTGAACTGGCCCCTCAACTGGATCCCAGCGGCATCAGCAGCGTGCTCGCTGCCAAGGTCACCCGAAGCCTGCTGCTGCTGATGGCTCAATAAAAGTGAGCCGCATCCATGCGCTGCTCCCTCAGCCTGGCGTGCTGACGGCCCAACAGGGTGACTACCAGGGTCGGGTGTTGATGAATCAGCTCCATAAAGCTGTTGCGATCCAACGAGAAAGCGTGAATCGGCGTGATGGCCGTCGCGGTTCGGCTGTGTCTCTGCGCCTCACCGATGAGATCTTCAAAGAAAAACATCTCACCATCTCCGTAACGCAGTCGATCGCGACCCCCACTCGATAACTCAACAAGACCGCGTTCAATCGCGTAAATCGACCTGGCAGGGGCACCACGAGTGAACAGGACACTACCGGTAGGCAGGATCAACTGATCGTGATTGCGATGCTCGGCAATCAGCTGCACAGCAGTCGGCATTGTCGTTGTCGCTGGCAACAGACTCAGTGGAAGATCACTCGTCATCTTCCAGTGAAGAGGCGAAAGAGAATGTTGCCAGTAAGACAATTATTCTTTCCTTAAAGCAAACCAGAAGAATTCACCGAAAACAGCTCCCCCTCAACAGAAGCTCCAAGGTCAAGTTGGCGATCGCCCCTGGGGAGGTGAGCTTTTCCAGGCCCCAGCTCAGGCAGGGATGGCCGTTGAGCCGTCCAGTGATGGCACCAAACCAGACGGGCCAGCTCGGCATGCACGGGCAGATGACGCAAGCGGCACCAACCGCCTTGATGGGACGAAGGCGCAGCGCAATGTGCACAAGACTGGCAGGTTGATGACGGCAGAATCACACCCACCAGAAGGAGAACTAAAGATAAGGACGCTTATGAAAGCGGTCCAGCGAAAGAGGACAATCTGCGGCTTTACTTCCACTTCCTACGCAATTCCGAAGACGTCCATAGGATTCAACTGAACCTTCGTCCATACGTTCAACAGGCATGGATCTGCACCGCACCCCGCTCCATGACCTCTGCGTAACTAACGGTGGCCGGATGGTGCCGTTTGCCGGCTGGGACATGCCTGTTCAGTTCTCGGGTCTGATCAACGAGCACACAGCGGTGCGGCAGAAGATGGGGCTGTTCGACATCTCCCATATGGGAGTGCTGCGCATCCACGGCATCAACCCCAAGGACGCCCTGCAAACCCTGGTACCGACCGACCTGCATCGCATTGGCCCTGGGCAGGCCTGCTATTCCGTGCTTCTCAACGAATCCGGAGGGATCCGCGACGACCTGATCATCTACGACCTGGGCGAATCGACCGCAGACCATGGGAAAGCAAGTTTGATCGTGGTGATCAACGCCGCCTGTGCTGCAGCCGATACCGCCTGGATTACAGAACAGCTCACGCCCTGGGGACTGCAGATCACCGATGAAAAGGCTGATGGTGTCTTGCTCGCCCTCCAAGGACCTGAAGCCTTGGCATGGATGCAGCACCTCAGCGGCGTCGACCTGAAGAAGTTGCCCCGCTTCGCGCACCGCACGTTTGAAGTCCCGGGTCTGTCTCGTCCTGTTTTCTGTGCCCGAACCGGATACACCGGGGAAGACGGCGTGGAGCTGCTGCTCGGACGTGATGACGGGCGGAGCCTCTGGAACCGTCTGGTTGCCGAAGGAGTGACCCCCTGCGGCCTCGGTGCACGGGACACTCTTCGCCTGGAGGCCGCCATGCATCTCTACGGCCAAGATATGGATGCTGACACCACGCCATTCGAGGCGGGCCTGGGCTGGCTCGTGCACCTGGAGATGCCCGCGACCTTCACCGGCCGTTCTGCCCTTGAGCGGGCTGTTGAAACCGGACCATCCCGTCGACTGGTGGGCCTGAAGCTGAAGGGACGCGCCATTGCTCGCCACGGTTACCCGGTGATCCACAACGGTGAACAGGCCGGTTCGATCACCAGCGGCAGCTGGTCACCCACACTCCAGGAAGCGATTGCCCTCGCCTACGTTCCAAACAACCTGGCCAAGGTGGGGCAGGAACTTGGCGTGGAAATCCGCGGCCAGATTCAAAGCGCCACGGTCGTCAAACGTCCGTTTTACCGCCATCCCTAAGAGACCCGGGCTGTGGGAAAATCTCCTGTCACGAGTTGAGAGATCCCATGCGCAGCAACGGTTGCGGCGACCTGCGCAAACAGCACATCGACGACACCGTGCAGCTCTGCGGATGGGTAGATCGCCGACGCGATCACGGTGGTGTGATTTTCATCGACCTGCGTGATCGCACCGGCACCGTGCAGATCACGGTGGATCCCGACCTGGGAGCTGAAGCCTTTGCTGTCGCAGAACACCTGCGCAGCGAAACCGTGCTTCAGATCAGCGGCAAGGTCCGGGCTCGCCCTGCTGAATCGCTCAACGAGAAATTGGCCACCGGCGCGGTGGAGGTGCTGGCCAGCGGCATCAGCGTGCTCAACAGCGTGAAAGGCAATCTGCCCTTCCCCGTTTCGGTGCACGACGAGGAGAACACCCGCGAAGAACTGCGGCTGCGCCACCGCTATTTGGATCTGCGCCGCAAGCGCATGAATGACAACCTGCGCCTGCGGGCTCAGACGATCCAAGCCGCTCGCCGTTTCCTGGAGAACGAAGGCTTCATCGAAGTCGAAACCCCGGTTCTCACCCGCTCGACCCCCGAGGGTGCCCGCGACTACGTTCTGCCCAGCCGTGTCTGTGGTGGTGAGTGGTTCGCCCTGCCCCAGTCGCCACAGCTGTTCAAGCAACTGCTGATGGTGGGCGGCATCGAGCGCTACTACCAGGTGGCCCGCTGTTTCCGCGACGAAGACCTGCGTGCTGATCGTCAGCCGGAATTTACCCAGCTGGACATCGAGATGAGCTTCATGGATCAAGAGCAGATCCTGCAGCTGAATGAATCTCTGATCTGTTCGATCTGGAAAGCAGTGAAGGGCGTCGAGCTGCCCCGCCCCTTCCCGCGCATGACCTGGCATGACGCCATGGAGCGCTACGGCACTGACCGCCCAGACACCCGCTACGGCATGGAGCTCACCAACGTGTCCGACATCGTCAAGGACATGGGCTTCAAGGTGTTCAGCGGCGCCGTGAAATCCGGCGGTTCGGTGAAGTGCATTGCTGTTCCCGGTGGCAACGACGCCCTCTCCAACGTGCGGATCAAGCCCGGCGGCGATGTGTTCAGCGAAGCCCAGGCGGCCGGAGCCGGTGGCCTGGCCTTCATCCGCGTGCGCGACGGCGGTGAGATCGACACCATCGGCGCCATCAAGGACAATCTCAGCGACGAGCAGAAGCAGGAGCTGCTCAGCCGCACCGGGGCGGAACCAGGCACCCTTCTGCTGTTCGGCGCCGGCGACACCGCCACGGTGAACAAGGCCCTCGACCGGGTGCGCCAGTACCTGGCCAAGGAGCTGGGCATGGTGAAACCCGACCGGGACAACGACCAGTGGAACTTCCTCTGGGTGGTGGATTTCCCGATGTTCGAGTTCAACAGCGACGAGAACCGCTACGAAGCACTGCACCATCCCTTCTGTGCACCGAACCAGGAGGATCTCGGCAGCAACGAGACGGAATGGGAGACAACCCTTCCCACCGCCCGGGCCCAGGCTTACGACCTGGTCCTCAACGGCCTGGAGCTGGGCGGTGGCTCCCTGCGCATCCACGACTCATCCTTGCAACGCCAGGTTTTGCAAACTGTTGGCCTGCCGTTGGAAGAAGCTCAGGAGCAGTTCGGCTTCCTGATGGATGCTCTCGATGTGGGCGCCCCGCCCCATGGTGGCCTGGCCTTCGGCATCGATCGCATGGTGATGCTGCTGGCTGGGGAAGAATCAATCCGCGACACCATCGCCTTCCCCAAGACCCAGCAGGCCCGCTGCCTGATGACCAATGCCCCTGGGGGCGTGGCCGACAAACAGCTGGAGGAACTGCATGTGGCCAGCACCTGGGTGGATCCAGCCGAAGGGGACTCTGACTAGAACCCGAACAGAAACCGGCGGTTCGGGGCACTTGTCAGCAAAACAGCTGAACCTGACTTCATACCGAAAGTGCCGGTTCATTGTCTGAGAAGGCTCGAACGACGGGGAAGGCCCGGATCCGCTGGAGCGGCGGCAACGACTTGTTGCGCCTCTACCTCCAGGACATCGGCCGCGTTGACCTCCTGACCAGCGAAGAGGAAGTGACGCTCTCCCGCCAGGTGCAGCAGCGGGAGCGACTGCTTGTTCAGGAGCGTGACCTCAGCACGCGCATCGCAGCCATCCGGGTGCTGCTGGATCTCGAGGAATTGCAGCAGCGTGAGGCCAATCACATCAGCCACTGGCCAACACGCCAGGAATGGGCCCGGGCTGCGGAGCTACCCCTCAGTGAGCTCAACCGACTCCTGAACGAGGGCTACACCCTCTGGGCTAAAGAAAGTGGCCTGGACACCAAGGAACTGCAACAACGACTGCGCGAGGGTCGCCGGGCCCGGGACCGGATGATCCAAGCCAATCTGCGCCTTGTGGTGGCCGTTGCCAAGAAATACCAGCAGCGTGGGATGGAGCTCCTGGATCTCGTCCAGGAGGGCACCCTTGGACTGGAAAGGGCCGTGGAGAAGTTTGATCCCACCCGCGGTTTCCGCTTCAGCACTTACGCCTATTGGTGGATTCGCCAAGGCATCACCCGGGCGATCGCCACCCAGAGCCGCACGATCAGGCTGCCGGTGCACATCACCGAAAAACTGAACCGGATCAAACGCGTGCAGCAGGAGATCGCCAGCGAGAAAGGGCGTCTGGCATCCGTGAGCGACCTGGCCAAAGAGCTGGGGGTCAGCGAGGAGACCGTGCGTCAGACCCTCGCCAGGGTGCCGCGGTCGGTGTCATTGGAAACCCGCGTGGGAAAAGACCAGGACACCCAGCTCGGAGACTTGCTGGAGGATGGTCATGCGACGCCAGAGCAGACCCTCACCCGGGACTCACTCCACGATGATCTCGAACATCTGCTGGAAGAACTAAGCCCTCGGGAAGCCGAAGTGATCCGCAGTCGCTTTGGACTCGAAGACGACACACCGCGCACCCTTGCCGAGATCGGCGAGGCCATGGCCCTGTCCCGGGAGCGAGTGCGCCAGATCGAAACACGCGCCCTACTCAAACTGAGGCAACCCCAGCGCCGCTCCAAGGTGCGCGATTACATCCAGGGGCTGGATTCCTGAGCTAGAACCGCCACATCACCGGTAACACCATGGCCAGCACGCCCTCCATCGACATCGGTATTCCCGAAGCCCAACGGAATGAGATCGCTGAAGGCCTCAGCCGTTTGCTCGCGGACACCTACGTGTTGTACGGCAAGACCCACGGTTTCCACTGGAACGTGACAGGCCCCATGTTCAACACCCTGCACCTGATGTTCATGGAGCAGTACACCGAACTCTGGAATGCTCTTGATGTGATCGCCGAGCGGATCCGGGCGCTGGGCGTGGTTGCACCCCATGGCGGATCCACCCTGGCTGGCTTGGCATCGATCAAGGAAGCCGATCAGAAACCGGCAGCGCTCGACATGGTGCGAGAGCTGGTAGCTGGCCACGAAGCGGTGGCCCGCACGGCCCGCAGCGTGTTCCCAGTGGCTGAGGCTGCCAGTGATGAACCCACGGCCGACCTGCTCACCCAGCGCCTTCAGATTCACGAGAAAACGGCCTGGATGTTGCGCAGCCTGCTGGAGGGATGAATCGAAGGGGTCCTCACCCCTTGGGGTGCTCGGTACATTGAAGAATCGCCCGAGGGGTCATGGCCAAGTTCGTCTTCGTCACCGGTGGAGTGGTCTCCAGCATCGGCAAAGGCATCGTGGCCGCCAGCCTTGGGCGGTTGCTGAAGTCACGCGGGTACAGCGTGTCGATCCTGAAACTGGATCCTTACCTGAATGTTGATCCAGGCACCATGAGCCCGTATCAGCACGGTGAGGTATTCGTCACCGAGGACGGTGCCGAGACCGATCTTGACCTCGGCCATTACGAACGCTTCACCGACACGGCAATGTCTCGCCTCAACAGCGTGACCACGGGCTCGATCTATCAATCGGTGATCAACAAAGAACGCCGGGGCGACTACAACGGCGGCACTGTTCAAGTGATCCCACACATCACAGGTGAGATCCGCGATCGCATTCACCGCGTGGCCGCCAACAGCAATGCGGATGTGGTGATCACAGAAATCGGCGGCACAGTCGGCGACATCGAATCCCTGCCCTTCCTCGAGGCCATCCGCGAGTTCAGGGGCGATGTGGGTCGCCATGATCTGGCCTACATCCACGTGACATTGCTGCCTTACATCGGCACCTCCGGCGAACTGAAAACCAAACCCACCCAGCACTCCGTGAAGGAGCTGCGCTCGATCGGTATCCAGCCGGACGTGCTGGTGTGCCGAAGCGACCGAGAGATTAACGCTGAACTCAAACGCAAGATTGGCGGATTCTGTGGCGTGCACGAACGGGCCGTGATCCCCTCACTCGATGCCGACAGCATCTATGCCGTGCCCCAGACCCTCGAAGAACAGGGGCTGTGCCGAGAAGTACTGGATGTTCTCAATCTCACCGACCATGAGAGCGATATGAGCGCATGGCAGCAGTTGGTGCACAAGATGCGCAACCCCGGTCCGGCCGTAAAGGTGGCGCTGGTTGGCAAGTACGTGCAGCTCAATGACGCCTATCTCTCGGTGGTCGAGGCCCTGCGTCATGCCTGCCTGGCCCAAGATGCCTCCCTCGATCTGCACTGGGTCTGCGCAGAAGAGATCGAAAACCGTGGCGCTAATGCACTACTGCATGGGATGGATGCCGTGGTAGTGCCAGGCGGCTTCGGCAACCGTGGCGTAGATGGCAAGGTGGCGGCCATCCGCTGGGCCAGGGAACAACGCATTCCGTTCCTGGGGTTGTGCCTGGGCATGCAGTGCGCGGTGATCGAATGGGCCCGCAACCTGGCTGGTTTGCCGGATGCCACCAGCGCCGAACTGGAGCCCGGCACCAGTCATCCGGTGATTCATCTCCTGCCGGAACAACAGGACGTTGTGGATCTGGGCGGCACCATGCGCCTTGGGGTGTACCCCTGCAGGATCGCCGAGGGCTCCATGGCCGATCGGCTCTATGGCGATGAAGTGGTGTATGAGCGGCACCGTCATCGCTACGAGTTCAACAATGCCTACCGCAATCTCTTTCTTGAATCGGGGTATCGGATCAGCGGCAGCTCTCCCGACGGCCGCCTAGTGGAACTGATCGAACTGCCGGAGCATCCGTTCTTCACTGCTTGCCAATACCACCCTGAATTCCTCTCCCGGCCGGGCCAACCCCATCCCCTGTTCCGTGGCTTGATCGAAGCCGCCCAACAACGACTGCCCAACAGTCCCAGCGAAATCAGAACCACAGCGTGAGCCAGGATCCACCGGCCTCCGGCTCTCTCCCTGTGGTGGAGACCTTCCACTCACTCCAGGGAGAAGGTCTCCATGCCGGCCGCAGTGCTTTCTTCATCCGCCTGGCGGGATGCCGTGTTGGCTGCAGCTGGTGCGATACCAAACACTCCTGGCCAGCCGATTCACATCCGTTGCGGCCCATCGACAGCCTTGCAACAGAAGCAGCAGCTGCAGCCAGCGATGGTGCGGCTTTTGTGGTGATCACCGGCGGCGAACCGCTGCATCACAACCTCGACGCTCTTGCGCAGGCCCTCCGCTCTCTCCGCAGTCTGCCCCTGCATCTGGAAACCAGCGGTGTTGACCCGCTCAGTGGCGATCCCGACTGGATCACCCTTTCGCCGAAACGACACGCGCCTCCCCGGGCAGAGCTGCTGAGGCGCTGCCATGAACTGAAAGTGGTGGTTCATGAACCCGCCGACCTGCTCTTCGCTGACGTGGTGGCAGCACAGGCACCGCAGGCCACCTGGCTGCTGCAACCCGGATGGGAGAGTGCCGAAGGCCAACAGCTGGCGCTCGATGCTGCACGCCGCGATGGCCGCTGGAGACTCAGCCTGCAAAGTCACAAGTGGCTTGGGGTGCGTTGAGCCGATACAACCGGCAGGTCATCAACACCGGATGCCCCCATGCGCCTGGCGCTGCTCATGGCACTGATGCTGGCCATCGGACAGGGGCTCCGCGGGCACGCACAACCGCAACCCCCACAACGGGTCCCGAAGCGCACAGGAGTCTCCAACCTGGCGCTGCTCAGTTCCTCGCGGCCACGGCAGCTACCCACCTCTCACAGGCCGTTCCGCCCAGGGGAGACGCTCCAACTGCGGTATCCACTCGGCGAGCGCGCCAAAGAAGTGCAGCCCTATGGCTGGCGCTACTCAGACCAGCGCAAGCGCTGGCGAATGCATGTTGGACATGACCTGATCGCTCCAGCTGCCACACCCGTACTCGCCATGCTCTCCGGCCGGGTGCTCCTAGCCCAGGCCATCAGTGGCTATGGCCTTACGGTTCTGATCGACCACGGCCGTGGCTGGCAGACCGTGTATGCCCATCTGCAAACAGCGGATGCGAGACCAGGGCAGCTGGTGCATGCCGGTGAGCAAATCGGTCGGGTTGGACGCAGCGGCTCAGCAAGTACAGATCATCTGCACGTAGAGCTGCGACGCCTTCAAGGACAGCAGGCTTATGCCCTGGATCTAGCCCCGCTTCTCGATTAGTTATGAAAAGCATAAACCGATATACTCATTATACTCTATTCAGACAATTTTAGAAAAGCAAAAGCGATGGATAATTTCAAGACTGAAGTCGAAGCCTCTCTTGCTGTCCTAGGTGCCGACAGCATTGAACTGCTCCGCCGCTGTGATCTTCTGAAATCTTTAGTTCAAAGGCTATTCATAAAAGAAGCCACAAAAAACATCAACCTCCCGAATGAGTTGATCATGAACTGCCTAAAAAATCATTGTCAGCAAGAAGGCTTGCGAGATGAAAAAGAACTTAAAACCTGGCTGGAAGAACACGCTTTAAGCAAAGAGGAGCTTTTAGAACAAGTAAGCCTGCCCTCAAAACTCTCCCAACTTGCCATTGACTGGTTTGACTCCCAGGCAGAAACGCGTTTCCTAGAGCGCAAGGAGTCACTTGACCAAGCGACATACAGCCTATTGCGGGTTCAAGACTCCGGACTAGCACACGAGCTTTATTTACAGCTTGAAGCAGGTGAAGCCGATTTCGAGAGTCTCGCAAAGCAGTACAGCGAGGGTCCAGAAAAAAACAATCGCGGCAAAGTGGGGCCTGCCAGTCTGATGCGTGCACATCCAGCGTTGCGCAATGTTCTTCGCACAGCCAAGATAGGAGTTGTTCTTGAGCCGATACCAATCGAGCAATGGTGGATTGTGACTCGCTTGGAAGAACGTCAGGAAGCCAATTTTGACAAGACAATGCGACAGCGCATGGCCACGGAGCTTCTTCAGAATTGGATGAGCATCGAAACAAATTTAATTCTGTCGTCCCTCAATAGTCGGCATAATTCAGAGGTGGCTACGAACCCATGACATCTAATACGACAATTGTTGAAGGCGAAGCCCCACTAAGCCAGAAGTTCTTTGAACTTGGCAAGCAACAACGATACGAATTAGGTCAACCTATTTGCGAAAGGCGTTTTATTCCTGGACAAGTTTTACTCATAGAAAGTGGTAACGCTCGATTACTCGGCGAAGAAGAAGGTCGGCTTAGCACCCTGAACCGACTTGAAACGGGCAGCTTCATCGGAGTTGTTTCGCTATTGCGTGGTGCCGGTTGTGAAACAGTACGCGCTGCATCAGAAGTTGTCGCAAGGTCTTTAAGCGACGACCAATTACTGGCGTTACTTCATGAGGACAAAGCCATTGCAGACATCTGCAGAAAAAAGCTTTGGGATGCAGAACTTGCTGACCTACTCCGCATTTTATCGAACCGATCTCCAAAACACTGCAATGTAACCAAGAGCTTGCTGAGTGAACTGAAACAGGATGCTCAGCTCCTGATTGCCGACGACATCCCAACCATCCAAAGCGCTTTTAACAATAATCTGAGGTTCTTTGTTGCCAGCCGTCCCGAAAACGAAAGTTTTGGCAAGCTCGGCGATGAAATTACTGACATCGATGCGATTCATGATTGGCCGAAAGATATTCACGGTTTTCCGCTGAGATTGATTGCCCTGCCTGACGAGGCTTTAGAGATTTTCGAAGTCCATGCACCATCCGCAGTGCTGGAACCAGAGGTGATTAGCGCACCAAGCAGTGACGCCACAGATCAAAATCTGATCCCGCAAGCGCCATTAAGCCCTCCGGTGAGTCGATTCAATCAACAGGGTGATCAAAGCCGTGATTTTTTCGTGGCTGGCGAAGGGCCTCTTGAGGAGACTTTGGCTTGCTTCCAGATGCTCACGAAGCTCATGAAGCTTCCGTTCCGACGCGATGCAATTGAGCGGGTCCTTCGTGATCAAGTGCGAAGATCTCAAACCCCAACACTGCGACTTTGCGGGCAAATTGCTGCCAGTCTTGGACTACACGTTGCAGGCGCCAAGGTGGCCGCCTCAATGGGGGTGCGCTTGCAAACACCGACCCTGATCCCATGGGGCCAATCCTTCGCAATCGCCATTCGTAGTGATCAGCGAGGCCTCGTATTGGCCTCACCCAGTCAAGGATTTCTTGAAATCACTCCTGATCAGCTCGAGAGTTCTTTTCCGGAGGGAATTGATCTTCTGCTTCTCGATCGCACGAGCACGACCCCGGAAGAAACGTTTGGCCCTTCGTGGTTCTGGCCAGCCCTGAACCGTTACCGAGGTGTTCTCATCCAGGTGTTGGCAGCCAGCTTTGTTGTCCAGCTGTTCACCTTGGCCAACCCGCTTCTGATTCAGGTGATCATCGACAAGGTGATCAACCAGAGAAGTTTGGACACCCTGCAGGTTTTGGGCTTCGCCCTTGTTGCGGTCACCCTGCTGGAAGGCGTTCTCGGAAGCCTCAAAACTTATCTGTTCGCTGAAACCACGAACCGAATTGACCAACGATTGGGTGCTGAAGTGATCGACCACCTACTGAGGCTTCCCCTCGGCTATTTCGATCGTCGTCCGGTAGGAGAACTGGGCTCACGTGTCAGTGAGCTCGAAAAGATCCGCAATTTCCTTACCGGCCAAGCTCTCACCACGATATTAGATGCAGCCTTTTCGGTGATCTATATCGTCGTGATGGTGATTTACAGCTGGCTTCTCACCCTCATTGCACTCGCAGTACTGCCCATTCAAGTTGCACTCACATTGCTGGGAGCACCTTTGTTTCGAAGGCAATATCGAAAATCAGCGGAAGCAAATGCTTCCACACAAAGTCATCTTGTTGAGGTTTTAACCGGAATTCAGACTGTCAAGAGTCAAAACGTCGAGATGATTAGCCGTTGGACTTGGCAGGAACGCTATGGCCAATACATTAACAGAACGTTTGAAAAGACAATCACGGGAACAGCGCTAACCCAAACTTCGCAGGTCTTGCAAAAGATTTCACAGCTTTTAGTTTTGTGGGTTGGAGCCTCACTTGTTCTCTCAGGCGATTTGACCCTGGGTCAACTGATTGCATTCAGAATTATTTCTGGCTATGTGACCCAGCCACTGCTAAGGCTTTCATCCATCTGGCAAACGATTCAGGAACTGAGGGTGAGCTTTGAACGTCTTGCTGATGTTATCGACACTCCTCAGGAATCAGATGATCAAGATAAAGCTAAAGTTCCTCTTCCCCCCATTGAAGGAGCTGTCAATTTTGACAATTTGACGTTCGGCTTCTCCCCTGGAACTCCACCGGTTTTGTCGAATGTATCCCTAAAAATCAAACAGGGAACTTTCGTTGGAATTGTTGGACAAAGTGGAAGTGGTAAAAGCACATTAATGAAACTCCTCCCTCGTTTGTACAAACCAAGCGAAGGCCGCATTCTGATTGATGGTTATGACATCGACAAAGTAGAACTTTATTCTCTACGACGCCAGATTGGCATCGTGCCACAGGACCCACTCTTGTTCTCAGGCAGCGTCAGTGAAAACATCGCACTCACGGAACCAGATTCCACGAGTGAGCAAATTGTTTTAGCCGCCCAGGTGGCTTGTGCCCACGACTTCATTATGGATCTACCTGCCGGATACAGCACTCCGGTAGGAGAACGAGGTGCCTCACTCAGCGGCGGACAGCGCCAACGTATTGCGATCGCACGAACCCTCCTGGCCAATCCCAAACTCCTGGTCATGGATGAGGCGACAAGCGCTCTGGATTACGAAACAGAGAGAAAAGTCTGCGAAAATCTCATTCAATCTCTACACGACTGTACTGTCTTTTTCATCACTCACCGACTCACCACCGTGCGCCGAGCAGATTTGATTGTGGTCATGCATCAGGGTGCTGTCGTTGAACAGGGAACGCATGATGAATTAATGGATCAACGTGGTCGTTATTACGCCCTCTACCGCCAGCAGGACTCCAACTAAAATGACGATGACTCCTCAAAACCTGCCAGAGCCTGACGATCAGGAGCAGTCAAACCGAGGTGGAAAGCTAATCCAGCAGGCCCGCTCCGCTCTCGAGACCAGCGTCACAAACGTTTCCAATCAGGAACCAGTATTGCGGCAGAGCCGCTTTTGGATGAAATCAGTCACCTGGACTCTCATTGGCACCACAGTGCTCGGGATCGGTTGGCTTGCCATCGCCAGAACAGAAGAAGTTGTTATCGCAACTGGAAAACTTGAACCCGTAGGCAACGTGAAGGATGTCCGCATCCCTCCCGGTGGCATCGTTGAGGAAATTCTCGTCAAGGGCGGGCAAAGGGTCACAAAGGGACAGGCTTTGATCCGCCTTGATCAGGAAAGTACAGCCGAACAGTTGAAATCACTGACCAAGGGTGTTGAAGAGAAAGCCTCCCAGATCATCCAAAAGGAACAGCAGTTTCAACTCAAATTACTGGAAAGGGAACGAACACTCGATCTAAATCGAGAGGGATTGAGCACCACCCGCGCCAATCTCCAACTTGAAAAACAGATCCTCGACCGCCTCGAAGGTTTGGCAAAGATCGGAGCAACCCCCGACATCCAATACCTCCAACAGCGCAACCGAGTTGAGGAGATCAAGGGCGAAGTCACGAAGCTTGAATTAGATGGTCGTCGTCAAATCAACCTGATCGACCAACAAATTGAACAACTGAATGCAGAACTGGCAGGACTTCGCAGCGAGCGGGCTCAATTGAATGCAAATCTCACCGATGTGCGGGTCACCAATAAAAACCAGACCCTTCGCTCACCAGCCGATGGCATTGTGTTTGATCTAAAACTCAATAATCCAGGCTATGTCTCCATGGCGATGTCTTCGGAGGTGGCAATGAAAATCGTGCCCTTCAACACCCTGGAAGCCGATGTTGAGATCCCCAGTAGCAAGATAGGTTTTGTACGTCCTGGTCAATCTGCAGATATCAGCATCGATTCTTTCCCCGCCACAGATTTCGGTGTGCTTTCTGGAACCGTAAAATCTGTAGGTTCTGACGCCCTTGCGCCTGACCCTCAACAGATGCGCCAGGAATATACCTACCCGGCTTCGATCAAGCTTGACAGTCAGCAACTCAAACTCAATGACGGCAAAGAATTACCCCTTCAAGTGGGCATGTCTTTAACCGCCAATATCAAATTGCGCAGCGTTAGCTACCTCCAGCTCTTGTTACAAACTTTCCAAAATAAAACTGATTCGCTCCGTCAAATTTGACAACGCCAGTCATCACTTAAAGGCTGATCGCTGTTTTTTGCAACGTCTCCGCTTTCCAGAGTCGCCAACGCAACTCTGCACCCTTCGGTAGATCCACCACAATCGGCCAAGATGGGTTGTAAGGCACAAAGTAGGGCTGTCGGCCGAGGGAAAGGAACGAGCGTTTCACCGGCTGTTCAGGAGAGCAGGCCATTTTTGTACTGATCACCCTTAACGGTGCCTTCACTTCGAACAGGGCCTTACCCGAAGCCTGCGGCAGCATGCGCATGGTCATCCCAGGGCCAGACAGCTGCTTTTGGTTGCAGTCCAATGTCACCTCCTGACCCACAATCAATTGAATGCGCCAGTCGAGCGGATGGGAGGACACTGTCGGATCACTGCTCTTCGGCAGCAGCCCGGATGGCTGAATCACCCAGCGCTGCAGACCTGGTGCGGGTTGGGGATAACCACTCAGGTTCAGGCGAGGAATCGCTGACGCAGGTTCCAGACCGCTGACCAGGAGCAGTGAGGCCCAGATTCCACAGCCGGAAATCGTCTTCAGGGACTGAGTGAACGCCATCGTCGACATCAGCGCGGCAACAGAATGTCCAGCATGACCGATACCACTGCGATCGCCCTGCTCTCCGGAGGGCTTGACTCCGCCACCGCCGCCGCGCTGGCCAAAGCAGCCGGCTGCCGCGTGATCGGTCTGTCGTTCGACTACGGCCAGCGCCACCGCCGGGAGCTACAGGCCGCCAAGGAGATTGCCCTGGCCCTGAACCTGCTCGAACATCACACCATCAGCGTGAACCTGGCCAGCTGGGGAGGGTCATCCCTCACGGATACCACGCTATCCCTCCCCACTGACGGGGTTCAAGAGGATGCGATTCCCAGCACCTATGTGCCTGGTCGCAACACGGTGTTCATCAGCATCGGGCTGAGTCTGGCGGAAGCCCGCGGTGCCGAGCAGGTGGTGTTGGGCATCAATGCCGTGGATTACTCCGGCTATCCGGATTGCAGGCCTGACTATCTGCGTGCCTTCCAGACTCTGGCCAATCTCAGCAGCAAAGTCGGCAGGGAAGGCCGGGGGCCCAGGCTCTGGGCTCCTTTGGTGGAGTGGAGCAAACAACGCATCGTGGAAGAAGCCCTGCGCCTCGGTGTGCCGATTGAGAGCACTTGGAGCTGTTACAGCGGCGGTGCCGTGCCCTGTGGTCGCTGCGACAGTTGTCGCATCCGCGATGCAGCCCTCAGCGCGGCCGGTCGGGACGACCTCTGCAGCCCCTCCAGACGATGACCCTGCTGCGCAGGCCAATGCGCTGGATTGATCCTGCCAGGGCCGCCGCAGCGCTCGCCCAACGCCACGGTGAGCAGGGACTGATCTGGCTCGACGGCGACGGCGGCGCCCTTGGGCGAAACATCACCCTTGCGGTGGACCCCGTCGAGCAACACTGTTGCCGCGGATTACCTGGAGATGCCGACGCCCGCAATCCCTTCACCACCCTGCGGGAGCTGACGACGGGACACTGGACCGGTTGGCTGAGTTTTGACGCTGCCGCCTGGACGGAACCCGGCAACCCCTGGCGCAGGGACCGCATGGCCAGCCTCTGGATTGCCCGCCATGACCCTGTCCTGCGCTTCGATCTCGGTACGGAAGAGCTTGTTCTCGAAGGAGTCGACCCGGATCGTTACTCAGCAATGGAAAACCTCCTGGGCAGCCTGGGCGAGGACACGGTTCCTGAAGACCCTCCACATGCCCTGGGCTGCACCTGGAAACGCCAGAGCGATCGAAACACCTTCATGGCCGGCGTGATTCGCATCCGGGAACTGATCGCCAGCGGCGATCTATTCCAGGCGAATCTCACCAGCTGTGCCACAACTGAGCTGCAGGCCCCACTCAGCAACCTGGACCTGTATGGACGCCTGCGTCGGCGCTGTCCGGCCCCGTTCAGCGGTGTGCTGATCGGCAGCGGAGCGGCCGCCGGCGAAGCGGTGCTCTCCACCTCCCCGGAGCGGTTCCTGCAAGTGGATCCGGAGGGCTCTGTGCAGACACGACCGATCAAGGGCACCCGTCCACGCCATGCCGACCCCCTGATCGACGATGCCCTCGCAGCGGAGCTGGTATGCAGCGCCAAGGACCGGGCCGAAAACGTGATGATCGTGGATCTGCTGCGCAACGATCTCGGTCGCGTCTGCGAACCGGGATCCGTTCAGGTGCCAGAACTGGTGCGGCTTGAAAGCTATGCGCGAGTGCATCACCTCACCTCAGTGGTGACCGGCCACTTGCGTCCTGGTACGTCCTGGGTGGATCTGCTGCAGGCCAGCTGGCCGGGGGGCTCGATCACCGGCGCTCCCAAGCTGCGCGCCTGCCAGCGACTGCAGGAGCTGGAGCCTCTGGGTCGAGGCCCCTACTGCGGCTCGATCCTCCACATCGACTGGGATGGCGGCTTCGACAGCAACATCCTGATTCGCTCCCTCCTGCGCAAGGACCACCAGCTCCGCCTGCACGCGGGATGCGGGATCGTGGCCGACTCCGATCCTGCAGAGGAAGCCGAGGAACTCGACTGGAAACTTCTGCCCCTGCTGGAGGCGCTGGCATGAGCGCTCCGGTACTGGGATGGATCAACGGCCACTGGCGCGAAGCCAAGACCTTGGGTCTCCCCTTGACGGACAGGGGATTGCAGCTCGCAGACGGCCTGTTCGAAACCGTGCTCATCCTCAACGGGAACGCCCAGTTACTAGGCGCTCATCTGTTGCGCTGGCAGCACGGCGCAGCCCTTCTGGGCATGGCAGCGCCACCAAGCCAGTCCTGGCTGCAGCCGCTGATTCAAGAGGGCATCGCCAAGGCAGACCTCAACAGGCCTGGCCGGGCCGGCACCCTGCGGCTGAACTGGAGCCGAGGCCAGGCAGCCAACCGAGGCATTGGCCTGTCCCCTGGCCAACCCGATCGCAACGCACACTGCTTCTGGCTCACTCTGCAGCGCCATCACCCCTGCTTCACACCTGCCCAAGCCTGGATCAGCGTTGAAGAGCAACGCAACGCCTCCAGCCGGTTGAGCCGTTGCAAAACCTTTGCCTACGGCCAGGCGATTCAGGCCCGCCGCGAAGCCCAAACGCACGGGGCTGAACTGGCCCTGCTGCGCAACACCAGCGGAGAGCTCTGCTGCGGCGACAGCGCCAACCTGCTCGTGCGGCGGCAGGAGGAGTGGCTCACACCACCTCTGAGCAGCGGCTGCTTGCCCGGGGTGATGCGGGCCCGGGCTCTGGAGGTGGGTCTGGCCGTGGAAGCGCACCTTGGCCCCGACCTGCAAACCGGGGATCAAGCTCTGCTGATCAACAGCCTGAGCTGTCGGCCCCTGCAGATGCTGAATGAACAGGCACTGCGACCGTGCTCGAATCCAGAACAACTCTGGCGAGGACTCTTGAAGGCCTAAGCGTTACGCAATAGCGTTAAATTCGTTACTCAACAAACACGAAAACGTGCTTCCGCGGTTGTTCCATGCGCCACTCCATGGCATCTGCCAACCTTCTCCCATCCCAGATCCACCGAAAGATCCTGATCCTTGGCAGCGACTCTTAAACGCGACCTGGGCGTCACATCCCTGATTCTCACGGTAGTGACCGGCACCATCGGCTCAGGCTGGCTGTTCGCTCCTTACTTCTGCGCCCGGATCGCAGGCCCCGCAAGCCTGCTGGCCTGGGTGATCGGCGGCGCCATGGCCTTTCTGCTGGCGCTGGTGTTCGCTGAACTTGGCGCACTGGTGAACAGCTCCGGGGCCCTGGCCCAGCTTCCCCTGCTCAGCCACGGTCGCTTATCCGGCTTCATCGGCGGATGGAGTGCCTGGATCTCTTACGTATCGCTACCCACGATCGAAGTGCTCGCCCTGCTCCAGTACCTCTCGAGTGTTCTCCCCTGGCTCACCCGCGATGTGGGTAGCTCCCAGTACCTCACTGGCGCCGGGCAGCTTGTGGCGGTGGCCCTGCTGGTGCTGTTTACCTGGATCAACCTTGCAGGCGTCAGCCAACTGGCGCGCTGGATTGATGGCCTCACCCTTTGGAAGCTGGTGGTTCCCCTGCTGGTATCCATCAGCCTGATGCTGATTGCAGGCCACTGGGACAACCTTCAAATCCCTGCACCAGGACAGCAAGACACGCTGGTGGATGCGATCGGCAGCGGTGGCATCCTGTTCAGCCTGCTGGGCTTCCGCACCGCCATGGACCTCGCCGGGGAAGTGCGCAATCCCCAGCGCAATGTCCCTCTGGCCATGGGGGTCGGACTTGGCCTGTGTCTGCTGATTTATCTCGTACTGCAGCTCGGCTTTCTCGTCAGCGTCCCGCCGGAGGCCTTGCAGCAGGGTTGGAGCCGTCTCAGCCTCAGTGCCCATGGGGGGCCGCTCGTGGCGCTGGCCACAGGTCTTGGCCTGGGCTGGGTGGCCACCCTGCTGCTCATCGATGCCGTGGCCTCCCCCGGTGCCACAGGCATGGCCTACCTGGGGATTTCCGCACGGGTGAGCTGGATGATGGGAGAGTGCCGACTGCTTCCAGGCGCTCTCGGGCGGATAAACAGTCGGGGGGTCCCCCACTGGTCGCTGATCAGCAGTCTGGTAATCAGCACGATCCTTCTATGGATGGCGCCGAGCTGGCAGAAAGTGGTCAGCTTTCTGACCTCCACTTTGATCATCGCCCTGGCCATGGGCCCGGTGAGCCTGCTGGCCCTGCGCCGCCAACTTCCCAATGCTCCCAGGCGCTTTCAGATTCCCTGTCCCTGGCTGCTCAGCGGCATGGCCTTCGTGATGGCCACCTGGGCGACGAGCTGGAGCGGGCGCGAGGCTTTGGAAGGAGCCGTGCTGGTGATTACGGTTCCCAGCCTGATCTACGCCCTCAGCAACGCCTGGAAAGGCCAACCGATTGAGCTGACAAGCGCATTGTGGTGGACGCTGTATCTCGGTCTGTTGATTCTCGACATGGAACTGTTCAGCACAGGCCAGCCCCTGGAATTGCCCATGGGCTGGCACCTCACCGTGCTGGCAGGGTTGGCCATGGCAGTGATGCCACTGGCGGTGAACAGTGCGCTCACGGAAGCCTCACCCCATGCCATCACCACGCTGACGGAACCGACCGGCAGCACTCAATCCACTTGATCCAGGTCATCGAGAAGTCCTGGAAGCCAGCGCTGAACGGCTGCAGCCCACCCCAGCGCATGGGGAGCTGGTGCCAACTGGAAGCAGCCGTTGTGCAGCCCGTCTTGCAGAGCGGGGTGTGGTCCCTCCACCCCTGGCACCACGATCGAGCAGTCGCCGGCATGCAGCAAAGGAAGGTCATTGGGCGAATCTCCCAAAGCCAGAACAGCGACTTCAGATGCACCCTGGCGCTGCTTCAGCACCGCCAGGGCCCGGCCTTTGCTGACGTCAGCACCCAGCAGATGGCCCAAGCGATTTCCCTGCACAATCGCAAGCTGACGGGCCTTCGCCAGCTGTTGCAGACGCCTGCGGGACTCGGAATCCACTGGAGACACGAACGGCACGCTGCAGGCCCGACGCTGGGCCTGTCGCAATGCCTCCCCGCCAAGGCCCAGCAAGCGATCAGCCTCCTGATCACTGAGATCATCAAGCGCCTGCAGCGGTTGTCCTAAATCCCGTGACAACTGCGAGAGCTGCGGGCGCAGCTCCTTCCATGTCGGACCGAGCATCTGCTGCCAGAGGCTGCCATCGGCGTTCTCACCATGAATGGCTCCCCCGTTCTCGACGATGAACGGATCCCTGAGACCGGTTTGTTCACGAAAACGACGGACTTCTTCGGCGGTTTTGCTTGTGCAGGGGATGACGGGAATTCCTCGACGCTGAAGGAGACGAATCGTGTCCAAAGCCGGCGCCCAGTCGTAGCGATGGTCCATCAACGTGCCATCGAGGTCGGTAACCACCCACCACTGACGCTCCAGTCCCGTCGTCATGACCTCACCAGCCAAAGCACTTCATAAGGGTTCAGCAGATGTCGTCTGCAAGGTTCAAGGGTGCGACCACTGAGGCAATCGACCCATGGGTCTGTGTCCTCCAAATCCAGCAAGCCAAAGGGATCCAAGGTGAGACGGGTCGATGTGACGTTATGAACCGCCACAAGGTCATGACCCGCATGGGATCGATGCAGCACAACGCGATCCACCCGGTCCGGGGTCAGCACCTGAAGTTGGCCATCCGGATGCAGCGCCGGCTGCGTCGCCCGCACCGCAATCGCCTGCTTGAGCGCAACCAAAACGGCTGCCGCATCACTGTCAGGATCCTGCAGACGCCGTTCCACCGAGGATTTTTTGAACTGGGGTCGGTTGAGATCACGTCGGTGACCCGTGCGCCTGAAGCGACCAAGATCATTGGCAGTGGCGAGCAGAGCCGGCAGATACAACGCAGGCACCCCGGGCAGAGCCAGAACCATCAATTGCGTCAGCAGGAAGCGTTCCCTCTGCCAGTAGCTGGGGTCGAGGCCCCCATCCGCCATGGCACTCCACCAACTGATGTTGATCTCATAGGGGACCTCGTTACCATCAGCCAACCGGCGATGGCTCACCAAGCCTCCGCGCTGCTCACACGCGATCAAGAGGTCCATAAGGCGTGAGGGCGGCATCAATCCCTCGAGAGGTCTCAACCCAACGCCGTCATGACAGGCGGTGAAATTGAGCAACGACGTCGACTCTGGCAGCGATGGCCAGCGCGATAACCAGAGATTGAGCAAATCAGCGGAGCCGCTGACAGCCGCCTCAAGCAGCAGCGGTGGCAGGGGAAAGTTGTAGGCCAGATGGGCCTCTCTCCCTGTGCGCAGATACGACAGATTCTCCTGTTCGGGAACATTGGTCTCCGTGACCACCACTCCGTCGGGGCAAGCGATGGTCAGCAACTGACGCAAGATTTCCACAAGCTGGTGGGCTTGAGGTTGGTGAATGCAACTGGTGTTTGGTTCCTTCCAGACAAACCCCACCGCATCAAGACGGATCCATCTCACCCCATGGGCCACCATGCGGGCAAGCAAACGGGTGAATCCAAGCAAAACCTCGGGATGGCTCCAATCCACATCCACCTGGTCAGGTCCAAAGGTGGTCCAGACCTGACGCATGCTGATGGGGCCTTGAAGCTTGGTAAAAAGGGCAGAACTGCGGGGACGGACGACGTTGTCCCAACAAGGATCAGGAGACGCCTCCAGAACGCAGGACCGACCCGGCTCCTGATCACGCAAGAACTGACGCACCCAGGGATGGGATGCCGAGACATGGTTCAACACCAGATCAGCCATCAACTTGCGCCCCTCAGCAAGATCAGCCAGGTCATTCCAATCACCATGGCGGGACTCCAGACAGTCGTGACTAGCCACGGCGAATCCACCATCACTCGAGGCTTCCAGGAACGGCAAGACGTGGATGACCCCTGCGAAATCGGAGAGCTGGCTGTTGATAAAAGTGCGAAGGCTCACCAAAGCCGGCTGATCGGCCTCAACGACAGTGTCGGCGTAGGTAATCAGCACCACATCGTCGACAGTCCAGGGATTGCCTTTGGTGGGGATATCGCCATTTCCTGATGCGGAGCTAAGAATCTGCAGCAATTGCGACGACAACGCCTCGAGATCCCAGGAAGGATGGCTTGAGTAAAGGCTTGACAGCAGATTTCGCAGCGTTCGCTCGCTCTGAAGCTGCATTCTGTTTCACCTGAACATTCTTCAGGTATGAAGCAGCGGCCTTCTTTCCGTTGTTGCATCGAACACCGCATGGATTTTCAGCAGAGCCTGATCGCCACGGTTCACGACTACAGCCTGGGCAATCTCAATGCCATCGCCTTCAACAAGGAGCTTCAGCAGAGACCAACCGCTCTGCTGATTCCATGCCTCATGGAGGAATTCAGCAGACCCGCTCTGCGCCTGATCCGCGACACACTCTCCTCGCTCACGGGACTCTCCAATCTGGTGATCGCACTGTCAGCGGACAGTGCAGCCGATGTGAAGGCTGCAGAAGAGTTTTTCGCCGACATGCCTTTCCCAGTGCAGGTGCATTGGACGAACGGTCCGGCCGTGAAAGAGATCCTGACGTCGATGGACCAGCATGGCCTCGATCTGACTGGTCCTCCCGGCAAGGGTTGGGCGGTATGGCAAGGCCTGGGCGTTGCCTGTCAGCACGCTGAAGTCATCGGCCTGTTCGACGCTGACATTCGCACCTTTGGCTCCGGCTATCCGGAACGGATGCTCAGACCCCTGCTCGACCCATCCCACGGAATGGCGTACGTGAAAGCCTTCTACAGCAGGCTTTCCCTGGAAACCCAAGCCCTTCAGGGCCGAGCCACCCGTTTGTTTGTAGGCCCATTACTGACGAGCCTGGAGCAGATCTTCGGACCACTGCCCTACCTCCGTTACCTCCAGACATTTCGCTACCCACTGGCAGGGGAGTTCGCTTTTACAAGGGATCTCGCCATGAATCTGCGCATCCCATCGGACTGGGGCCTGGAAATGGGCTTGCTCTCGGAGGTGTATCGGCACGTAGCACCCAGCCGAATCGCCCAGGTGGACCTGGGTCTTTTCGACCACAAGCACAAGAGCCTGGGTCAACGTCCAAATGAGGGACTCCAACGCATGGCCAGCGAAATCTTCTGCACGGTGTTGCGCAGCCTGATGGAACACGAAGGATGCGTGGTGTCCATGGATCAACTGCCCACCTTGGAAGTGCTGTACCGACGGGTTGGCGAAGACAGGGTGCGTCAGTTCGGACTCGACTCAGCGATCAATCGGTTGCCCTACGACCGACATGGAGAAGAACTGGCGGTCCATCGCTTCTCCGAACTCCTGAGGCCTGGCCTCACGTCTCTAATGGCATCGCCAATCGCCCATCAACTGCCGAGCTGGTCGAGGCTGCAGAGTTGCAATCCGTCCTTTGCCTCCGACCTCGCCCTGGCAGGACGTGCCGACCGAGCGTCCACCATGCGCAGTCAGGGAGCAAGGCGTCCACGTCGGCCCAATTGCCCCACCTTGACTTCCCCCGCTGAACGCCGCTCAGCCACCAGCACTGCGGCTTGAGCGCAAGCATGAGTCATGAAGAAAAGCTAAAGCAAGTGAAGTTCGGTCGCCAAACCAACACTTCTATCTGCTCAAAAATACGATCCTTGTCTCCAACCTCTTGATGCCCATGATCGAATGCATGTACAACAATGAAACCGACCGCATGGTCATATTGAAGTGCATTGGCGAAGGACAATTCTATCGAGAAAAGGTTTTAATGCCTAAAGAATTGTTCTGGTTCGAGGCACCACTCGACAGCAGACTTGAGATTTGGCGGATGTCGACACAAGGACAAATGCTTCACATTCGCGCCGATGTATCTGATTATGCATTAAATGAAAAATCAGCCGATGAGTCTCCTACCACGTCTCTCTGGGCATGCTGATCGATCACTTGATAGTGGATTAAACACTGAGAAATTGATCGACCACCGACTGACTTAATTCACTGGTTAGACCACTGGCCACAATGCCTCCACGCTGCATCGCGTAATAGCGATCCGCTTGCCGAACAAAATGCAGGTGCTGCTCCACCAGCAGTACACCAGTGCCTGTTTCAGCGATGATTCGGCGTACCGCAACTTCAATATCCTGCACAATATTGGGCTGAATACCTTCGGTTGGTTCATCGAGCAACAACAACTTAGGTTTACCGAGCAGGGCTCGGGCGATGGCTAATTGTTGCTGCTGGCCGCCACTGAGGTCTCCACCTTTTCTTGGCAGAAATTCCTTCAGGACAGGGAAAAGGTCATAAACAAATGGATCAATACTCCGGTTTCCCCTGAGCCCCCCGGGCAACGCTTCCATCCCAAGCGACAAATTGTCCTCGACCGTCAGCTGAGGAATAATTTCTCGCCCTTGTGGCACGTACCCCAGTCCAGCGCGGGCACGTTGGTAAGGAGCTTGGCGGTCGAGGCAATCACCGTTGAAGACAATCTCACCTCGACGAGGCCGCAAGAGACCGATTAACGACTTCAACAGCGTGGTCTTGCCCACACCATTACGACCGATCAAGCAAACCATCTCACCAGCCTTCACAGTGAGGTCAACATCCCGAAGGATGTGGCTTTCGCCGTAATAGGTGTTCAGACCATGGATTTCAAGAAGTTCTGTCATCATTTCTGCTGCTCCGTTGTTCCGAGATACACCTCAATCACACGCGAATCAACCTGAACCTGATCCATCGTTCCCTCACAGAGCACATGACCCTCATGCAACACCGTTACTTGGCTCTCCAAGCGGCGAATGAATTCCATGTCGTGCTCAATCACCAGCACGGTGTGATCTCCTGCCAACGATTTGAGTAGATCAGCGGTGAGATCCGTCTCCTCATCGGTGAGACCAGCCACCGGCTCATCAACGAGAAGAAGGTCAGGATCCTGACCAACCAACATCGCGATCTCCAGCCACTGTTTCTGACCATGGGAGAGAGCTCCTGCCATCCAGTGAGCCCGGTTTTGCAAATTGACGATGCCCATCAAATGATGCACCTGATCGCGCTGTGTGGCATTCAAGCCACCAAATAACAGCGACCATGGCTGTTTGGGCTGACTGACAGCCAGCGCCAGGTTCTCTTCCACACTCAGCTTCTCGAACACACGCGGACTCTGAAATTTGCGACCGATGCCGAGCCGAGCGATGCGGTACTCCTGAGTACCAAGAAGTGAGCGACCCTGGAACACCACCTCGCCTTCAGTAGGGGCCGTCTTTCCGGAGATCACATCCAAAAAGGTGGTTTTGCCAGCCCCATTGGGACCAATCACCGCCCTCAGTTCACCAGGCTGGAGACTGAGATTGAGATCGCGTAGGGCTAAAAAGCCGTCAAAGCTGACAGTGATCTTGCGTAACTCCAAAAGGGGGGCACTCATGGCTGCACCTCCTCTTGACCGTCGATTTCCAACTGGGGGTAGGTGGCAATTCGACGACCCAAACCCAGGCGGGACAGCAGGTTGCGAGGGCCGTCCGTGCGGAACCAACCGATGACGCCTTCCGGTAGAGCCGTGACCACCAAAATGAATAGTCCACCCTGGATAAACAGCCAGCTCTGAGGCATCGCCTCGCTCACCAGACTCTTGGCATACATGATCGAGACGGCGCCGAGAATGGCACCGACCAGCGTGCCGCGACCACCTACTGCAACCCAGATCACCATTTCGATCGAAAAGGGAACCGCCATGTACTGGGGTGAAACGATCCCCGACTGCACCGTGAAGAGGGCACCGCCGATACCCGCAAGCCCACCGGCGATCGCAAACACAATGGTCTTGAAGAGGGTGGGGTTATAGCCAGTGAACCGAAGCCGCGGCTCGTCATCACGGATCGCGATCAACACATCGCCGAAGCGACCACGAACCAACCAGCGCACAAACAGCCAGGCCAAGATCACGATCACAGCAGTGATCCAAAAGAACCATCGCTGCATCTCGGGCGAACCCACCATCTGGCCGAACAGCTTGGTCACATCGGTTTTGAGACCGTTGGTGCCGTTGATCAGCTTCTGCTGGCCATTGAAAAAATTGAAAAACACCAGCAAAGCCGCCTGGGTGAGGATCGAGAAGTAGACCCCCTTGATGCGGTTGCGGAAGACCATGTTGCCGAGCAGCGCAGCCAGCAACGCCGGCACCAGCCAGATGGCAATCAGCGTGAACAGAGGGTTGTAGAAGGGTTCCCAGAAAAAGGGCAGTCGATCCACGCCGTAAAGGCTGAAGAACTCCGGGATGCCGTTGGGATGACTGGCAGAGCTATTGAGCTGGAGATACATCGCCGCCCCATAGCCACCAAGAGCGAAGAAGATGCCCTGACCGAGGCTGAGCAATCCGGTAAAACCCCAGATCAGATCAATGCCGAGGGCCACGATCGCCAGGGAAAGGAAACGACCTAACAGGTTGAGCCGAAACACAGGAAGCACCGCTGGTGCTGCCACCACCACGGCAACGATCAGAACCCAGACGAGAACGAGGGACCAGCGACGGCGTTGAAAGGCTTGGATCATGACGTCAGGCCTCCACCATGCGTCCCTTCTGCGGGAACAGACCCGCTGGACGGAACTGCAGGAACACCACAATCAGAGCGAAGACCATCACTTGGGCCATGCTTGTGGTGGCGAAGAATTTCACCACTCCCTCCAGGGGGGCGGGCATACCAGGCCAGATCGAAAGCAACCGCCCTGCACCAATGAGGTCGGTCAGCAAGCCGATGGCGAAAGAGGCGAGCACCGTGCCCAGCAGATTGCCCACACCGCCGAGCACCACCACCATGAAGCAGCCAACGATGTAAGACGTCCCCACATTCGGGCCAACTGAACCCAGCAACGACACCGCCACACCAGCAACGCCAGCCAACCCCGAACCGATACCGAAGGTGAGCACGTCGACAGTGTCGGTGGGGATACCAAGGCAATCACTCATCTCTCGGTTCTGGGTCACGGCACGAATGCGCATGCCCCAGACGCTGCGGTTGAGGAACCAAGTGACGCCAACAACAGCCACCACCGTGATCATGATGATCACCAGACGAGGCACAGGGAAGGTCAGATCGGCGAACTCAAGCCCGCCGCGCATCCATTTGGGTGCCGTCACATCCACATTGCGAGAGGTGGCACGCGCGATCCGGCTGACCTGAGATGCCAATCCATTGGCAAACACCACACCAACAAGAGCCGAAACACCCCAGCTGCCGGCGCGCATCCAACGAGCTCGAGAACCTTGCAGCAGGGCCTTGGGAAGCAGCAAGGGCAACGAAAAACCAAGCACCAGAGCAAGCACCGCACCAGCTGCCTGAGCCAGTGGAACACTGCGCACGAACTGCTGCAGGATCAAGCTGACGCCCCAGGTTGCCAAGAGTGTTTCGAGAGGATTGCCGTAGAGGCGGCGAATCACGGTGCGTTCCAAAAGAATGCCCACCACGCCACTTGTGATGAAGGCCAGCGGAATCGCCACCAGCACATAGGTGTCGTAAATAGGCTGAAACACAGGCAGCTTGAAGATCAGCTGAACCACATAAGTGGTGTAAGCCCCAAGCATGATCAGCTCGCCATGCGCGAGATTGATCACACCCATCAAACCAAACACGATCGCCAATCCGAGGGCAGCTACCAGCAGCACCGAGCCGATGGCTACACCGTTGAACAGGCTCTCAAAAAGCAGTTGCACGAAAATTGGTTAACTAAGCGATTAGACCAAAAGATAAGGAGGAATCCCAGCAGGGATTCCTCCAGAAATCATTCAGCAGTTAGGACCTCAATGAGCCATCAGAGCTTGTACTTCTCGCCCTTGGAGGCGTCGGTCCAGTCGCAAGCGAAACCCTTGGAGCTGGGCTCGAACTGGTTCCAGGCCTGAGGAGCCACAGGGCCATCAGTGGATTCCAGAATCTTGAACTGACCATCGGTACCGATTTCTCCGATCAGAACTGTCTGAGAAAGGTGATGGTTAGGCATCACTTTCACAGGACCCTGAGGGGCATCAAATTCGATTCCAATCAGGGCCTCACGAACCTTGTCGTCATCAAAAGTGCCTGCCTTCTCAACAGCAGCCTTCCATAGATAGACCATGTTGTAAGCCGACTCCTGAGGGTCAGCGACAACAGCTCCAGGATCCTTGGTGAACTTTTTATAGTTCTCCGCGAAAGTCTTGGAAGCAGGTGTGTCGATCGACATCATGTAGTTCCAAGCACCGTAATGGCCCTCAAGGAACTCAGTTCCGATGTCCTTAATCTCGCTTTCCGCGATGGAGTAACTCATCACGTAATAGCCGTTATCGGGGGTGATGCCGGCGTCCTGAATCTGCTTGAAGAAGGCGACGTTCTGGTCACCATTCAGGGTGTTGATGATCACACCACCATCGGGCAGGGCCTTCTTGATCTTGGCGATGATCGGAGCAACCTCGGTGTTGCCGAGGGGCAGATAGTCCTCACCGACCACTTCGCCACCCAGGGACTTGAGCTGTTCCTTGGTGATGGTGTTGGAGGTGCGTGGGAAGACATAGTCCGAACCCACGAGGAAGAAGGGCTTGCCAGCAGCAGGCGACTTCTCATACATGAACTTGGTGGCAGGCTCCGACTGCTGGTTCGGAGTGGCACCGGTGTAGAAGATGTTGTTGGAACACTCCTGGCCCTCGTACTGAATTGGGTAGTAGAGGAAGGCGTCCTTCGATTCGTAGACGGGAAGCATGGCCTTGCGGCTGGCGGAGGTCCAGCCACCGAAAACGACAGGCACCTGGTCCTGGTCGATCAGCTTCTTGGACTTCTCGGCAAAGGTGGGCCAATCAGACGCACCGTCTTCGACGATGTACTCGATCTTGTATTTCTTGCCGTCCACTTCAACGCCACCGGCGGCATTGATCTCAGCGATCGCCATTTTCTCGGTCTCCGCCAAGGTGGTCTCGGAGATAGCCATCGTGCCAGTGAGGGAATGAAGAATTCCAACCTTCACGGTGTCGTCGTACTCGACATTGGAGGCCTGATCACCACCACCACAAGCCGTGACTGTCAAGCCAAGAGAGGCCGCCGCCAGGCTGATCAGGATACGTTTTGACAACGGTTGAGACATGGTGAATTAAGAGTGCTGACAGTTGCGTTAGCACTCATGACATTCTCAGCGAGGCAAACCTTCACTAGTAGCGCTGACTACCAAACAGACCAATCAGCCCTCAAAACGAGGAAATCGACTCAACATTCGGTAGTTGTCGCAACACAAATGCCACCACAAAATCCAGCCCCTCACCGCTGTGCAGGTTGGTAAAACACCAGGGGCGATCGCCGCGCATGCGTAGGGAGTCGCGCTCCATCACGGCCAGGTCAGCTCCCACCAGAGGCGCCAGGTCGATCTTGTTGATCACCAGCAAATCCGAACGCGTGATCCCGGGGCCGCCCTTGCGTGGGATCTTGTCGCCTGCGGCCACGTCAATCACGTAAATACAGAGATCAACCAGCTCCGGACTAAAACTGGCCGCCAGATTGTCGCCGCCGCTCTCCACCAACACCAGATCCAGAGCTGGGAACTGAGCTTCCAACTCCGCCACCGCCGCCCTGTTGATGGAGCAGTCCTCCCGGATGGCCGTGTGGGGACAGCCACCGGTCTCCACACCGCGAATCCGCGACGGCTCCAAAGCTCCTGCACGAGTTAAGAACTGAGCATCTTCCTGGGTGTAGATGTCATTGGTGACCACCGCCAACTGCAGTTGATCCCGCAGTCGCCGGCAAAGCGCCTCCACAAGAGCGGTTTTGCCGGACCCCACCGGTCCAGCCACACCCAGCCGCAATTTGCTCCCCATCAGCTTCGGAATAAACGGGAATACAACTCAGCATGGGACAGCTGCGCCAGTGATGCCCCCACGCCCGCTGACCACAAGGTCCGTGGATCAGCAGCGAGGAGCTTTTGGGCCTCGGCAGCGATCCGCGGCAACAGTCGGTGCTGAAGCACCTGAGCCCTGGTCGGGCCCAAAGGCAACAGACGCACGGCCGCACTGAGCTGATTGGCGACCCAGCTGTAGAGGTAGCCCTCCACCGTGTCAGCCTCCGACACCCCCAGCGACAGTGCCGCCCAAGCCCATGCCCCCGGCCAGGCCAGGGGGGTTGGTTCTGTCAGTGGATGACCCATATCGGCCAACAGCTGGAGTAGAGACCCCCCCATCTGACGTTGTTGAGCCCGCACCTCCGCAGCTTCACGGGTGGCCAGCAGCCAACCATCCAGCTCCAGCAAACGAAAACGAGCCGACTGATCAGCGCCGTTCATCCAGCGATTCAAGTCAGTCATCAAAATGGAAAGAGATGCAGCCTCCAGCCGCAGCGTTCCCCGCTCCAACTCGGCGATCAACCACTGCTCAAGGCAAGCCTCGCTCTTCAGCGCTCCGGCCTGGATCAAGACCTCCAACCCCTCTGAGTAACTGAACGCTCCCACCGGCAAAGCCGGGCTCACCAACTGGAGCAACGCCAGGGAGGTCATGGCGTTTCATGGCTGTGGCTGTGGACATGGCTGTGGCGGTGGGCATGGCTGGGACTACCTCCATAGGCGCCTCCCTCCGGAAGAAACGGACGCTCACAGGCACTCACACGCAAGCCACGGCTGCGCAACATCGCCTCCAGCACCGAATCCTTTAGCAACAACAATTCCCCGTCGTGGAGCTCCAGCGCCACATGGCGGTTACCGAGGTGATACGCCGCCTGCAGAAGCTCCAAGACTGAATCCGCCTGCACCCGCAGCAACGGTTCCGGCGCCGCAATCACCACCACCTCCCAGCTCCGGGAACGATCCAACAAGCGATCACCGGGCTGAAGGGGGCCCTCCCGAGGCAACTGAAGCAAAAGAGAAAGCCCACAATCGCTGCAGCGGCGCCCGCGAAGCACCGTGCGTTCTTCAGCCGTGAGCGGCAATTGCAGGCGGCGGTCGGGCGGAAAATCTCCAACGGCCTCACCCACTTGGCGATGCTCCAACACGATCGGTTTGTGATCGCTCACGTTGTCACTCATCGCGTTGTCGTCCAAGGCTGCTCCCCTTTCACCCTGAGCCTGCCCAGCCGTCTGCCTTGATTTGGTGTTGATTGCTACAGGTCATCGCAGCTCGAGAACCGAGCGTGGGGGAATGCAACGCCTCGATCCCTGGCATGGCCGCTGCGAGCTGCGGTTTGAACACCGGCAGACCGAGCACGGCGACGCAGGCACAGTTCACCAAGGGGGCTGCAGCGCCCCGTTCAAGCTTCTGCGGGCTGAACAGGGCAAAAACGGCCGCTGTGAACTGCCAATCCTTCACACAGCAGGAGGACTCGTGGGAGGCGATCAACTCAGCATTGCGCTGGACTTAAACACAAACAGCCGCTGCCTGATCACCAGCGTCGCCGCCCAGAAGGTCTACGGATCCATCGGTCGCAGCCGCCTGCACCCCGAAGGCCAATGGGCCCGTCAACAGGTGCACTGCAAGCTGGCGAACAGCAGCGATCTGGAATGGCTACCCCAGGAGCTGGTGCTCTATGCCAATGCCCTCTTTGAGCAGCATCTGACAGTGCAACTACCCGCCAACGCCTCCTTTCTCAGCGCGGAAATCGTGCGGCTAGGCCGCACCGCCGCCGGGGAAACCCTGCAGCAGGGTCGCTGGCGCTCAGCCCTGAGCCTCTGCCGACGCAGTGTCGAACCTCATCAAGCCAGTCGCTGGGAACTGGTGGACCGGCTGGACTTGGGGGGCGATGCCCTCAACGACCAGCACGGGCTGAACAAAAGGCCGGTGTTCGGGTCGCTGGTGTGGGCTGCGCCGATGCCATTGAACGGCGAAGCTCTGACGCAACTACTGGAGCTGGTCCGCAGCGATCGCGAAGGCCTGAACGGCACGATGCGGTGCAGCGCCTTGGACCAAGGCCTGGTGGCCCGTTATTCCGGTCCGTCCAGCCGCGATGCCCGCTTCTGGTTCAGCCGCATCTGGGCTCGCACCCGCGCCCTGCGCGCCTTGAGCGCTCCACAGATCCCACGGGTCTGGCCTCTGCAGGAACAGCCTTTGCCGCCATCATCGTTCAAAACGAACACTGCTGTGCCCGCGGTAAGGACACACTGATAACGACCGAGCCAGTCCATGCATCTCAGTCCCCAGGAAAAAGACAAGCTCCTGATCGTGACCGCTGCCTTGCTGGCGGAACGGAGGCTCAACCGCGGCCTGAAGCTCAACCACCCCGAAGCGGTGGCTTGGCTGAGCTTCCTTGTGCTGGAGGGTGCCCGCGACGGCAAGAGCGTTGCGGAACTCATGCAGGAAGGCACCACCTGGCTGAGCCGCAATCAAGTGATGGACGGCATTCCCGAACTGGTTCAGGAGGTGCAGATCGAAGCGGTCTTCCCCGACGGCACCAAGCTCGTCACTTTGCACGACCCCATTCGTTGAGGCTGAACCGATGGCACCCTTCATTCCCGGCGAGCTGTTGCCCGAACCCGGCGAGATCGAACTCAACGCAGGCCGGCCCGTCACCAGCCTCCACGTCGCCAACAGCGGCGACCGCCCCGTGCAAGTGGGGTCCCACTTCCACTTTGCAGAAGCCAACGCTGCCCTGCAGTTCGACCGCACTGCCGCGCGCGGTCAGCGGCTCGATATCCCCGCTGGCACCGCCATCCGCTTCGAACCGGGTGACAGCCGAGACGTGAACCTGATTCCCTTTGCCGGTGACCGACGCGTGATCGGTTTCAACGGCCAGATCAACGGACCCCTCGACGCCTGACCCATGCCCTATCGCATTTCCCGCCAGGCCTACGCCGAGACCTACGGCCCCACCACCGGCGACAGGCTTCGCCTGGCCGACACCGAGCTGATTCTTGAAGTGGAGAAAGACTTCACCGTCTACGGCGACGAGGTGAAATTCGGCGGCGGCAAGGTGATCCGCGACGGCATGGGCCAGTCCCAGACCCCTCGAGCCGGCGGTGCCGTCGACACAGTGATCACCAATGCCCTGATCCTCGACTGGTGGGGCATCGTCAAAGCCGATGTTGGTCTGAAGGACGGCCGCATCGTCGGCATCGGCAAAGCCGGGAACCCCGACACCCAGGCCGGGGTGACGATCGTGGTGGGCCCGGGCACCGAAGCGATCGCCGGGGAAGGACACATCCTCACGGCCGGGGGCATCGACACCCACATCCATTTCATTTGTCCGCAGCAGATCGAAACCGCTCTGGCCAGTGGCATGACCACGCTGATGGGCGGCGGCACCGGACCGGCCACCGGCACCAATGCCACCACCTGCACCCCCGGGGCCTTTCACATCGGCCGCATGCTTCAGGCCGCTGAAGGCCTGCCGGTGAATCTGGGCTTCTTCGGCAAGGGCAACGCCAGCACTCCGGAAGCCCTGGAGGAACAGGTGCGCGCCGGTGCCTGCGGCCTGAAGCTGCATGAAGACTGGGGCACCACGCCGGCCACCATCGATGCCTGCCTGTCTGTGGCCGACCGGATGGATGTGCAGGTGTGCATCCACACCGACACCCTCAACGAGGCCGGCTTCGTGGAAGACACGATTGCCGCCATCAAAGGACGCACGATCCACACCTTCCACACCGAAGGTGCCGGCGGCGGCCATGCCCCGGACATCATCAAGATCTGCGGCGAAGCAAATGTGCTGCCCAGCAGCACGAATCCCACCCGGCCCTACACCCGTAACACGCTCGAAGAGCACCTCGACATGTTGATGGTGTGTCACCACCTCGACCCCAGAATCCCCGAGGACGTGGCTTTCGCCGAATCGCGAATTCGCCGCGAAACAATCGCTGCCGAAGACATCCTTCACGACTTGGGCGCCTTCTCGATCATCGCCAGTGACTCCCAGGCCATGGGGCGCGTGGGCGAAGTGATCACCCGCACCTTCCAGACCGCCCACAAGATGAAGGTGCAGCGCGGTGCACTCCCGCAAGACTCCAGCCGCAACGACAACCATCGCCTGAAGCGCTACATCGCCAAGGTGACGATCAACCCCGCTCTTGCCCATGGCATAAGCAGCGAGGTGGGCTCGATCGAAACCGGCAAGCTCGCCGATCTGGTGCTGTGGAAACCGGGCTTCTTCGGCATTCGCCCGGAGGTGGTGATCAAGGGGGGGTCGATCGTGTGGGCCCAGATGGGCGATGCCAATGCCTCCATTCCCACCCCCGGCCCTGTGCACGGCCGGCCGATGTTCGGCGCCTTCGGGAAAGCCTTGGCTCCCAGCTGCCTCACGTTCGTGAGCGAAGCAGCCATGGATTCCGACATCCAACGCCACTTGGGCCTGGAACGAACCTGCATGGCCGTGAAGGACACCCGCAGCGTGGGCAAAAGCGCTCTCAAACTCAATTCCGCCCTGCCCAAGGTGAGCGTGGATCCGCAGACCTATGAGGTGTTCGCCGACGGTGAACTGCTCACCTGCGAGCCCGCCGAGGTGCTGCCCCTCGCCCAGCGCTACCTGCTGCTTTGAGCTCCACCCTGCGGGTCATCCAGCACGTTGACCACGAAGGGCCCGAAAGGGCCAACACTTTTTTTCATGTTGCGCTGCAACTGTTAACAACGGGCGCTGGAGCTCATTGCAATTGAAAACCAACCCTCAACAATTAAAGCCATGAATTTGCATCAATATGAATGATAGAAAAACAGGCTTAAGCGCAAACGCATCTTGCATTTTTAGCCATAAGCGTCCACTTCCCTTCATGCGAAGCGCAATACAAGCCAGACCATGAGAAGTGGAACGAAGTTTGCTTCGGAAAACAATCACGACCCCCACTAAACGATCGCTATCGCCTCTAAGCTGGTTTACAAGAGCGGCAAACAGCCACGAAAAGGCAGTTCATCTTACTGATTGCAAGATTGCCCTAACCCGCCAAGCGATTCGCAACTCGGTAACAAATAAAACAACTTGGCGATCAAATCTAGGGCGTAATGGAAATATGTTGCACACACAACATGGATCTGATCGCACAAACACTGGAGTCAAACTTTGTTCAACTCCAGCCTGCAAGCATTCATGGCGTGTTTTGGCTTCAATGCCACTTTCCGCAACAAGAGTGGGATGCCTTGATAGGAGGAAAAGCAGCTTTTACAACTGAATGCATGCATCATCTTGCACACGATGCAGACATCGCTGGTGTCACTGTGGAATGGAGAACATCCATTCACTCTCAGTAATCACCGCTCAAGCAATGAGACGATTTAATTGTGGCAATTCTGAAAATGAATCACGCCATTGCTGGGCCCAGAGCTCTTGACTTCGTTCATAGACATTCATCAGTTCAGAAACTGCCAAATCCCGAAAATCAACCCTTAAATCAAGCAACGGAAACGCTGCTTCACCACTAATTTGCAGCGCAGCCGAAGTTGAATGTGTCGAGCGACCATCACCTCCGGCAGCCTCACCCGCGATCAGTGCCGTCATCAAACGGCGACCCAACTTCCAGCATGGATCACTTGCCAGAAAGGCCTGTTCCATGGATGTGAGAACCGTCTCGCCGACCAGATAGTTGCCAGCAACAGAGAGATTCATGCGATGGCGATGCCCAGCCCAGAATCCACAGTCCCCCCCCGTCCAGGCAGCGGTACGACCTTGTGCATCAATCAGGTGGAACTGACGGCGTTCGCGGAGAGGATCATCGGCAAGCAAGCTGGCCAGCACCACATCAGCATCAGCACTCTGTTCGAGCCTTTCCAGGCCGCAGATTCCTAGATATGGATTGGTATGGGCTTGTGTCGCAACTGCGCCCACTCCAGAGCGGATGTGCGGAACCGTGGAGCCCACTGCGAGATGACAGGTGGCAACGGCAACACCGAAACGACCATTGCTGGGATCACGAGCAACGATCGAGAACGTCATGAGAGCACACGATCCAATCGTTCAAGGGTGTGCAAGAGAACAGCGGTTCCTGCCAGACACTGACTGTCACTGGTGAATTCAGCTGCTGAATGGCTCAAACCTTCGCGGCTGGGCACAAAGATCATTCCCATGGGCCAACGCCGCCCAATCTCTTGGGCGTCATGACTGGCACGGCTCGGAAGCCGACTCATGCTCAACCCCAAATCTTCAGCCACCGATTCAATCGTGGCCATCACCAGCGCGTCAGCGGGTGTGGGCGACACCTGAAACTGCGGCTCCAACCGGATTGCACAGCCGGTTGCCAAGCCGATGGATTCCAGCTCGTCCTGCAAGCAGGACACCAATTGGTCGAGAACAGCGGGATCCAGATCACGAATGTCCACCGTCATCGACACGGAGCCTGGAACAACGTTGGCGGCATTGGGCCAAACCTCAAGACGTCCCACCGTCGCCACCGGATCACCGGGATGACACCGAGCCATCTCTTCCACCGCCAGCACAATCCGGGAGGCAGCGGCGAGGGCATCCTGTCGGAGTCCCATCGGCGTTGTGCCGGCATGGTTGGCCTGACCCTTTACATGAATGCTGAAACGTCTCTGCCCGACGATGCCCTCAACAATGCCAATGGCATCGCGCCGCTGCTCGAGCACAGCACCTTGCTCAACATGCAGTTCAAGAAAGGCTGCAACGGCTGAATCAGATCGCGCCGCCGAGGGCAGGGATGGCCAGTGACCACCGATTCGCTCCAGGTTGATGTCAATCGGATCCCCGTTGCTGGTGGCGTAAGCCGATGGGTCCATCGATGCCGTGCCAGCCATGCCCTTGCAGCCGACCATCGTTGACTCTTCATCAGCGAAAGCCACGACCTCGAAGGGGTGTCGTAGACGCTGCCCCGCATCATTCAGCGCACGGACGCATTCCAGGCCCGCCAAGACGCCAAGGACTCCATCAAAACGACCACCTGTTGGGACGGTATCCAAATGCGAACCCGTCATCAGCACCGGCAACGAGGGGTCCTGCCCCTCGAGCCGGCCAATCAAATTGCCAGCGGCATCCACACGCAGCTGCATGCCGGCCTCTTGCATCCAGCACGCAAGCTGGTCCCGGCCTTGAACATCGGCCGAACTAAACCCGCGGCGACAAACGCTTCCATCGGCTTGAAGGCCAATGGCCGCCATGGACTCGAGCGAATCAATCAATCTGTCGCGCCGAGGCTGGACACCTAACCGCTCTCGATCGGCTCCAGCTGGAGCGATTTGTGAGCGATGGATCAACAGCTCGGGCAAGGATCGTGACCTTCAGTTCAAACCAAGGTCCAGTTTCGCTTTGGAACCCAATTGAGCTTGTCGTCAATGCGACGTTTTAACCCTCATCAAAGAATTCAAACGGGCATCAATACCCGCCAACCGAGGTGATCAGCCTGCTCGCGAGCCTGAGCTGGCACATCGGCCGCCACAAACATCCGATGCAGCATCTGAACACCCAGGAGGTGGTTGATCACAGCGTCCATCTGAACCCTCTCGGCGTCGGTGGTGACAGGGTCGTCATGGCGCGCAAACAAGGTACGCACCCCCTCTTTGCTCAACAACCCAGCCGCATCAATCGCCTCATCACTCAGGTAGTCATCGGCCAATTGCTTCATCTGCGCCCACTTCTCAGGCTCGGTGTGGGCCGGAGGCGCCATGAAGGCAAATTTCTCACGCTTGTAGAGCACCTCCGGCAGCAAGCCAGCCATCGCCTCCCGAAGCACGTATTTCTCGGTTTTGCCCTTGATCCGCAGCTCCGGAGGCACCTGCACCGCAGCGGCCGCTAGGTGGTGATCAAGGAAAGCCGGCCGAGCCTCCATGGAATTGGCCATGTCGACGCGATCACCTCCCCAGGTGAGGATCTGGCCCTCCAACATCGTTTTGATCCAGACGTACTGAGCCTTGTCGAGGGCATGGCGGCCCTCGAGTTGCTGCGGATTCAACTGCTCAGCAATGGCCTTACCCGGCGAATACTCCGCTAACGCCTGGCGGTGCTCTTCAGCCAGCAGATCAGGCACAAGCGGCGCGCAGGCCAGCCAGGGCTGCAGACAGCTGGGGGTGAAACCCACCACAGCATCAAGGTCGGGATCATCCACCTGATCAGCCGCCAGCATCGCTCCCTGCACCAGGGAATTGTTGGTTTGAAGCAGAGATTCCCAATCTTGGCGGTCGCTTTGCGGCAGATCATCCAAACCATGGAGGAACATGTCGCGCCGAAAGGCTGGATAACCACCGAACAGCTCATCTGACCCTTCCCCGGTCATCACGACCTTGTAATCAACGTTGTTGACGTGGCGACTCATCAGATATTTGGCCACAGCGAGGGTGTTGTAGATCGTGCGCTCGGTGTGCCAAAGCGTCTGTTCCATGTGGCCATACAACTCACGGCCCGACAGACGCATCACGTCCTGTTCGGCACCCGTGGCCTCTGCCATCTCGGCAGCAATGGGTGTTTCGTCGTAGCGGGCATCATCAAATCCGATCGTGAAGGCCTTGACGGGACCCTGACTCACCGCCGACGCCAGACCGAGGATCGAACAACTGTCGATGCCGCCGGAGAGATAACAACCAACCGGCACATCCGCCACCATCCGCATCTCCACCGCTTCCAGCAGAGCAGCCCGCACATTGGCAATGTGATCGGCCTCGGTGAGGGTGCTGTCCCGCTGATCCAAACGGGGAAAATCAACATCCCAATAGGTGGACTCCGACACCTCAAGCCGGTCACCCCTGCGTTGCACCTTCAGCACATGACCGGGCTGAACCTGGTGCACCCCGGCAAAGGCGGTCGTTCCCGGAACCATGGTCTGCATCAATTGATGAAACAGACCCTCCGAGGTGAAACGTCTCTCCACCAATGGATGGGCAAACAGCACCTTCAACTCGGAGCCGAACACCACTCCCTCAGGCGTCATCGTCCAGTACTGGGGCTTGATACCGAAGCGATCCCTCACCAGATACAGACAGTCATCCACGGCATCAAACAAGGCGAAGGCGAATTCCCCCCGCAGCAAGGGCAACGTGGACTCGAGACCTTGCCGTTGATAGAGACGCAGCAGGATCTCGGAATCACTCTTGGTGCTGAAACGCACCCCCTGAGCAGTGAGATCAGCCCGGATGCGCTGAAAGTCGTAGAACTCGCCGTTGTGCGCCATCAGCACCTGGCGGTCGTCGCTGAGGAATGGCTGCCTTGCCCGCGATTCGTTCAGATCGATAATCGACAACCGGGCATGACAGAAGCCGACACCGGCAGCGTCGATGCATTCCACACCGAAACCATCCGGTCCGCGATGGGACTGAATGGCCGCCATGTTGACCAACAACTGACGATCCAACGTCTGACGACGATCCGCCAGAAATACACCTCCGATTCCGCACATCAGTTCGCCTCAGATCACATCCATCACCCGCTCGGCACGATTCACCATGCAGGTGAGCAATGCCATGCGCAGAAACACCGCCCCACGCGCCTGGCTGAAATACCAGTTGTGCGGCGTGTCATCCAAACAGGTGCTCAGCTCGGGGCCCCGCGCCAGGGGGTGCAGCACGATCGCCTCAGGCTTGAACGGCAGATCCCGGGTGAGACGAAATCCACCGCCGTGCACCTCATAGCTGTCGCCAACCCAGGCGATCGCATTGATGTAAACAACGTCCAGCTCGGGAATCTCAGCCGCCAGATCTGAACTGCAGCGGATGGTCACACCGCTCGCTTCCAGCTCCTCCAGTTGACCCGGATCAAACAGAGGCGCTTCTGAGTCAACCCCGGCCGCATGAATCACCACCACCTCCTCAAGGATCTGGGGGAATTTGCTGAGGATCCGCAGCAATGAACGCACAGTGCGCATCCGTGACGGCAAACCGATCACCCCGATGCGGATCCGATCCTTGGGCAACACCTCAGTCAAAGCCAAACTGGGACGCCACTTGAAAATCGTGTAGAGATCCGCCATCGCCTGCGTCGGATGCTCATCAATGCCATTGCCGGCATTGATGATCGGAATCCGCAGAGTGGAAGTCATGGCATAGACAGCATCCGGATTGCTGTCGCGCAGCACCACACAGTCGCCGTAGTTGTTGAACATGTGCGCCACATCCTCCAGCGACTCCCCCTTGGCGATCCCGGTGGTGCTGCGGTCGGTGATGTTGATCGAATCGCCGCCGAGGCGATGCCAGGCGCTGTCGAAGGAAAGGCGTGTGCGCGTGCTGGGCTCGTAGAAAGCGTTGATCAGGATCTTGCCGGTGAGCGGCGTGTTGTGACGGCAGTAACGGTCAGGGTTGCTCTCGAATTTCGCAGCCAATCGAAACAGCTGAAGCAGAGTTTCGGGTCGGAACGCCTGCATCGACACAACATGCTGGTCGATCAGATCCAACAAGGGCTCGCCATCTTCAGCGATGGCAGCCAGAAGCTCCTGAGGCTGGTCATGACCGAACACATCGGGACCCATCGGCCGGAAGCGGAGCGGCGCCGATACCTCCTCAATCACTGCAGTGCCGGGATCTGCCATAAGCAAGTGCATCAACACCCGACGTGTAAATCGCGTGCTTGTGCTGTGAATCACATCCTCTCTCGATAACAAGAGTTGAGTGCGAACGTCTAGCTCGATACACGTTCTTTAGAAAAAGACTCAAAAAATAGTTTGATTTAATACAAAACACCCCAAATATGTTCGAAACGAACACTTACCAGACACGTCCGCTTCTCCACTCAATCAACCAAATCAACAACAGCGCTAGCACAGAGCAAACGAGCGCCACCTGACTTCCCACCAGGACGACACGGAACCAGCGTTGGTCCACCAGAACCATGAGCAACACCGACATCACCATGGCGTTATCCCTCCTCCTTCAAGAGATTGAAATCAAACCGTTCGGGCTTCCGACGACTGCCCACCACCATCACGACGGCCGAAACCGCCGCGGAGAACACTGCCGCGCAATAAGGGGCAATCAGAACGTAGGCCGTCAGACCGACAGCACTACCGGCAACCATGGCGACGATCGCTGCCCAACGATTGGCGGATGACCAGTAGAGACCGCAAGCCACAGGCCAGACCGTTGAGGCCACCAACGCACCGGTAAAGAACAACACCGACGCCAGCGAGTCCAGCCGCGGCCAGGACAGGGCCACAGTGACCACGGCCAGACCGACCACCATCAGCCGTGCCGCCTGCTTGAGCTGCGCATCATTGGCCTGGGGACGAAGCAGACGGAAATAGACGTCTTCAGCCAGCAAATCCGCGGTGGACGCCAACAGAGAATCCAAAGTGGAGGTGAGTGACGCGAAGACGACGACAAACACCAATGCAGCCCCACCAGCCCCAAGAAGATCGGCCGCCATCACTGGGAACACCATGTTCACCTGCTCCAGCTGCAGGTCTCTGGCCAGTGCGACCAGACCGATCGAGCCCGTCACCAAGGGGACACTCATCCAGGCCAGCCCCCCCAACAGAAAAGATGTCATCACCACGCTGCGACGGCTGGCGAACACTCGGGACCACCAGATGTTGTTGTGAAAAACCTCACCCATCGAGAACAGAGCTGAATTCCAGGCGATCAACAGACCGGCGGGGAGCAGCAGATCAAGACGGTCGGGATGCTCAGCGATCAAGCGAGCATGCACCTCAGGCATCGGGAACTGACGAAAAGCAAGTACCGCCACCACTGCCAGCAACACCATGATCAGCAGCGATTGGATGAAATCGGTTCCAATCACCGCCCGCATGCCACCAAACAACGTGTAAACCGTTGCGACACCGATCACCACCACCATGCCCACGTGGTAGTCAAACCCAGATAGAGCCTGGAGTAACAGCCCAGCGCCCATGGCTTGGGTCATCAGAAAGCCAAGGGTGTACACGGCGGTGATCACCATGAACACCCACCAAGCCAAGCGTCCGTAGCGCAGCCGAATGAAATCACCACTGGTGCGTCCGTTGGGCATCAGCTGCTTGATGCGAGCGGCCAGCGGCGCAAACAAAATCAACCCCAGTCCTGCCAGGGCGTAACTGAACATGCCCCAGAGGCCTGTTCTGTAGCCGAATTCCGGGGCCAGAAGGGTCGTGTTGCCCGTCACCCAAGACGCCATCAAGGTGGCTGTGCTCAGGGCCAACCCGATGTTGCGGCCCGCCAGCATGAAATCGTCCGCATCTCCTTTACCGCGGCGGCCCCAGGCGATCCCTAGCGCAATCCACAACACGGAGAACAGCACCACAAGCGCCCATGCAATCCCTGGTGCCAGAAAAGGGGCAGCGTCAGCGGACATCCGACGCTCCCCGATCACGGCAGCGAAGATGACCGGAAAGAATCATCACCACAGTGGCCAGGGTCACCGCAGCACCAAGGGCAAAGATCATTCCAGCCCAGAGATTGTCATCCAAAGCGAATGTCCTCTTCAGCAGATCTAAGACAAGCAAATCGCGGTGTTCGCAATCTTCCACCGACTGATAACAAAGTCGCCAGGGCTACCTGAATCACAGGCTGCCAGTGGCTTGATGCCTCCAATCTCGAAATGTGTAGCAATCACAACCAGCAGGGGCCTGCTCGAGTTTTTGGATGAGGGTGTTAATTACTCAGGCGATGTTCACCGAGTACCGACCAACCGAGGGGTACGACGAATATTTCTGCCGCGAACAGTCCGCTCCCCGTGCTGATCTGGAGCCACTTCTGTCCTCCCTCGGCGCTATGGGGCTGGCGGAGCTAAATCGCAGTCACGCCTCAGCGAGCAACCTGTTACGACGTCTCGGCGCCACCTTCCGACTCAACGGATCAGGTCTGCATGGCGGAGAGCGGATTCTGCCCTTCGATCCGCTGCCAAGACTCATTCACCGCCAGGAATGGTCCGTTCTGGAGCGCGGATTGGTGCAACGCCTGGAGGCCATTGATCAGTTTCTGGCGGACGTTTATGGTCCCCAACGGATCCTCAACGATGGCGTGATCCCGCGTGAGGATGTGGAGAGCTCCCAGGGCTGGCGGCCCCAGATGCAGGACATCACCGTGCCGCTCAATCGCTGGTGCCATATCTCCGGTCTGGATCTGATCCGCGATGGCGACGGCACCTGGAGGGTTCTGGAGGACAACCTGCGCTGCCCCTCCGGCGTGGCTTATTTCCTTGAGAACCGCCGGGTGATGAAACGGTTGTTCCCGAGCCTGTTTGCGGGCCGCACAGTGCAGCCGATCGACGATTACCCCTCCCATCTCTTGCGCACGCTGCAGGATCTGGCCCCCTGGAGTGATGCCCCCAGAGTGGTACTGCTCACCCCCGGCGTGTTCAACAGCGCCTACTTCGAGCACAGCTATCTGGCCCAGCAGATGGGCATTGCCCTGGTGGAAGGCCGCGATCTGATCTGTGAGGACGGACGCGTCTGGATGCGCAGCACTGCTGGCCGGGAACCTGTGGATGTGATCTACCGGCGCATCGATGACGATTTCCTCGATCCAAACGTCTTCCGGCGTGATTCGATGCTCGGTGTCCCAGGGCTCATCGATGCCATGCGCTCTGGTCGGGTGGCCATCGCCAACGCCCCTGGGAGCGGGGTCGCCGACGACAAGCTGATCTATGCCTACGTGCCGGCCATGATCCGGTATTACCTCAACGAAGAACCGATCATTGACAACGTCCCCACCTATCTCTGTTCAAGGGACGACGACCTCCGTTTTGTGCTTGAGCATCTCAACGAGCTGGTGGTGAAATCAGTCGCCGAAGCCGGCGGCTATGGAATGTTGATCGGGCCTCACGCCAGCACTGAGGAGATTGAGAGCTTCGCGGTGAAGATCAAGGCACACCCGCGCAATTTCATCGCCCAGCCCACCCTGCAGCTGTCCACAGTTCCATCCCTCAGTGAAGGAGAGCTGTACCCCTGCCATGTGGATCTGCGCCCCTATGTACTGCGAGGTAAGAGCGACTGGGTCAGCCCCGGCGGCCTGACTCGAGTGGCATTGAAACGCGGTTCCCTGGTGGTGAACTCTTCCCAGGGTGGCGGCTGCAAGGACACCTGGGTGGTCAGCGACAGTGCCGTAACGGCCGAGAAACCGGAGCTCGTACCGTGCTGAGCCGTGTGGCCGATTCGCTGTACTGGATCAACCGGTATGTCGAACGGGCCGAAAACATCTCCCGATTTCTAGAAGTGAGCGAAGCCATGGCCCTGGACTGCCCCCCCGGCAGCGCTGAGCCTTGGCTTCCATTGGTCGATGCCAATGGAGACCGTCAACGCTTTGACGAAAGCTATCCCCTGGGAAGTCCAAGGGATGTTGTTGGCTTTCTGCTACTGGATCGCAACAACCCCAACAGCGTCGTGAGTTGCATCGCCAATGCCCGTGAGAACGCTCGCCAGATCCGCGATGTGATCACCACAGAAATGTGGGAACAACTCAATGATCTCTATTGGAATGTTCAAGACGGCGAGGCGCTCTGGCAGGAACCGGATCAGGAGCAACTGCGCAGTATCCGTCGCGGTTGCCAGCTCTTCTATGGCATTACCGATGTGACTCTCAGTCGCGATCAGGCCTGGCTGTTCAGCCAGTTGGGGCGGCTGATCGAACGGGCTGACAAAACCTCCCGCATCCTCGATGTGAAGTACTTCCTGCTGTTGCCGACGCCAACGGAGGTGGGCGGGGTTCTCGATGAATTGCAGTGGATCTCCCTGCTGCGGACAGCTGGGGCCTATCAGATGTACCGCCAGAGCGTTCAGCAGGCGATCACACCAGTGTCGGTGGCGCGATTTCTGCTACTGGATCCAATCTTTCCCCGCTCGGTCCGCTTCTGTCTGCAGGAGATCAACGCCACGCTGGAGCGTATTCATGCGGGTCCCCATGCAGGCCCCCCGGATGATCTGGAGTGCCTGCGTGGCCAACTGTTGGCCCAATGGAGCTTTGTCCGCATCGATGCTGTGATTGAACGGGGACTGCATGAGGCCGTGGATCAACTGCAAAGCGACCTCAACAAGCTGCATGAACTCATCCACCGTCGTTACTTCACGACCACCGACTTCGGCTCCATTCCCACCGACCCGTCATGCGCGCTGAGCTGATCCACCGTCTCACGTACCGCTATGAGGCTCCGGTACAACTGGGGGAACACCGCCTCTGCCTGAGACCCCGTGCGCAGGGCCATCAACGCCTGATTCAGCATTCGCTGCAGATCTCACCGGTTCCTGTTCACAGCCATGAGCTTCTGGCAGCCAGTGGTGATGCAATCGAGCGAGTGCGCTTCCAAGGGTCGACCGCTTCGCTTCAGATCGAAGCCAGAAGCCTGGTGGAAACCCGGCAAGCCGCTCCTCTTCTCGATTGCTTCAACGGCCTTGAGCCGCCACTTCCCTACCCAAGGGGCCAGTTGAACCACGACCTGTTGGGTGCCCTGGAGGGTTGGTTACCCAATGGCCAGCATGATCCTTCAGCGGTGGAACTGGCTCAGGACGCGTTGATGGGAGGCAACCAGCAGGCATTGCCCTTTCTTCAGCAACTGATGGAGATGATTCGGGACCGGGTCAAGTACACCCAGCGCCATATAGGCCCGGCCTGGCCGGCGGGCCGCACCCTGCGCGAACGCGTTGGGTCCTGCCGCGATCTAGCGATGCTGATGATGGAGTGCTGCCGAAGCGTCGGCCTTCCAGCTCGATTTGTCAGCGGTTATCACCTGGCTGAACCTGCCCCTGAGCAGTACGACCTGCACGCCTGGACCGAGATCTATCTACCAGGTGCCGGATGGCGTGGCTTTGATCCGAGCGCCGGTGGGGAAATCACCTCGCGCTACATCGTGCTGGCCAGTTCCTCGAAGCCCGATCTCACCGCAGCCGTTCAGGGAACATTCAGTGGCCCTGTGGCCACTGAAAGCAAACTCACTTGGACCATTGAAGCCGTTGTGGAGCCCGAACCCCTATCAGCACCCGTCGCACCCCTGATTCAGGCTGCCTGAGCCAAGGGTTCCACGCCGTGAAAACGCGGCGGTGGGGCCTGGATCGATGTCACAGCCATCAGAGCCGGAATGCGTGCACTGTTGTAAACCCGGAACTCCTGCACCAACGACACCCCTTCCTCCCGAACCGCTTGGTTGAGGACCACGGAACCATCTGGGTCCGACACCGAGCGATGGAAGGTACCGGGTGGAATGCGCAGGATGTCGCCACCACTTTGGAGACGCACGATGTGAAACGGCTTCGTCCAAGCCAGATTCACCAGATAAAAAGTACGGCCACCACTGGCCGCTAAAAGATTGTCTTCCTGATGAGGATGCAAATAGAACTGCCAGGCCCCGCTGTCTGGATCATCGGGCGGACTGATTGCAGGCCCGCTGTGAATCACCAGATCACGGGCATTGGACGTTTCCACCGTCACGTCAAAGAAACGCACCGCTGGTGTGTCGCGGAAGCGCTCATAGGACAGCAATTCGAACATCCCCGATGCGTCTTTTGACGGCAAACAACAACTAGTGAGTTGTAGTGGCCTCAACCAAGGAAAACGGTGGCATCGGCAACGCTTCAGCCACCCAAATAGGCCATCTCCGCATGACGGGCTGATTCGTTGGTCCAGTGACGCTCCTCGCTGTAGCGATCCCGGCGTTGCCGCCAGAGCCCACGAAGAACAGCCTTCAAGGCCTCCTCGCTCTGCAAAAAAGGACGAAGGTCCGTGCCCTCAGGGGCAAACAGGCAGGTGTAGGCCTGACCATCGGCCGTCACACGCAAACGATTGCAGTCCCCACAGAAGGGCTCAGTGATCGAAGCGATCACCCCGATGCAACCTCGACCATCCACGTAACGCCATCGGCGGGCTGTAGCACCCGACTGCCGCGACATCGACTGCAAAGGCCAATGCGCATCGATGCGCTGAATCATCTCCTCCGCTGAGATCACCTGATCTGAAGTCCAGCCATTGCGATTCCCCACGTCCATGTATTCGATCAAACGAAGCTCAACCCCTCGGTCCCGCGCCAGCTTCGCCAGTGGCAGCAATTGGCAGTCATTCAGTCCTCGTCGCATCACGGCATTGAGCTTGAGCCCTCCGCTTGCAGGGTCAAAGCCAGCGCGGCGGGCAGCGGTGAGTCCTCCGAGAACCTGCTCAACCAACCGATCACCGGCGCCTTGCCCACCACGCAGACCAGCCATCTTGGCCACCACCGCTCCTTCGAGGGCATCCAGGCTCACCGTGATGCGATCCAAACCGGCGGCCCGCAAGGCCAGGGCTTTCTCCGGCGTCAGCAGCACCCCATTCGTGGTCAACGCCACGTCTCGCAACCGAGAAAGGGGATCGGCGGCGTCAGCACGGCCTGCCGCCAACGCCTCAAGCAGTGGCAACAAGCGATCGCTGAGAAGGGGTTCACCTCCCGTCAGGCGCAACGTCTGGATGCCTAAACCGCTGGCAACACGAATCAGACGAAGATGCTGATCAAGATTCAATAATCCCGGTGGATCCTTTTGGTCCGGGCAGCAATACGGGCAGGCCAAGTTGCAGCGGGCCGTCAAAGAGATCCTCAGAACGCCGAATGGTCGGCTCCATTGATCGAACTCAGCTGGTAAGGGGCTCATCGCATCAACGCTGCCAGATCATCTGGCCCGTTCGCATTGATTAGATCCTGGTCTGGGCAAAGGAACGTGGTGTAGTCAATTCGTTCCAACCAACCGAACCATCTGCCGCGTCCCTCGGCCAACTCCTGATCGAGTGCGGTTCTGTTGTTCGCTCCACAGGGGTACACACCGAACAACGGCTGTAAGCGATCACCACCCTCTGCCACCAAGGCCAGGCCTTCGGCCCGGCGCCAATGCTGCAAGAGGGACAGAAGCGTGCTGCGGCGAAGACCAGGCATGTCCACAGGAAGCGTGAGCCATGCTTCATCCTCCCGTTCGGACAACACACAACCGAAGGCCTGCAAAGGGCCTGCCGGTGCCCAAGGCTCAGCTTGAACGGTCACGCCGGGTTGACCGGCCAGACATTTCCGGTGGCTGCCATGACCACTGAGCACCCATACCTCAAGATCCACTGAGCGCAGAAGGTTGACCGTTGTGACTAACCAGCTGTCGCCATTGGGATGGCGAAGCAAGGCTTTATCTGTTCCCATTCTCTCGCTGGCACCTCCTGCAAAGACCACAGCACGAAGCGAACGAGCCATCGACAATGAATGAATGAGCCACCTATCACTTCCCTGGGAAGACACTTCTGTAACAACAACTACTTTTTTGCCATCAAGGGCTTTTTGTGATGCTTGCAGCGACTGAGCAACGCCCAATATTTAGTAGCAAATACAACCGGATGGAGGCACTGCAAATGGTGCAATGAAGAGGCGGTCTGCATGAGCGCCGCATTTTGAATCCTGAGCGCATTCTTTTCGAAGCCGGGGTTTGACTCTTCATCTAAACCAAACCCCATGCTTGGCGAACTTTGGTCATTCCAGGGCAGATATAGAACACTGCATCTCACCTGGTTTGCATTCTTTCTTACTTTTGTTGTCTGGTTCAATCTCGCTCCTCTAGCAACCACCGTGAAAGCCGATCTTGGCCTGACGGTTGGTCAGATTCGAACTGTGGCTATCTGCAACGTGGCCCTCACCATTCCTGCACGTGTGCTGATCGGCATGCTGCTCGACAAATTTGGTCCCCGGCTCACCTATTCCACGCTGTTGGTGTTTTCGGTGATCCCCTGTCTGATGTTTGCATCTGCGCAGGATTTCAATCAGTTGGTGGTGGCTCGTCTGCTGCTGTCAATCGTTGGCGCTGGATTTGTGATCGGCATCCGCATGGTGGCCGAATGGTTTCCCCCCAAAGAAATTGGTCTCGCTGAAGGCATTTATGGGGGTTGGGGAAACTTCGGATCCGCATTCTCTGCACTGTCACTGGTCGGCCTGGCTGGATGGCTCTCCTTCTCCGGTGGTTTCGAATTGCCAACCGGAGCCGTTCTGAACTGGCGCGGTGCCATCGCTCTGACGGGAATTATCTCAGCCATCTATGGCGTGATCTACTACTTCAATGTGGCTGACACACCACCCGGGAAGGTCTATCAGCGCCCTGAGCGAACGGCAGGCCTTGAAGTCACCAGCATGCGTGACTTCTGGGGACTTCTGGGAATGAATGTTCCCTTCGCAGCCATTCTCTGCGTGTTGTGCTGGAGACTTCAAAAAGTTGGATTCCTCAACGCATCCACCTATCCTCTCGCTCTGCTTGCGGTCTTGGTCTGGTTTGTTTTTCAAACCTGGGGCATCGTCCGCACCAACCGAGAGTTGATCATGGGGACCAAGGTATACCCCAAGGAGGATCGTTATGAGTTCAAACAGGTTGCCATTCTTGAGCTGACTTACATCGTGAATTTCGGTTCAGAACTGGCCGTGGTTTCCATGCTGCCCACGTTCTTCGAAACCACGTTTGATCTGCCGAAAGCAACGGCTGGAATTCTTGCCTCCTGCTTCGCTTTTGTGAATCTGGTGGCTCGTCCAGCAGGCGGTCTGATTTCTGACAAACTCGGCAGCCGCAAAAACACCATGGGTTTCCTCACCGCAGGGCTGGGTTTTGGTTATCTGATCATGAGTTTGATCAAGCCCGGAACTTTTACTGGCAGTACCGGCATCGTGATCGCCGTTTTGATCACCATGCTCGCTTCCTTCTTTGTGCAGTCCGGAGAAGGCGCCACCTTTGCGTTGGTGCCCCTGGTCAAACGTCGCGTCACCGGACAGGTGGCTGGCTTGGTTGGTGCCTACGGAAACGTTGGTGCGGTGACCTATCTCACCATCTTCAGCCTGCTGCCGCTTTGGATGGGCGGTGCTGGTGAACCAACTCCAGAAACGATTGCAGCATCCAACAGTGCCTTTTTCCAGATCCTGGGAATTGCTGGTTTGATCGTCGCGTTCTTCTGCTTCTTCTTCCTGAAGGAACCCAAGGGCTCCTTCGCTGACTTGCACGAAGGTGAAACCGCCTCTGAGGGCACTCCCTCGATGGCTGGTTAACACCTCAGCTCCATCTTCGGATGGTGACCACCCCCGATGCCGCTGGCATCGGGGGTTTCTCAATTCATCGGATTGCTGCCATGTCGCCTACCACCGCGTCTGTGCAAAGTCAGTGTCCCTACTGCGGCGTTGGCTGCGGTCTGGACCTCTTGCCTCCAGGAGAAGCCGGAAAAGCGGTAAAGCGGGACGCCGAAGGTAATCCGATGTGGAGTGCACGCGGTCATCGCGAGCACCCATCCAGCCACGGACAGGTGTGCATTAAAGGTGCCACGGTTGGAGAGACCCTGGGACAAGGTCGCCTTAGCCAGCCTCTATACCGAGCAACACTGGCAGATCCGTTCCAGGCCATCAGCTGGAACAGCGCCTTCGACCTGCTCACCGAGCGCATTCGTTCCACCTTGGCCAGCAAGGGGGCTGATGCCATTGCCATGTACGGCTCCGGGCAATTTCACACCGAGGATTACTACATCGCTCAGAAACTGCTGAAGGGCGCCCTCGGCACCAATAATTTCGATGCCAATTCACGGCTGTGCATGAGTTCAGCCGTAGCTGGCTACACCCGCAGTCTCGGCTCCGACGGTCCGCCCTGCTGTTACGAGGATCTCGATCACTGCTCCGTAGCCTTCTTGATCGGCACCAACACAGCCGACTGCCATCCGGTGCTGTTCCAACGCCTGTTGAAACGCAAAAAGCGTGATCCCAAGGGACTCACCATCGTTGTGATTGATCCCCGCTGCACCGATACAGCAAAAATTGCCGATTACCACCTCGCGCTTGCCCCCGGCACCGACCTCGCCTTGCTGCATGGCCTGGCGCGCCTGGTGCTTCAGGACAATGGCTTCGACAGCGACTTCATCGATAGCGCCACAGAAGGCTTCGCAGCGTTCACCCAAACAATCAAGGCCTGGACACCAGGAAAAACCAGCAAGTTCTGCGGCATCGCCGAAAAAGACCTGCGTTCAGTGGCAAGGCTTTGGAGCCGAAAGGAAGGGATTTTGAGCCTTTGGTCGATGGGCGTGAACCAACGGCGAGAGGGAACCGCCGTTGTGGGAGGGCTGATCAACCTGCACCTGCTCACCGGGGAGATCGGCAAAGCCGGTGCAGGCCCCTTCTCACTCACGGGTCAACCGAATGCCATGGGTGGACGCGAAGCCGGCGGCCTCGCCCATCTGCTTCCTGGCTACCGATTGGTCACCAATGCGGAGCACCGCCATGCGGTTGAGAAAGCGTGGGGGTTTGCCCCTGGATCCATTGCTGCCCAACCAGGACTGGACGCATGGAAACAAGTGGAAGCGATGGAACGGGGGGAGCTCGATCTCTGGTGGGTGGCTGCCACGAACCCACTGGTCAGCATGCCGGACCTCGAACGCGTCAAAGCCGCGATGCAACGCTGCAAACTCGTGGTGGTGAGCGAAGCCTATGCCGACACCGAAACGTCTCATTACGCCCATCTGCTTCTGCCGGCAGCCCAATGGAGTGAAAAGAGCGGAGCGATGACCAATTCAGAGCGGCGGGTCACCTTGTGCCCAGCGTTCAGGCCCCGCCATGGCGACAGCCGAGCGGACTGGGAAGTGTTTGCAGAACTCGGACGACGACTCGGCTTCGTCGACCAGTTTTCCTACAGCTCAGCCGCAGAGGTTTATGAGGAGTTCACCTCTCTCACGGCGGCCCGCGTCTGCGACATGTCGGGTCTTAGTCACTCCCTGCTGAAGGAGCATGGCCCGCAGCAATGGCCTTACCCCAAGGGTGAAGGCCCAACCAGAACCTCCAAACGTCTCTACGAAAAGAAACGATTCCCGACTGCCAGTGGTCGGGCCAGATTTCAAAAGGACAGTCCCCTGGGTCTGGCAGAACCCCCCTGCGAGATGTACCCGCTGGTGCTCACAGTGGGTCGCTATCTCGGCCAATGGCACACAATGACGCGCACGGGCAAGGTCGCACGCCTGAACGCCATGCATCCCGAACCCAGCCTTGAAATGCATCCCAGCGATGCCAAGCGCTTTGGTCTGGAAGACAACGGCTTGGCAGCCATCACATCCCGTCGAGGCACGCTCACCGCGCGGGTTTGCGTGTCGGAGCGGATCCGCGTGGGATCAGTGTTCCTACCAATGCATTGGGGCTTCACTCAGGCCGAAGCCTGCGAAGCCAATGCCCTCATGCACGATCAGGCCTGTCCGATCTCCAAACAACCGGAACTAAAAGCCTCTGCCGTGGTAGTCGCTCCAGCGGTATCGGTTGTGAAACCGACGGAACAGGACACAGGCGTTCTGGAGAACCTGCGGCGGCTGCTCACCCCAGCACTTCGTTGAATGCGGCGTCCAGATTGTGGTGATCGTGGCCGGGCCGCGCCAACTTGCAGAGCGCAAAACGGTCCAATTCGCAGAGATCCCTCCAGTGATGCAGTGACAGTTGAACCTGCCGCGTCCTCGCAGCCTCCAGGAGAGACTCAGGCAAAGCATCTGATTGCTGCCAGGGTTCCTGCGTGCATGGCGGGAGATCCTTCACAACCCCATCAGCCATGGCAGCGGTGCAGACGCGCAAGTGATCGCGCATCCGCGTCAGCTCTTGGGCCCCATCGTTCCAATCCACCAACGCCTGGCGTTGCTCCTGAGACATCGCAAGCCAGTGGCTGAGCTTGAGCTTGACGCCGGCCAGATCGAGTTTGCGGCGGACACACAGAGGAATGCAGCGCCAAGAACCAATGAAATCCTGTTCAAAGGCATAACAATGCCGCGACTGATCAAGTTGCCGGCGCATTGGTATCAGGAACAACCGTTTTTTCTTCTTTAGCTCAAAACAGTGACATCCACGACGAAGCGTTTGATCAGCACCATCGAAGCTTCGTTCATTCACTGACCAATCGGATGCGTTTCGCCCTCTCCCTTGGATTGTTGTTTGGCTCTGCCCATGGCTGGCTCGCATCCGAAGGGCTGGCCTCCGGCCTGCTTGTGATCAACCAGGAGCAGGGAACAACTTTGAAAACTTTCAGTGCGTTCGGTAACGGTTCTTACAGCCTGTCTCCATGATGCTCTAATTCGCGTCAATTCAAGAATGACCTTCAGCGCCTCCTCCAGCCAAGTCGTTCGCAGCCCGATCACCATCGCTGCTGGATTCATCGGAGCTTTCATCGTTGCTTCCCTTGCTGTTCAGATGGTTCGCAGCCAAGCCTCGGCAGCTCGCCCTTCCCTGAACGCTGGCCAAGCAAGCAAGGTCGAGCCTGTGATCGCCTCACAGGCCGCAATGTGGTCCGTTCTGGGCACAACCGAATCAAACTGAAATCGATCAGCCTTCGGCCTGCATGTCTGAGCGACTCACGCACCTCACCGAAAACGGTGAGGTGCGCATGGTGGATGTCGGCGACAGAGCCGTCACCAAACGCACGGCGACCGCAGTTGGCGAACTGCTAATGCTCACTTCAACGTTGGAGGCCGTCCTCAACGGCACCACTCCGAAGGGGGATGTTTTTGCGGTGGCCCGCATCGCTGGCATTCAAGGGGCAAAGAAAACAGCTGAGTTGATTCCTCTCTGTCATCCACTTCCGATTAGTGGACTGACGGTGGAGATCAAACCTGCCCAGGAGTTACCTGGACTGCGTGTCCAGGCCACGTGCAGCACCACAGGGCAGACCGGTGTGGAGATGGAGGCAATCACAGCGGTCTCAACCGCGCTGATCACCCTCTACGACATGTTGAAGTCGGTGGATCCAGGCATGTCAATCCGACAGATTCACTTGCTCGAGAAAGACGGGGGTCGCCATGGCCACTGGAAGCGCTGAACCCTATGGCCGTGAAGGCCTTCCACTCGACGAAGCACGCCAACGGATTTTGGATGCACTGAGAGCCAGCCGAACCCGGCTGACACCAGTCACTTCCGAGGTAGTGCCTCTCCAAGACGCTCTAGGCAGGGTGATTGCCGACGCTGTCCTTGCTCCGGCCGATGTGCCTGGGTTTCGCGCGTCGATCATGGACGGGTATGCCTTGGGCCAAGACTGCCAACCCAACGCCGAAGACAGCTGGAGGGTGGTAGGGCGCTCGGCGCCTGCTGATCCCTACCAGCAAACGTTGCATCCCGGCGAAGCGATCCGGATCCTCACGGGGGCGCCGCTTCCGCAAGCAGCTGCATGGGTTCTTCCCCAGGAATTGGTTGCCAATCAGAACAGCACCATCCGCCTGATCAGGGAGGCATCGTCCAACCCGTGGATCAGACCCGCAGACGAGGAATGCAGCCAGGGTTCCCTGCTCCTTGCCCCTGGGGAACGGCTCGGTGTGGCCGACATTGGACGTGCCTCGAGTTGCGGCATCTCCCACGTGAACGTGCATCGACGACCTCAGATCGGCGTTCTGGTCACGGGCGATGAGCTGGTTCCACCAGGGGAGGAACGCAGCAACGGAGCGATCTGGGAGAGCAACAGCACGCTGATCCGAGGCATGCTTGAACGTCTCGGCTACCCAGCGGTGGAGTGCCGGCTGGTCGCCGATGAATGCCACCTTCTCAAACAAGCCATCCTGGATCTGGCCGCGAGCTGCGACGTGATCGTGAGCACCGGTGGCGTCTCGGCAGGAGACAGTGACTGGATCCGACCTCTGATGCAGGAACTTGGCCAGGTGGAGTTCTGGAAACTCTTTCTGAAGCCAGGACGCCCTTTCGCCTTCGGTTGGGTCGGCGATGCAGTGCCATTGTTCGGCTTGCCGGGTAACCCTGTCGCAGCAACCATCACCGCTCTGCAGCTGCTCTGGCCAGCCCTGCAAATCCTTGAAGGTCAGCAGAATCCTGAACTGTTGCCCAGGGTGCTCGTGCACTTGGCCACGCCCTACCGGCGCAAACCCGGACGACCGGAACTGGCTCGGGCCTCACTGGACTGCAGCCCAGATGGACAACTGCTCGCCCGCATCGATGGGTCCCAAGCCTCTTCGCGCATTGGATCTCTGCAGAACGCGGATCTCCTCGTGGAAATTCCCGCGGACTCGGGCCCATTAGAGACCGGTCAACGGTTATGGGCCCAACTGCTGCGGCGACGAATTCTTTGACATGTCAACGGGATCAGAGCGGAGTATTCGCCGCAAGCCATGTGCCAACACCACCACTCCACTCCCGTTTCCAAAACGGTGCCTTGTGTTTCAACGACTCGAGCAAGTCAGAGCAGCAGCGTTGCACCGGTCCCCGACGATCTCCACTGACAGCCACCAACACGATCAGCTCGCCCGGGGACAGCCGGCCGACTCGATGCAACACCAGGGCGGACTGTGCGCCGTGATCGCGCAGTTGTTGTTGGGCCAGGCTCACCAGCAGGCGCTCGCACAAGCCTGGGTAGTGGCTGAGTTCCAGAGCCTCTAGCGGAGCACCGTCCATGGTTTCAGGCCGTACATGCCCCATGAACACGGCCGTGGCCGCAGCGGCTGAGGCTGCGCGTTGAAGCCAGCCATGCAGCTGATCCGTTCCGGAAAACGGTTGGGCATAAATGGCGACATGCACTGCATCGCATGGAATGTCCATCCTTCAACCTCCCGTGAATGGGGGAAGAAACGCCAGCTCGTCTCCCTCCGCGAGCGGATGATGCTCGGAGACGAAGCTCTGATTGACGGCGACACGCACACCATTAGGCCAAGCACCGAGATCGAGAAGCTGCCAGATGTCGCGTGCTGTGCACCCCGTCTGCGATGAAAGGGTGAACGGTCGGCTCGACCAGCCGGCCCTGTCACGCAAAGACGCAAAGAGCAGCACCTGAACCGTGCACGCACCACTGACTCGCATCTCACCCATGACCAGAACGGTTCACCGTCAAGGTTCTAGCGTTGACCGCGTCCGATGCCCTGCAGAATCCGCGTGCTGTCCATCGCCCTGTTGACGATCTCAGACAGCCGAACTCTTGCAACGGATCCAAGCGGAGACCGACTGCAGGAACGTCTGGTGAACGCAGGCCATCAACTGTGTTGCCGTGAGCTCTGTGCTGACGACCGTTATCGGGTCAGAGCAACGGTGAGCCAGTGGATCGCTGATCCGATCGTGGATGTGGTGATCACCTCCGGTGGCACAGGGCTCACGGGACGGGATGGGAGCCCGGAAGCGATCAGCCCGCTTCTGGACAAACACATGGAAGGCTTTGGCGAACTCTTCCGTGTGCTCTCATTTGAATCCATCGGAACCAGCACACTGCAGAGCCGCTGTCTCGCTGGGGTCGCCAACGGTACGTTTGTGTTCGTGTTGCCGGGATCCCTGGATGCCGTCACCACAGCCTGGGACCGACTGATCGCAGCGCAGCTCAATCCGGAAACTCGACCCTGCAACCTGGCGCAGATCCGGACGCGCCTGAAAGAATCATCCGACCATCCAGCCTGATCTCTTTAAAAGGGGATTGGCATCGTGACGGCCGCAGGCTCGGGAGCACAGGCGCTGATCTGCTCCTTCACCACATCGCCGACCACCACGATGGACGGGGACGCGAACTGTTCCTGGCGCACCCGCTCTGCGATCTCCGACAGCATGGCCTGAAGACAACGCTGTCCGGCCACGGTTCCCTGTTGAATCACGGCGACAGGAGTGTCGGGACTGAGCCCACCAGCCATCAGCTCATCAGCGATGCGCGGCAGGTTATGAAGCCCCATGTAGACCACGAGACCATCACTCGCAGACGCCAGGGAACGCCAGTTCACCGACGGGCGTCGCTTGTCAATCTCTTCGTGGCCCGTCACGAACGTGACCGAAGACCCTGCGCGCCGATGGGTGACGGGAATACCCGCATAGGCCGGTGCAGCAATCCCAGCGGTCACACCAGGCACGACCTCCACCCGCACGCCATGTTTGACGAGATGCGCCGCTTCCTCGCCACCCCGACCGAAGAGGAAAGGGTCCCCACCTTTGAGGCGAACCACACAGGCGTGACGTGCCGACAGCTCCACCAGCACGGCATTCGTACTCGGCTGCGGGACGGAGTGGTGACCCCTCCGCTTCCCCACGAAGTGACGTTCACAGTGTTCTGGCACAAGATCCAGAACCTCCCGTGGCACGAGCGAGTCGTACACCAACGCATCACAGGATTGCAGTAGACGGTGCGCCTTCAGCGTGAGCAGCTCGGGGTCTCCCGGACCAGCACCAACGAGATAGACAATTCCAGAACGGTCAGCAGCGGTCACGGCAGGGAAACAAGCAAATCGATCAGGCCCTGACGGATCAGGGGATGGTCCAGCAGAGGGGGCCATTCTCCAGCCTCCCCCAGGGACTCCGTCATCCGGTTTGGAGCCAGCGCCAGGGTGAGCGGCTGAGCATCTGGGTGCTGCCGTTCATACTCGGGCCATTGATCAAACGACACCAGTGGACGTCCCAAACGGACCGATAGCTGGGCCAAGAAGCGGTCAGCCAAGCCTGGGCGGAGTGGGTGATGAATCAACACACCCGTTGATGGATGCAGTTGAAGCGCACGAGCCACCAAGGTCCACCAGCTGGTCCACGCACCCAGAAACGGCAGGAGTGTGACGTTCTGGCCCTCCGTCCGGAGGCGAGTGCGGATCATCGGAACATCAATACGCGCATGCGAACCAGGCCAGAGCAGCATCGGCACAAGCCAGAGGGACTCGTCTGATCGGGCGGGGGTTGGAGCCCCGGTGAGGACCTCAAGCTCGACAGGTGCCTGACGACGCGAGTGCACGGACTGACAAAGCCGTCGCAGTGCGACTGGAACGTCGCCACCGGCACGGCCATGAACAACCAAACGGATTGCACGTTGAGGCTTCGAAACACTGTTTGGTAGCAATGGCCACGCCCTCGATGCAGGGGCGGCTGTTGTCATCGGTGTGTAATGACCAAGTTGATCTCCATGCCCTCCCGTCGATACTCCAACCGTGCCGCAATGGAGGCGCGTTCCGAACGAAAGCGTATTGATAAACGTTATCGCCCGAACAGCCAGCGACGGCAGGACGGGGACCGATTTCAAAGCGAACTGGACCGGGACTTCGCCGCCATGAAAAGGGTGTGGCAGATGCTGAGGCACGGAGCTGTGCGAATGCTTGGCGAAGTTGGACGCCAATACTGAAGAAGCAGAGGAAAGCCTTCTACGGCTGCCAATGCTTCCAAGGTGTAGCCGAAGCAACACTTTGGTCTGCCAGCCCAGAGCCGAGCAGGGCTTGAAAACTGTTCAAACTGCTACCGACAGCAACGGTACGAACCAGTTCACTACATCTAAGCGTCACTTTCGTTCTGACACGCTTTTGGACCATGGGTCCGTTATCGATTGATTCACGCATTGTTTGGAGTGATCAGTCCGTCCTTTCTTTTAAAAGATCATGACGATCAGCTCTCCCTCTAGACCCTATCTGGACGGCAAGAAGCTCAATAAGATCGAGCAGAACAAGGCAGCAAAAGACGGTCTTTTAGTGGGACCTGAGATCGAAAAATTTGCCGAAATTGGTTGGGAACAGGTTGACGAAACGGACCTCCAACTGCGCCTGAAATGGTATGGAATGTTTTGGCGTCCCAAAACCCCTGGGCAGTTCATGCTGCGCCTGAGAGTTCCAAATGGTGTTCTCTCAGCCCAACAGCTTCGTGTCGTCGCATCCATCGTTGAGCGCTACGGCGAAAGCGGCAGTTGCGACATCACAACGCGTCAGAATTTGCAACTTCGCGGAGTATTGCTCAATGACTTGCCCGAAATCCTGAAACGTCTGAAGGAAGCAGGACTCAGCTCGATCCAATCAGGTTTTGACAACCCCCGCAATGTCACCGGAAACCCTCTCGCTGGAATCGATCCCAATGAGATTGTCGACACCCGTCCATACACCACTGAACTTCAGAACTTCCTAACCAACAGCTGTCAAGGCAATCCCGACTATTCCAACTTGCCGCGTAAATGGAATACAGCCGTCGCAGGCGCCAAAGATAATTTTCTCCTCCATAACGACATTGTCTTCCATCCTGTCGAGCGGGATGGCGAGATGGGCTTCGGCGTCTGGGTCGGTGGCATCCTTTCATCGCAAATGAACGCCTACGCCATACCCTTGAATGCCTGGGTGAGGCCGGACGAAATCTGCCGCATCACCGATGCTGTGATTTCACTCTGGAGAGACAACGGTGAACGGGATAAACGTCCTAGAGGTCGCTTCCGCTTCTACTTGGATGCACTGGGAATTGACGCCTTCCGATCGAAAGTCGAAACACTGTTTGGACCTTTAACCCCGGATCCAGGTTCCGTTTTTGCCACCACGCCCCGTTCTCATTACGGAATCCATCCCCAGAAACAGGAAGGATTGTCGTTTGCAGGCCTTCATGTCCCAGTGGGTCGCCTAACGGCTCAGGATCTGCAGGACTTCGCCGCTGCAAGCCTTGAGTACGGCAGTGGAGAAGTGCGGCTCACCGAAGATCAGAACGTGATCATGGTGGGCCTGCCTGATGGGGCCATTCCAGCGTTCAAAGCTGATCCTTTACTGCAACGGTTTCCATTAGAGCCAGGGTCCATTGCAGCGGGAACGGTGTCCTGCACAGGAAACACCTACTGCAGTTTTGGCCTGACCAACACCAAAGACCAGGCCCTAAAGATCGCCCAAGAGCTTGACCAGGAGCTCAACCTTTCTGAAGAAGTGAAGATCCACTGGACAGGGTGTCCAAACACCTGTGGTCAGGCCTTCATGGGCGCCATCGGACTCACCGGAACCAAAGCCAAAAACAGCGACGGTGTGATGGGTGAGGGTTACATGCTCACCACTGGTGGATCCCAAGGGGAAAATCCAACAGTGGGTGAAGTGAAACAGAAAGCGATTCCTGCCGACCAAATCAAAACTGTTTTGAAAAATCTTCTGGTCGAGCAATTCGGAGCAACAGCCAAAAGCTGAGGCCCCTTTTGATTGAATCTGCACGGCCGTGGCGCTTCCTTTTGAAGTCACGGCCGTCACACTTCAAAACGTATCACCTTCTCTAACAATGGCAGAACCAACCGACATCTTTTCCAAGTTTGTTAATTGGCTGAGTGCCCAAGGAACTGCGCCCAAAACCATCACTCACAACGATGGTGGCAAGGACTTCTTCTCAAAACTGATGAACCGCATCTCTGGCTGACTTCACACACTTAACTTCTGAAACAGACTCATGGATTACGTTCTCCCCAATGAACTTGTCGACGGCATGATTGCCGCCGGCGGCAAAAAGTCGAGCGTCAGCGTCAAAGATCTGCTGCTGCGTGGTTTTTATTCAGGCGCCATCCTTGGTTTGGCAGTGATCCTGGCACTCACCGTTGGCATCACCGTGAAGGCGCCCTTTGTCGGCTCCTTGCTGTTTCCCTTCGGCTTCGCCAGCATCGTGCTCTTCGGCATGGAACTGGTCACCGGTAATTTCGCTCTGCTGCCCATGGCCACCTGGGCCGGTCGCTGCACTTGGGGAGCCACATTCCGCAACTGGACTTGGGTGTGGATCGGTAACTGGATCGGTACTGCTGTCGTCGCACTGATCATGGCGATCAGCCTGACCAGCGGGACCATGGATGGAGCAGCCGATAATGTCGGCGCGCCGATCTGGGACCTTGTGGCTCAGAAAATCATGGCTCTCAATAAGATCAACGTTGAGAAAAAGTATGAAGCACTGGGAAGCATGGGCTTCTTCCTGGCGTTCCTTCGCGGCGTGGTTGCCAACTGGCTTGTATGCCTCGGCGTCACCATGGCACTGGTCAGCAAAAGCGTTCCAGGAAAGATCCTGGCCTGCTGGCTTCCAATCACTGCGTTCCAATCGATGGGAATGGAACACATCGTGGTGAATCAGTTTCTGCACACAGCGGGACCAATCCTTGGCTCTGGCGTTCCTTACACCAAGGTGATCTTCTGGAACTTCCTTCCCGTCACTCTTGGTAACATCGTGGGAGGCATGGTGTTCATCGGCATGCTCTTCTACAGCACCCACCGCACCACCATGGACAACGTGCTTCCGAAGGAACACGATGAGAAACTGGAGCGCGAACTCGCAGCAGAACTGGGAGCGCGCTGAGCCCAATGAGTGTTGACGAAGCCATTCTCTGGGAGCGGCTGTCACGATCACGCAGGGCTCCACTGGAGCCTTCCTGGCTGGAGGAGTCCTACTCCTCCAGCCTTTCTGCTGATCTACGCAGAGCGCTCTGCGAAAAACTGGGATCCCTCGCTGACCGTGGCTGGCCGATCATCCTGCGTCTCCTGCATCGCCACGGTGACCAGAACGAGTTAATCCTCGCTGCAGGCTTGTGCCATCAACGCGAGGCCCGGGACTGGCTCCTGCAGAGACTGCATGAACCCAGTCATCTGAACGACGATCATCTCTGTGTGCTTCAGGCCCTGTCGTGCTGGGGAGCCGACGTTCCCGAATCAGTCCTGCATGCCTGCCTGCAGCACCCCGGACTCCAACATCGTCTGACCGGCCTGCAGCTGATCAGCTTCCGTGCTCACACACTCACGGATCAACAGCTCCTCGCTTATTGCGCAGATCTGCTGAATGATTGTCGCGATCCACTCGTGATCTCCACCATTCGTGTACTTCAGCGTCGGGATGGTGAAGCAATCAGCGAATGCCTGGCAGAACTGTGTCGGAGCAATTCGTTGGTGATTGCTGAAGCAGCCTTCCGAGCACTCGGCTGTATTGCCACTCCAGTCAGTCAACGGTTACTGCAAGAGCTCAGTACCTCACCTGAGGATCCAACACGCCAAGAACTGGCTCATCGTCAACTCAACCAACAATTCCGCAGCTGACAATAAAAAGCCCGGCAGTGCCGGGCATCAATCCACTCGCTGTCCTTAAAAGCTCACTTCATTTCATAGGCGATCACCACTTTTTATAAGGGAGAAACTTTCCGCACATGGTGATCTTCACTCGATCACCTTTAGGATCCTCAACCTTGTCAACCTCAAGGGTAAAGTCAATGGCGCTCATGATGCCATCACCGAATTTTTCCTGAATCACATCCTTCAGCGGCATTCCATACACCTGCATGATTTCGTAGAAGCGATAGATCAGCGGATCGGTGGGAATCACCGGCTCCAGACTGCCTTTCGTGGGAAACTCCTGGATTGCCGCTGTGATTGCAGGATCCAAAGAGAGCAGTGACGACAGCTTTTCAGCCTCCTCTGGTGATGCGGTGGCTTGTCCGTAAAACAAAGAAGCCACCCAAACTTCATCAAGCCCGAGCGCGGATCCCAGGTCAGCGAAGCTCATGCCTTTGGCTTTCTTTGCTGCCATCAAACTGGCTGTGACAGTGCTCGGCGAAGGCGCAGAAAGAGATGCAGTCGTCAGTGTGGAGGAGGTCATGTCAATAAGACATTTACAAAAATAGAATCCCGCAGGCATGGCCCCCAAAAAGCATCAATGACGACCAAAACGACAATCCAGTTTTGAAGCATTGAGCACATCAGTGCTCACGTAGATCTGTTGTATTGAAAGTCATCGACTTCATTGCATGAGCACCCTCTTCCGTTCTTTCAGTTCACTTTTTTTCAGCCAACAACTTGAATCCAGCGGGGCATCCAGCCTGATTCTTGAGCGGCTGTATTACGCCGAAGGTCGCCAAAATCCTGACCACCCGCTTCACGGCAGTTTCGCCGGATTGTCGTATTTCGACTCTCCATGACTGCCCCTGTCGCATTTGGTATCAATAACTACCTCTACGGCCTCCGCGCTGCTCAACACTAAATTGATCCGCTTGACCACACGTGACAAGCACTGTTCCCAGTGGTCGTGAACGGTTTAAGCAACACCTTCGCAAAGTTGGGAGCGGTGAACATACCAGCAAGGGCATGAGCCGCGAAGAAGCGGCTGATGCCCTTGAACTCATGCTGTACCAGGAGGCAACACCGGCCCAAATCGGTGCTTTCTTAATTGCACATCGAATCCGCCGTCCCGAGCCCCAGGAACTCACTGGAATGCTCGATACATACCGGAAACTTGGTCCGGTTCTGCACAGTGCCCCGGGACAACGATCGCCTTTGTGCTTCGGCATGCCCTATGACGGGCGCACTCGGACAGCACCGATTTATCCCCTCACCACCCTCGTGTTGCTGAGCTGCAACCAGCCTGTGGTGCTTCAAGGCGGTGAGCGCATGCCGATCAAGTACGGCATCACGGCGATCGAGCTGTTTCGAAGCCTCGGGCTCGATCTGCGGGGACTGCCGCTGGAGACTGTTCAGGACGGCTTGCATAACCAAGGGTTTGCCTTGATCCACCAGCCCGATCACTTTGCCATCGCCGAGAGTTTGATCAGTTACAGGGATGAACTGGGCAAACGCCCCCCAGTGGCGAGTCTCGAACTGCTCTGGACCGCCCATCAAGGCGATCATCGTCTGATCAGTGGATTCGTCCACCCCCCCACCGAAAGCCGGGCATGGGAGGCACTAAAACTGGCCGGTGAAACGGATCTCTTCACCGTGAAAGGGTTGGAAGGTGGCACCGATCTGCCCATTGGACGGGCCTGCATCACTGCCCGGGTGCATGGGGACAAAACAGAACGATTGATCCTGCATCCAAGGGATCACGGCTGTCATGCCACCGATGTCGAGTGGACTGACCTCACCACCTGGCAGGCCCAGGCCATGGACGCATTGCAAAACCGCGGACCACTTCGAGACTCTCTGCGCTGGAACGCCGGTGTTTATCTCTGGTTTGCTGGCCTCAGCGATTGTCTGGAAACGGCTTTGGACATGGCCACGACCGTGATGGATAAGGGCCAAGCCCTGCAGCAACTGGATCAGCTGTGCAGCTGCCTTTCCATCCGGTAATGCTCGAATGGCACGCCTGCGACCGTGAAGGTCTCGTGCCTCAGAAACCGCCAGCCACATCGCTCCAACAAGGGACGACTCAACAGACTCGCCTCTGCGTGAATGTGCGCCAGCCCATCGGCACGGGCATCGCACTCAATCCTTTTCACAAGTGCCGTGCCATGGCCCTGGCGTGACGCCCGCCCGCGGCAATACAGCAAAGCCAGCCGGTCCTGCGGCTGACGCATGGCAAAAGCCGCACCCTCTCCGCTGATCCAACCGTCACCGTCTCGAAACAAACGATCCAGCACTCCAGGAAGCCAGGCCAGAGACGTCCAAGCTCTGATTTGATCTGGTGTGTACAGGCCTGGGGCCTGGCTCTCAATAGCGTCCGCAAAGATCTCTCGAAGCAAAGAGGCATCCGTGGAACGAATGGGTCGCAAAGCCATCGCCGTAGCCTGTGGGAATGTGAGTCTCCTGTGAAAAGCAGCCAGATTGCAGCGTCCCCGGATCCCCACCCTGCTGAGTGCATTCCTCACGCTCCTGAACGACCGGCTGAGCGAAAGCATCGTGTTTCCGCTGCTGCCCTTCCTGCTGGCGAGCTTCAATGCCGACGGGCGCACCCTTGGACTGCTGGCAGGGAGCTATGCCCTCGCCCAGTTCGCCGCGACCCCATTGATCGGAGCCCTGAGTGACCGCTTCGGCCGTCGGCCTGTGATCGCCACATGCGTCAGTGGATCGGTGCTGGGCCTGGGTCTGTTCGCCCTCACCGTGAGCCTCGACTGGCCAGCCGGTGCCTCCCTGCCTTTGATGCTGCTGTTTCTGGCGCGGTTGATCGATGGCGTGAGCGGTGGAACCGCCGCCACCGCCAGTGCCGTCTTGGCCGACATCACGCCTCCCGAGCAGAGGGCCCGGGCCTTCGGGCTCATCGGTGTGGCCTTCGGGCTCGGATTCATCGTGGGGCCCTTCCTGGGCGGACAGCTCGCACGCATCAACGTGACCGTGCCGGTGTGGGCCGCCACCGGTTTCGCGCTCGTCAACCTCTTCATGGTTCTGAGACTGCTGCCAGAAACCCATCCTCCAGAGGAACGCAAGGCCATGCCGCGCAAACGGGATCTCAATCCCTTTGCCCAGGTCGCCAAGGTCACAGCCAATCCCATTGTCGGGCGGCTCTGCCTGAGCTTCTTCCTTTTTTTCCTGGCGTTCAACGGCTTCACCGCCATCCTGGTGCTCTATTTCAAACAGCGGTTCAACTGGGGCCCCGAACTGGCCAGCACAGCATTTCTGATCGTTGGCATCGTGGCCACCGTGGTTCAGGGTGGATTGATCGGCCCGCTGGTGAAACGTCTGGGCGAGTGGCGACTCACCTTGATCGGCTTAAGCCTTGTGGTCACGGGATGCTTGCTGATTCCAGCAACGTCGGCGGAACAAGCGCAAGCAGGGATTTTCAGTGCTGTGGCGATTCTGGCAACTGGCACCGGGTTGGTGACACCAAGCCTGCGCAGCCTGGTGTCCAGGCGACTGAACTCAGAAGGTCAGGGGGCAGCCCTCGGCAGCCTGCAAGCGCTTCAGAGTCTCGGCAGTTTTCTGGGTCCACCCCTGGCAGGACTCAGCTATGACCTGCTGGGACAGACCAGTCCTTTTCTGGGGAGTGCCGGCCTGCTGATCGCTGTGACCCTGCTGGTAGGGGGAACGCCTCGCCTCCGTCGAAGTGACTGAAGGGACAGCACCACATCCCAGAGCACGCTTTCCAGAACACATTCCGGCGGGTTCACGATTGCTACGTTGCGCGAGCCGGCTCCTCGACTGGTCACGCCATGAGTGACAAAGTGCTTTCCCCCGATCTCTACATCAACCGGGAGCTCAGCTGGATCGCGTTCAACGAAAGGGTTCTCGTTCAGGCATTGGACGAGCGGACACCGCTGCTGGAACAAGCGAAATTCAGCGCCATTTTCAGCAACAACCTCGATGAATTCTTCATGGTGAGGGTGGCCTCCCTGAAGGCCCAGGTTGAAGCAGGCATCGAAAAACTCAGCGAAGACGGACACACACCCATCGAGCAGCTCCACGCGATCCGCGAGCACCTCACCCCACTGCTGCACAAACAACAGGAGCATTACCGCTCCCGCCTGAAGATCCAGCTTCTCGAGCATGGTGCCCATCTGCTGGATTACGAACAGCTCAACGAACGTCAACGGCTCTGGGTTGACAACTACTTCCAGACAGCGATCTTTCCTGTCCTCACCCCCCTGGCCGTTGATCCGGCTCATCCCTTCCCGTTCGTGAGCAATCTGAGCCTGAATGTGGCAGCTCTGATCCACGACCCCCAAAGCGGTCAACGTCAGCTCGCCCGGGTCAAGGTGCCTCAGAAGATCCTGCCCCGCTTCGTCACCATTCCCGCCGATCTCGCCAGCGGTGACTGTGAACCGCTTCACACCGCCGTGCCGCTGGAGCAGGTGGTGGCGTTCAACCTGAGCTTGCTCTTCCCTGGCATGTCCATCGAAGGACACTATTTCTTCCGAGTCACCCGCGATGCGGACTTGGAATTGAGGGATCTCGAGGCCGATGACCTCATGATCGCCATTGAGCAGGGCTTGCGCAAACGCCGAATGGGCGGCGAGGTCGTGCGCCTGGAGGTTGCCGATGAAATGCCCCAGGACGTGGTCGAGATGCTGATGGAGGGAATGTCCGTTGAGGAGGAGGACCTCTACAGAATTGATGGCCCCCTTGGCCTGGATGACCTCTTCGCCCTGATGGCGATTCCTCTTCCGCAACTCAAGGATGAAAGCCACTCAGGACTGACTCCCGCCATCCTCGGGCGTGCCCAGCGAAGCATGTTGGAGGACGGCTCCCTCAAAGAAGAGGAGTTCGAAAGCATTTTTTCGGTGGTGCGACGCCGCGACGTTCTGCTGCACCATCCCTACGACCTGTTTTCCACATCCGTGGAGGAATTCATCAACCAGGCGGCCGACGATCCACTGGTGATGGGCATCAAGATGACCCTCTATCGCACCTCCAAGGATTCACCGATCATCGCCGCATTGATTCGTGCCGCCGAGAACGGAAAACAGGTCATGGCCCTGGTGGAACTCAAGGCCCGCTTCGATGAAGACAACAACATTCAATGGGCGAAGCACCTGGAACGTTCCGGCGTTCATGTTGTTTATGGAGTTCTGGGTCTCAAGACCCACACCAAAATCGTTCTGGTGGTCCGTAAGGAGAAAGAACGACTGCGGAGTTACGTGCATATTGGAACAGGAAATTACAACTCCAAAACCTCACGGCTCTATACAGACCTCGGTCTTCTCTCCGCGCGACCTGAGCTGGGCCAAGACCTCGTGGAGCTGTTCAATTACCTCACTGGTTTCTCCAAACAACAAGGGTTCCGCAAGCTTCTTGTCGCTCCCGTTTCCCTGCGTAAGGGAATGGAGAATCTGATCCGCAGAGAGATCGAACATGCCCAGCAGGGTCGGGGAGGCCACATCCGAGCCAAAATGAACTCCCTAGTGGATCCTGGAATCATTGCCCTGCTGTATGAAGCCTCACAAGCAGGCGTCACGATCGAATTGATCATCCGCGGAATGTGCTGCCTCTACCCTGGCCGCAAAGGACTCAGTGAATCCATCCACGTGGTCAGCATCATCGGCCGCTTCCTGGAACACTCACGCATCTTCTGGTTTGGGAACGGCGGTAGCCCTGAGGTCTTCATCGGCAGTGCTGACTGGATGCCCCGCAACCTGGACCGACGTGTGGAAGCGGTCACCCCGATCGAAGAGCCGGCATTGCGCGAACAACTCGAACGACTGCTACAGGTGTATCTCGATGACAACCGCGGAGCTTTTGATATGCAAAGCAACGGTGATTTCACGCAACGACATCCCGAGGACATCGAGAGAAATTCCCAACTTCAACTCATCGAAACCTGGAAGAAAGGCGTTCCCGCCTCGGATGACTGACTTGAAATTCGGTCAAATCAGTCACAAAAAAATGATGAAAACCTCGCCTCTTTCTTAGCTCTTGCATCGCGCTGATCCTGTTAATTTACAGCTATAGAAAAACTTTCGTTTTATCGAGGCTGCACTCGGCGGCGAGTGCTAAGTTGCGCGCAAATCTAATCAAGGAGTTCAGGGTGATGGGGATCCCTCTGGAATCCGAGGTCGAGGCTTCCAAGCCCTCGTCCACGGAACCTGTATTGCCGGCTACAAGCCAGCGCAATACAGGTCTGCGCTCACGTCAAACCGCCAATCGATCGAGTCGACAAGTTGGTCGTCTCTCCACTGATTCAATTGGCTACTACCTCAGCACCATCGGCCGTGTGCCTCTCCTCACCGCTGCAGAGGAGATCGAACTGGCACACCACGTTCAGGCCATGAAGGAGCTGTTGGATGTTCCAGAGGACGAACGCACACCGCGGCAACGTCATCGCATTCGCATGGGCAAACGGGCCAGAGATAGGATGATGGCGGCCAACCTTCGCCTTGTGGTGAGTGTTGCCAAGAAATATCAGAATCAGGGCCTTGAACTCCTGGACCTTGTCCAAGAGGGTGCCATTGGCCTGGAGAGAGCCGTAGACAAATTTGATCCCGCTATGGGGTACAAATTTTCTACCTATGCCTACTGGTGGATCCGTCAGGGAATGACCCGGGCCATCGACAACAGCGCACGGACCATCCGTTTGCCGATTCACATCAGCGAGAAGCTCTCGAAGATGCGTCGCATCACCAGAGAACTCTCCCATCGCTTCGGCCGTCAACCCAATCGCTTGGAACTTTCCAACGCGATGGGGATCGCACCACGCGATCTCGAAGAACTGATCGCTCAGAGTGCTCCCTGTGCATCCCTCGATGCCCACGCCAGGGGGGAAGAGGACCGAAGCACACTTGGAGAATTGATCCCAGACCCCAACGGTGATGAGCCGATGGAGGGAATGGATCGCAGTATTCAGAAGGAGCATCTCGGCGGTTGGCTGTCCCAGCTCAACGAGCGGGAGCAGAAGATTCTTCGCTTGCGCTTTGGACTCGATGGAGCCGAGCCACTGACCTTGGCCGAGATCGGTCGTCAGATCAACGTGTCCCGGGAACGCGTTCGCCAACTTGAAGCAAAAGCAATTCTGAAGTTGCGCACCATGACCGATCAGCAGCAGGCCGCCTGATCCCTTGCTGCTCTCGCTGTTCGTGATTGGAGCCTGGATGGCTCTGGTTCTCTCGGCAGCGGTGCTTTGCCGAGGCGTTTTGCCGGAGCACAAGGAACTCAGCCGCAAAATCGTGCATATCGGTACCGGACCCGTCGTGCCGCTGGCCTGGTGGCTGCAACTTCCGGCATGGGTAGCTGTTCCAGCCGCACTCTCAATTACCGTCATCACCGCCATTAACCATCGCTGGCGATTACTACCAGCCGTCGAGGATATCGAGCGCCACAGCTACGGAACTGTGGCGTATGGAGTGGCTATCTCTCTACTTCTCATTTTCTTCTGGCCTGAACAGGCCATCGCGGCTTGCGCTGGAGTGCTGGTGATGGCTCTTGGCGATGGCCTTGCAGGCTTGGTTGGGCGAGGCGTTCAATCACCAACCTGGAGCGTTTGGCAACAGCGGAAATCTGTAGCTGGAACCCTCACGATGGCCCTGGTCACGGGAGTTGTGCTGACTGTGCTTGTGATGGTCAGTCACAGCCCATTCCAGCCAATGCGCCTGTTGAGCGTATGCGTGCTTGCTGTTGGCCTTGAGCAACTGAGCCGATGGGGCATCGACAACCTCAGCGTGCCAATCGCTGTTGGCTTGTGCTGGTCTTGGATGATCGCCTAAGCACGCAGCAACCGTTCCATGTGCCGACACCAGTCATGCCTGCTACCGAGAGCAGCCACAAGACACTGATCATCCGGCATCGAGCGGAGCCTGGCCTGCCACGTCTGAATCTGCCCTGCCTGATCAACCCAGAAATGCATCACCTGCTGATGCAAAGCATCCAGATCCCAATGCTGTTGATCGGCAACGCCACCAGACCAATCGAGCAGAGCATCGAGCTGAAGCGGACGAAAACCCTGCACCCAGAGCTCCGTTTCCCGCTCCAGTTCATAGAGACGCATCAAATCACCAAACCCGAGAATTCTGATCCCAAACATGACGACAGCTTCAGGCAGAAGTTGCCCAAAATTAAAGTATTCGATCAGATCAAAAGTTCGCCGTGAACTGATTAAAACGAAGGTTTATTTCAAGGCTGAAGCTCTCAAAAACTTGGCACTCAAGCAACACGAGTGCCAACTTTCTTCAGCGAATCAGCCAAACCCTCCAGCAGCTCCGCTGTCGTCTCAATGCTGATGCATGCGTCCGTGACGCTTTGGCCATGGGTCAGTGCTGAACGATCCGAACTGATCTTTTGGTTGCCCTCAACAAGATGGCTTTCGAGCATCAGACCCATCACATGCGCTGACCCCTGTTCCACCTGAGCTGCCACAGCTTTCAACACATCACCTTGCCGGCGATAATCCTTGTTGGAGTTGCCATGACTGCAATCGACCATCAACCGGTCGGGTAGTCCCGCTGCTTTCAATTCTTCAGCAGCATCCTGAATCGCCTCGAGATGGTAATTCGTGCCTCGGTTCCCTCCCCGCAGCACCAGATGACCATCCGGATTTCCGGTGGTGCTCACGATCGATGCATGCCCCTCGCGATTGATCCCAAGAAAATGATGGGGTTTGGACGCGGCCTGCATGGCGTTGATGGCAATGGTGGCACTGCCGTCGGTGCTGTTTTTGTAGCCGATCGGCATCGACAAGCCTGAAGCCATTTCGCGGTGCGTCTGGCTTTCGGTGGTACGGGCGCCGATCGCCGTCCAACTGATCAGATCAGCGATGTACTGAGGAACTACAGGATCGAGCAGTTCAGTGGCACAGGGCATTCCATCCCTGGCCAAATCGAGCAGTAACGACCGAGCCATTCGCAACCCCGTGTTGATGTCGTAGGAGCCGTCGAGGTTCGGATCATTGATGAGGCCCTTCCATCCCACCGTGGTGCGTGGCTTCTCGAAGTACACACGCATCACCACCTCGAGCTCAGAGGCATGACGTTCACGCAGGGGAGCCAGTTTGCTGGCGTACTCCCTCGCTGCATCCACATCATGAATAGAGCAGGGGCCGACGATCACCAGCAGTCGCCGGTCCAGACCCCTGAGAATGGCTTGAATTCGGCTGCGCGAGGTGGCCACGGTCTCCGTCGCCCTGGCATCAATCGGCAGATCTCCATGCAGCAAGGCGGGAGGAACCAGAGGCCTGGTGTCCACCACATGAAGGTCGTGTGTGGTGGTCATACCCAAACAATTACCTCGCTACAGGGTACGCAAACCATGGAAACCCGCCTGCTTCCGGAACGGAACGGTGACGCAGGAGAATGGCCTGCAAGTCCGTTCCTGAGCAGATTTTGATGCTGAGCACCTACCGAGAGAACGCTGCCGAACGTCTGGCCCTGGGAATTCCGCCATTGCCCCTGGAGCCAAGCCAGGCCAAGGCACTCACAGAACTGTTGGAGAATCCACCATCAGGGGAGGAGCAGGAGCTGCTGCACCTGCTGATCGAACGCATTCCGCCCGGCGTCGACGAAGCGGCCTATGTGAAAGCCACCTGGCTCAGCGCCATCGCCCAAGGGCAGGCCAGCAGTCCCCTGGTATCGCCGCTGGAAGCCACCCGCCTGCTCGGAACCATGGTGGGGGGATACAACGTGGCGGCCCTGATCGAGCTGCTCCAACACAGCGACACGCAGCTGGCCGGCTGCGCCGCTGAAGGCCTCAGCCGAACTCTGCTGGTTTATGACGCCTTCAATGAAGTGATGGAGCTGGCCTCCAGCAACCGCTTTGCCAAGCAGGTGGTGGACAGCTGGGCAGCAGCTGAATGGTTCACCTCGAAGCCGGAGCTGGCCGACACGATCACGGTGACGGTGTTCAAGGTGGAAGGAGAAACCAACACCGACGACCTCTCGCCCGCCACCCACGCCACCACCCGTCCGGACATCCCTCTGCACGCCCTGGCGATGCTGGAGACCCGCGATCCAGACGGCCTGAAGACGATCGCCACCCTCAAGGAGAAAGGGCACCCCGTGGCCTACGTGGGCGACGTGGTGGGCACTGGCAGTTCCAGGAAGAGCGCCATCAACTCCGTGCTCTGGCACACCGGCGACGACATTCCCCATGTGCCCAACAAGCGAGGCGGCGGCGTCATCCTCGGCGGCAAGATCGCGCCGATCTTCTTCAACACTGCAGAAGACTCCGGCGCCCTGCCGATCGAATGCGATGTCACCGAACTGAACACCGGTGATGTGATCACCATCCGGCCCCATGCCGGCACGATCGAACGGGACGGTGAGGTGGTGAGCCGCTTCGAACTCAAGCCCAGCACCATCAGTGACGAGGTGCGGGCCGGTGGGCGAATCCCCCTGATGATCGGCCGCGCCCTCACCGACAAAGTGCGCGCCAAACTCGGCCTCGCACCCTCTGATCTGTTCATCCGTCCCACGGCACCGGCCGACACCGGCAAAGGCTTCACCCTGGCCCAGAAGATGGTGGGCAAGGCCTGCGGCCTGCCCGGAGTGCGCCCCGGCACCAGCTGCGAACCGCTGATGACCACCGTTGGCTCTCAGGACACCACCGGGCCCATGACCAGAGACGAGATGAAGGAGCTGGCCTGCCTGGGCTTCTCCTCCGACCTGGTGATGCAGAGTTTCTGCCACACCGCGGCCTACCCCAAACCGGTGGACCTGCAGACCCAGAAGGATCTGCCTGATTTCTTCGCCCAACGCGGTGGTGTGGCCCTGCGCCCCGGTGACGGCATCATCCACAGCTGGCTGAATCGCATGCTGCTCCCCGACACGGTGGGCACCGGCGGTGACAGTCACACCCGCTTCCCCCTGGGCATTTCCTTCCCCGCGGGCTCCGGCCTGGTGGCCTTCGCTGCAGCCATCGGCGCCATGCCCCTGGACATGCCCGAGTCGGTGCTGGTGCGCTTCAGCGGCTCGCTGCAACCGGGTGTGACCCTGCGGGATGTGGTGAATGCCATTCCCTGGGTGGCGATTCAACGCGGACTGCTCACCGTGGAGAAGGCCAACAAGAAGAATCTGTTCAATGGCCGGATCATGGAGATCGAAGGTCTCCCCGACCTCAAGCTCGAGCAGGCCTTCGAACTCACCGACGCCAGTGCCGAACGCTCCTGCGCCGGCTGCACCATCAAGCTCTCAGAAGAAACCGTGAGCGAATACCTGCGCAGCAACGTGGCGTTGCTCAAAAACATGATCGCCCGCGGTTACAGCGATGCCCGCACCCTGGCCCGCCGCATCAAGGAGATGGAAGCCTGGCTGGCTCATCCACAGCTTCTCAGTGCCGACGGCGATGCCGAGTATGCCGAGATCCTGGAAATCAACCTCGACGAGCTCACCGAACCGGTGGTGGCCTGCCCCAACGATCCCGACAACGTGAAGCTCTTGAGCGAGGTGGCCGGTGATCCGGTGCAGGAGGTGTTCATCGGCTCCTGCATGACCAACATCGGCCACTACCGTGCTGCGGCCAAGGTGCTGGAAGGCGCCGGCCCGAACCAGGCCCGCCTCTGGGTCTGTCCCCCCACGCGCATGGACGAAGAAACCCTCAAAGCCGAGGGCTACTACGCCACTTTCGAAGCCGCCGGATCCCGGATGGAGATGCCGGGCTGCTCCCTCTGCATGGGCAACCAGGCGCGGGTGGACGACAACACCACGGTGTTCTCCACCAGCACCCGGAACTTCAATAACCGTCTTGGCAAGGGCGCCCAGGTTTACCTGGGCAGTGCCGAACTGGCGGCGGTCTGTGCTCAGCTGGGACGGATCCCCACCCCGGACGACTACCGCAGCATCGCGGCAGAGAAGATCGATCCGCTCTCCGATGAGCTCTACCGCTACCTCAACTTCGACCAGATCTCTGGTTTCGAGGATCAGGGCCGAACCATCAGCGCGGACGATGAAGCCGCAGTGCTGGCTGGGTCCTGACCCGGATCAGCACAGCCATGACCGTCCTGAGTGAACTGAAACAACGACGCCACCAACTCGGCTCCAGCCGCAGCATCCGTCGCCTCCTGGAACGGCGCTGGTGGGTGGTGGTGCTCGCCCTGATGCTCACTGGGCTTGGGGCCGCCCTGACAGGCGTGCTGTTTAAAGCCGGCATCAAGACCCTGGGGGCATGGCGCCTGGAGTTGCTGGCCGATCTGCCCGCCTGGGCAGTGCTGCCAGGACTCGGGGCCGCGGGTGGATTGGTGTCAGGCCTGCTCGTCACCTGCCTGGCCCCTGCCGCTGGCGGATCAGGCATCACCCACATCATGGGCTTTCTCAAACACCGGGCCGTTCCCATGGGACTGCAGGTGGGCCTGGTGAAACTGGTGGCAGGAATCGTGGCCATCGGCAGTGGCTTCCCCCTTGGCCCCGAGGGCCCGTCGGTGCAGATGGGGGGATCTGTTGCCTGGCAGATGGCGCGCTGGCTGAAGGCCCCTGTGGCCTTCCGGCGGGTGATCGTGGCAGCCGGCGGCGGTGCGGGCATCGCCGCCGTGTTTAGTGCACCCATCGGTGGGTTTGTCTACGCCGTTGAGGAGCTGCTGCACTCCGCCAGGCCCGTGGTGTTGCTGCTGGTGATCGTGACCACCTTCTGGGCCGATGCCTGGGCTGATGTCCTCGGGCTAGCGGGGCTCAGTCCCAGTGGAAGCGGTCTGGATGCAACCCAGGGGTTCCAGCTGGAACGGGAATACACCCCCCTGGTGAGTTTTCTGCCGATCGATCTGGGATACCTGATCGGACTCGGGGTCGTGGTTGGGCTGCTGGCCGAGCTCTACTGCCGCTATGTGCTGGCCATGCAGCGGAAGGGGGATGCCTGGTTCGGCGATCGGCTGGTGCTGCGCATGGTGCTCAGTGGAGCAGTGCTTGGAAGCGTTTATGCCTCTCTTCCTGAAGAGTTCCACAATCTGGAGGGACTGCAACATCTGATCGCCGACGGTGAAGCCGACATTCCGATGGCGCTCGGCACCTTCATCGTGCTCTTTTTCAGCACTGGTCTGGCCGCGGCATCAGGCGCACCGGGGGGACTGTTTTATCCAATGCTCACCCTCGGCGGAGCAATCGGTCTGGCCTGTGGCTACTGGGTGGAAGCCCTCACCGGGCACGTTCCGACCACCTATGTTTTTGCAGGGATGGGGGCCTTTGTGGCCAGCTGTTCCCGCACCCCGATCAGCGCCATGTTCCTGGCCTTTGCACTGACGAAAGACCTGCTGATCCTCAAACCGATCCTGGTGGCCTGTCTGGCCAGTTTTCTGGTGGCCAGACTGTTTGATGAGCGCTCGATCTACGAGCGACAGTTGGGCATGGAACTGAAGGAAGAAGATCACCGGGAGGCACGCCTGAATCGGCATGGCGGCATTCATCACGCCTGGGGAGGTTCGATCCGTCGCCGGGCCTTCACACCACCGCCACCGCCACCGCCACCGCCACCAGCCAAGGCCAATCCCAACCCGGACGAAGACCCCTGAATCAGGAAACGCTGCTGTTCGATCCGGCTGTTCCGGAACCCGGTGCCCTGCGCACGGTCCTGGCGTTCCCCAGCACCTACACCGTGGGAATCACCAGCCTCGGTTACCAAATCGTCTGGGCCACGCTGGCCTCGCGATCCGATCTGGATGTGCGCCGGCTGTTCACCGATCAGGGGGATCCCCCGCATCGCCGCTGCGATCTGTTCGGCCTGTCCCTGAGCTGGGAACTGGATGGTCCGGTGTTGCTGGATCTGCTCGAAGACCAGGGCATCCCGATCTGGAGCGAACAGCGAACGGACGCTGACCCGGTCGTGTTCGGAGGGGGGCCTGTGTTGACCGCGAACCCCGAACCATTGGCGCCATTTTTCGATGTCATCCTGCTGGGGGATGGGGAGGAACTGCTTCCGACCTTCATCGACGCCCTGCAGGACGTGCGCGATGAACCACGGGCCGTGCGTCTGCGGCACCTGGCGAAGGTTCCAGGCATCTATGTGCCAGCGCTCTATGCCCCAAGCTTTGATGCCGAGGGATCACTGCGATCGATCGAACCGATCGAAACGGATCTGCCTGCCACCGTGACCAAGCAGACCTGGCGCGGGAACACCCTCAGCCACTCCTCGGTGATCACGCCGGCGGCCGCATGGCCGGACATCCACATGGTGGAAGTGGTGCGCAGCTGCCCTGAACTCTGCCGCTTCTGTCTGGCCAGTTATCTCACGCTTCCTTTCCGCACACCATCGCTGGATGACGGCCTGATCCCAGCGGTCGAACGAGGCCTCAAGGCGACCCGGCGTCTGGGACTGTTGGGAGCGTCAGTCACCCAGCACCCGCAATTCGATGAACTGCTCCGCTGGCTGAATACCGATCGCTTCAACGATGTACGCGTGAGTGTGAGCTCCGTGCGGGCCGCCACCGTGACCCCTGCCCTCGCCTCTGGGCTTGCCAATCGAGGCAGTAAATCGCTGACCATCGCGATTGAAAGCGGCAGTGAACGGATGCGACGCGTCGTAAACAAGAAGTTGAGCAGCGAAGAGATTGACGCAGCGGCACGCCATGCCAAGCAGGGTGGTCTGAGCGCCCTCAAGTTGTATGGAATGGTGGGCCTCCCCAGCGAAGACGATGAGGATGTAGAGGCGACCGCCGATCTGCTCCTACAGCTGAAGAAAGCCACACCTGGGCTGCGCTTCACCCTGGGGGTGAGCACATTCGTGCCCAAGGCCCACACGCCGTTCCAATGGCAGGGGGTACGGCCGGAGGCCGACAAACGCTTGAAGCGCCTCGGCAAACGACTCAAACCCAAAGGTATTGATCTGCGCCCAGAGAGTTATGGCTGGAGCGTGATCCAGGCGCTGCTGTCGCGGAGTGATCGTCGACTGGCTGCGGTGATCGTGGCTGTTCGCGGAACACAAGACAGTCTGGGTGGTTGGAAGAAGGCCTACCGGGCCGCCAGGGCCGGGGAGCTGCCAACAGCCAAAAGCGCGGGAGTGGAGCTACCCCTCCCTCCAGCATGGGAAAGGGTTGTACACGACACCTGGCCCGACGACACGGTGCTGCCGTGGGAGCACCTCAGGACAGCGCTGAAGAAAGAAACCCTTCAACATCATCAAAACGAGAGTCTGGGAATTTAATGAGAATTGAATGAGAAACCATGATAATGCAATGAGAATGCGATGCCCTCACATACATTTAATGTCGTAAATCGAACAAAGCCTTGCGGTTTCCGTATGATTTGAACATAACAAGGCCTCATCAGGCTTAGGCAAATGAACTTATCTAACCTGATTGAATCACTGAGTGCCTATCGGGCGCGTTCTCTGCATACCAGCCTCAATCAACCTGAGGAGCCAGACCCAGACATCAGCTCGATCGACAACAACCCGGCACTCACCCCCATTGATCAACCCCTGACAGTGGCGCGTGGCTTGCTCCAAAACGGTGCCACCACTCCGCCAAGTCAACAACTGAATTCAACTGAGAGTTTCAGCGAAGCAATCAATGGGAATAACTCCATAACAACCGAGGAAGAAGCTAATGAAACCACCAATATTGAGTTCAGAATTGAATCGAAATATCTGCATGCAGGACGGTGCGCCTGCTTTGCTTGTAGCTATAGCCGGGATTCATTAGAAACTAATCGTGAAAGCAATTCAGAACTAAACAACACCCTATCGAATGCAGATCCAACGATTGCCTTTGGAACACTCAACGAACTATCGGATTATCTGACCACCGGATTCTGGGAAGAGGCAGGAACATACACAAGGCGATTCAACTTAGGTGGCAGCGGTTTAGGCGCCAAAAACGGTCAATTGACCTACAACATCACCGGATGGGCGGATGATTCAAACGGATTGTCTGCGGAACGTCAAAATCTCACCCGAGAGGTTTTTAACGTCTACGAAGCCATCACTGGCATTGAATTTGTTGAGGTCGCAACCGAAGGTGATTTTCGCTTTACAGATAATGATTCAGGAGCCTATGCCTATCTTGGTGGCGGATGGTATGACCAAGACCCAAACACAGGAACCATTGATTACAACGCAGCCATTATCGACTACAGCGTTATCAACGTTGCGTCATCCTGGTTTTACGGAGATTCCAGCTACAACAGCTACACACCACAAACGATTTTTCATGAAATCGGACATGCTCTTGGCCTAGGACATCAGGGGCAATACAACGCGGGCAATGGAAATCCTACCTATGAGAACAGTGCGCAATATGGCAATGACACCTGGCTGACCACCATGATGTCGTATTGGTCTCAAACAACCAATACGAATGTCAACGCCTCAAGAGCATATCTACAGACACCGATGACGGTGGATTGGATTGCGTTAGATAAACTCTACGGATCACAGGGCTATGGATCATTCAAAGCCTTCAACGGCAACACAGTTTACGGCGTAGGCACAAATATCTCAAGCGGTACCAGCGAAATCATGAATAATTTCGCAACGATGATTAGCGATACAGCTTACACACTGGTTGATGGATCAGGTTATGACATCTTGAATGTCAGCAATTATTCTGATGATCAGTTTATCAATTTGGCGCCATCAGAACTCAATGGCACCCTTCCGTCGAGTTCAAGCATTGGCGGCCTCGTTAACAATCTAACGATTGGAGTTGGCACCATCCTTGAGGAAGCCATTGGCGGCAGCGGCAATGACACATTTCTTGGAAATATTGCAGATAATGTCTTTAGAGGTGGCAATGGTGGTGACAGATTTTACGACAGCTTCGGATCCGACACGTATTACGGAGGATCCGGTACTTTCGACACGCTCTACTTCTCTGAAAACTACAGCGATTTCTCCATTGAAAACCTGGGGACATCCTTAGCCTTCAGCCGAAACAATTCGGGCTTAGCTGACACCGATCTAATCTGGAATGACATTGAACTTGTTTATTTCAATGACGACGTCATCAAGACCTATCAAGAACTCTTAGCTGATATAACTCCTATCAATACTCCGCCAACCGCTAATGATGTGTTCGTCGCGACGTCAGAAGACAGCAATAGCGTCAGCGGAAACTTCAATGCGAACGATCCAGACAGCAGCGATCAACTCACTTACACGATAACAACGGCACCAACGATTGGATCAGTTGTCGTTAACAGCGACGGAACCTTCACCTACAACTTCGGCAACAATTTCCAATCACTGGGCGACGGAGACTCAACTGCCGTTGTTTTTCAATACATCGCATCCGACGACAATGCTACTGATAGTGCACCAGCCACAGTCACTATTACGATCAACGGCAGTAATGATGCTCCAATCCTGAGTGGCACGCCGTCCGCACTAACAAATGGCACAGAGGATATTGCTTACCTACTGAAAGCGTCGGATCTGCTGCAGGGTTACAGCGATATCGATGGTGACACTCTCTCCATCACCAGCGTCACCACTGCCTCAGCCAACGGAACCCTCACCCCTAACGGCAACGGCACCTGGACCTACACCCCAACACAAGATCTCAACGGTGAAGTGGTCTTCAGTTTTGTAGTCAGTGATGGAAATGGGGGAACCGCCAATGGCAGCACATCACTCACACTCGATCCAGTTGAAGATGAAGTGCTTCTCGATGAAGACAACAACGGCATTGTTGATGGCACCGAACTCACCGCTTATCAGCTCTTCTCAGAAGCTGGTGCTATCACACTCAAAAACAATGCTGGCCAAACTTATAACAACAGCTCATCTGGCAACTCCGATGTAGTTGCTGCTATCGAAACCGATAACGGCTTCCAGGTCCTACTGGAAGGTACAGGTTCTCGAAACGATACGTTCTACGTCTGGAATACGAATTCAAATGGAGTGATCATAGGCGGTAGTGGCTGGAAGTCTGGTGATATCGCAACTCGTCTTGGATGGGAAGAAACTTTCAACTTTGATACCAATCGTGATGGAACCATTGGCGCTTTGATCCTTGATGACGACAACAACGGCATTGTCGATGGCACCGAACTCACCGCTTATCAGCTCTTCTCAGAAGCTGGTGCTATCACACTCAAAAACAATGCTGGCCAAACTTATAACAACAGCTCATCTGGCAACTCCGATGTAGTTGCTGCTATCGAAACCGATAACGGCTTCCAGGTCCTACTGGAAGGTACAGGTTCTCGAAACGATACGTTCTACGTCTGGAATACGAATTCAAATGGAGTGATCATAGGCGGTAGTGGCTGGAAGTCTGGTGATATCGCAACTCGTCTTGGATGGGAAGAAACTTTCAACTTTGATACCAATCGTGATGGAACCATTGGCGCTTTGATCCTTGATGACGACAACAACGGCATTGTCGATGGCACCGAACTCACCGCTTATCAACTCTTCTCAGAAGCTGGTGCTATCACACTCAAAAACAATGCTGGCCAAACTTATAACAACAGCTCATCTGGCAACTCCGATGTAGTTGCTGCTATCGAAACCGATAACGGCTTCCAGGTCCTACTGGAAGGTACAGGTTCTCGAAACGACACGTTCTACGTCTGGAATACGAATTCAAATGGAGTGATCACAGGCGGTAGTGGCTGGAAGTCTGGTGATATCGCAACTCGTCTTGGATGGGAAGAAACTTTCAACTTTGATACCAATCGTGATGGAACCATTGGCGCTTTGATCCTTGATGACGACAACAACGGCATTGTCGATGGCACCGAACTCACCGCTTATCAGCTCTTCTCAGAAGCTGGTGCTATCACACTCAAAAACAATGCTGGCCAAACTTATAACAACAGCTCATCTGGCAACTCCGATGTAGTTGCTGCTATCGAAACCGATAACGGCTTCCAGGTCCTACTGGAAGGTACAGGTTCTCGAAACGACACGTTCTACGTCTGGAATACGAATTCAAATGGAGTGATCACAGGCGGTAGTGGCTGGAAGTCTGGTGATATCGCAACTCGTCTTGGATGGGAAGAAACTTTCAACTTTGATACCAATCGTGATGGAACCATTGGCGCTTTGATCCTTGATGACGACAACAACGGCATTGTCGATGGCACCGAACTCACCGCTTATCAGCTCTTCTCAGAAGCTGGTGCTATCACACTCAAAAACAATGCTGGCCAAACTTATAACAACAGCTCATCTGGCAACTCCGATGTAGTTGCTGCTATCGAAACCGATAACGGCTTCCAGGTCCTACTGGAAGGTACAGGTTCTCGAAACGACACGTTCTACGTCTGGGATACGAATTCAAATGGAGTGATTACAGGCGGTAGTGGCTGGAAGTCTGGCAATATCGCAACTCGTCTCGGTTGGGAAGAAACTTTCAACTTTGATACCAATCGTGATGGAACCATTGGCCTTCCCCCCTCACTGTCTTCGCCCACCCTCGAAGCCCGCTTCAAAGACCAATGGCACCTAAAAGACTCATCATCGGGAGGTGCCAATGTTGCTTCGGCATGGTTATTGAAAAACAAATCTGGGAGCAATATTTACGGCACTGGAATTCATATCAACGTGATCGACGATGGGCTGGATTGGCGTCATCAAGATCTGAGCACGAATTACATTTCAGCATCGAGTTATGACTACGTCGGAAAGGACAACGACCCGACCCCAAGCTCCTCTGCCGACCACGGCACAGCCGTCGCTGGCGTCGCAGCAGGATATGGGCATAACGGCATTGGCATCACCGGTGCCGCGCCCAACGCCAACATCAGTGGGCAACGACTGCTAGGTGCAGGAACAGCAAGGAATGAAGCCTCTGCCCTAACGCGAACGATGAATGCTGTGGATATCTACAGCAACAGCTGGGGACCGAATGACAACGGCAGGCTTCAGGCAGCACCGGCTCGAGTTCTTGCTGCGCTGAAGGATGGAGTCACCAATGGACGCGATGGCAAAGGCGCGATCTATACCTGGGCCGGTGGAAATGGACGGAACAGCAACGACAACTCGAACTACGACGGCTATGCCAACTCCCGCTATGTGATCTCGGTGGCAGCAATGACCAATCGAGGACGGTATTCCGGATACAGCGAACCGGGTGCGAATGTTCTGGTCAGCGCTCCGTCCAACGGTGGTACCGATGCCATCACCACCACCAGCACCAACAACAGTTACATCGACAACTTTGGTGGCACCTCCTCGGCCACACCGTTGGTGTCTGGTGTGATCGCCTTGATGTTGGAGGCCAACCCCAATCTCACTTGGCGAGATGTGCAACATGTGCTGGTCAACAGCTCGGATGTGGTGGATGCCAGCAGCAATGGATGGTTCACAAATGGAGCCGAGCACGACTTCAGCCATGACTACGGATTTGGCCGCATCAATGCAGAAGCAGCGGTCGCCTTGGCCAAAACGTGGAACAACGTGGGTGACGAAGTCTCCTATTCCGCCAGCACCACCCCAGGAATCGCCATTCCCGATGCCGGTGGCGGATCGATCAGCAGCACGATCACCATCTCACAAGACATCACCTTGGAGTCCGTGGTGATTCCAATTCTGTCGGACCATACCTATGCCGGCGATCTCACCATCACGCTCACCTCTCCGGAAGGAACCACTGCAATCCTCAGTGAAGGAAATCGACGGGACACAAGCACGCTGAATTTCAACTTCAGTGCCAAAACCTTCTGGGGAGAGAGCAGCCGGGGAGTCTGGACGCTCACCATCAATGACCTGGCAAGCCTTGATACAGGCACACTCGACCAGTGGGGCCTGAATCTGTACGGAACCCAGGGAACCAACTTCAACGCAGCAATCACCGACTCGATCACCGGCAACGAACTGGAGACCTTCACCGGTGCTTCAGGAATGACCTACGCATCGAAAGAAGCACTCGAGCAGATTGAAGGCCTGTCGAGTTATCTCAGCCACATCGAAGATCTCCTTGCTGAATCACCCGAGAAGGCCACTGGGGATTGGCTGATCGGAACCCAAGGGCCACAAGATCAAATCATGCGTGCTTCGGAATTAGGAATTTCTGATTCCATGACGAGCCAGACATTTAATGCCCAAAATGGCATTTCAAGCTTCTCGATGATTTCAGCACTGGACCCAACAGAATTCATTGCTCAAAGCCTTGACTCTTTAGGAACAAACTTGAGCTATGCCTACCCCGAATTGTTGCATGAAACAACAACGCGGAGCCTTATTCCTTCCCTTGAAACCAGCACGTTCAAGGCGTAATCATCGATTAATATCCTTATAGTTTGCAATCCCGCTGCGTAACCCCGCCAGCAGGATCCAACCGGCAATATTTAGACGGCTGTCGAAAAACGGTAGATCCGTGGCGTGCAGAACCACCAGCACCAGCACGGCCGTCCACCAGGCTCGATCAAACAAAGTCGACAAACCACGGCGCAGGCTCACCACCAGCAACGCCAACACCAGACCCACCACCAACACAGCCACCGGCAAGCCATGGCTGATGGCCAGTTCAAGCGGAAGATTGTGGGCATGACCATGCCACTTACCCGCTCTCAGGGGATAGATCACTGAAAAAGCTGCAGCACCCCAGCCAAACCAGGGGCGTTCCGCATTCAACTGCAGGGCCAGCCCCCACTGGCTGAGCCGTGTGGACGCCAGAGCACGCTCGCCGGCGTACTGCGCATCGCTGAGACGAGCCCAGACCCCCTCAGGCACAAGCGTACGGGCGGGATCCTGGAGCGCAGGCGGCAGCCCCGGCACAACAGCCACCAGTACAGGCAACAGGGCCAACGCAAGCAGAGGCAGCAGCCAAGGCCAACTCGGCGGCCCGAGCACCAGCGGAACAGCCAAAACCAGCGCTCCCCAGCCATTCCGGGACTCTGTGAGCACCAGAGACAGCACCACGGACGCGGCCACCGTGAGAACCACCCCACGACGCGTGCGGTTGAGACCGGGCTGAACCAACGCCGCGAGCATCAGTGGCCAGACCATCGCCAACCAGGCCGAAGCGATGTTGGCGTAATCGAACAGTCCAGACAATCGTCCTTCAGGGCGGCCACCGGCAGACACAAACCAGATGATCAAGCCGCCAAACAACTGCCAGGGTCCCTGCCATCCCAACCACAGCTGGCCCAGGCCGGTCACCACCACTGGAACGCTCCCGGCCACAAGCCAGAGACTGCAGCGCCGGCGGGATTGCGGAAGAGCCAAGTAGGGCTGAAACCCCCAGAACCCCCAGAAGAAGGGAATCCAGTTGGCCAGACCTGCCCAGGCCAGCACGCCTGAATACGACCGAAAACAACCAACCACCATGAGCGATCCAGCCAGAAGCAAGGGCGCATTCCAGGGATCACGCCAGAACGGCCGCGCCCGGCCCAGGCTTCCCAGAATCAGTGCCGGAAAGAGCAGAAGGCCACCCAGCAGCGCACTGGATGGCAGCAGAAAGAGCCCCAACTGAAAGCAACGCCATCCCCAAATGGACGCCGAATCAGGAACTTCTCCGTCCAGCCAGGCCTTGACCATGGGCAGGGAGACAGTCATGCAAACACAGCTGTACGTCCGCGATACACCATCACCTGACGACGAAGGTGGAGACGCAGGGCGCGGGCTAGGGCCAGCCGCTCAGTATCACGGCCTTTTCGAATCAGATCCCCCACCTCATCACGGTGACTGATGTTGGCGATTGTCTGCTCAATGATCGGCCCATCATCGAGTTCTTCGGTGACGTAGTGCGCCGTGGCTCCGATCAGCTTCACACCGCGCTCCCAGGCCCGGTGATAAGGCTGCGCACCCTTGAAGGCCGGCAGGAAGGAGTGGTGAATGTTGATCACCTCGGGAAAGCGTTCCAGAAAATCTCCGCTCAGCACCTGCATGTATTTGGCAAGCACAGCCAGATCAATCTGGTGCTCATCCAACAGGTTGAGAATGGTGGCTTCTGCCTCCGGCTTGCTGTCCTTCGTCACGGGAACGCAGACGAAAGGAACACCGAAATCAGCGCAGCAGGGTTCCAGGTCGGGATGGTTGCCGATCACCAGGGGAACCTGCATCGGCAGCTCCCCGCTGCGTGCCCGCCAAAGCAGATCCAGTAGACAGTGGTTCTGCTTGCTGACCAGGATTGCTACCCGGGGGTGGTCATCGGAAAAATGAACATTGGCGTCACCGCCCAGACGCTCCGCCAGAGCCTTAACCGCCAAAGGAATGGCATCCCTGGGTAACCCGAACCCCTCAACATCCCATTCGATCCGGCTTAGGAACAATCCAGCCTCAAGATCCGTGTGGTGGTCGGCGTGACGAATATTGCCGCCATTGGCAGCCACCCAGCCGGCAATGTCACTGACGAGCGCCGGACGATCCGGACAGATCAGATGCAGGATGACCGAAGCGGAAGACACAGATGACATGGTGAATGACCCTGATTCTGAGCCTGGAAGAGCCGATGAGCTCAGCAATGGTGCGGGATGAGGGCCCTTGGTGTGGCCCGGTGACATCCGTTGAACCCCTGGAGCTGGCACTCAAGATTGCCCAACCGTACCCATTGCGACTGTGAAGATGACCGCTGAAGGTCGCGGTTAAGCTCATTGCACTTCTTTTCGCTTCCATGCTGAGCGCCCTGCGTCGCCTTGCTGCGTTCTGCCTCTGTCTCGCTCTCTGCTTCGGCCTGGCCGCTTGCAGTGGCGGTGCCAATGCCAAGCCTGCCACCATCAGTCCTGACGACATGGCGGTGATTCGTCGCCAGGTTGAGGGATTCACAGCGGCCAAAGAGCGCCTTCCGGAATTGGCCCAACTTGTGAATCAGCGCGACTGGACCTTCACGCGCAATCTGATCCACGGGCCGATGCAAGAAGTAGGCCGCGAGATGCTGTACATCAACCAGCGCCTACTTCCCCAGGATCGTGACCAGGCCAATGCTCTGGCCGCTGACCTCAAAGAGGCCATGGCCGATCTCGACGAAGCAGCCCGTCTTCAGGATGGTGCTCGCCTCCAGAAGGCCTATGTGGCCGTGGCCACCGGCTTCTCCAACTATTCCAAGGTGATCCCTGCCCAAGCTCTGAGCTGACAGCCTCCATCGCCGTCATTGGTGCCGGCATTGTCGGCACTGCCACGTCCTGGCATCTCAGGCGCCTGGGACATGCAGTGGTTCTGGTGGATCCCTCTGTGGCATCCGCCGTTCCGCAAGCATCGAACCAACGCTGCTTGAACGGAAGCACAGCGTCCCTCGGCGTGCTGATGGGCCATGCCTTTCGCCGTTCCAGCGGCCGGGGCTGGCGGCTTCGCCAACGAAGCATGGCGCTCTGGCCTGAATGGGTCGTGCAGCTTGACGATCCGACCTCACCACTCAGCCTTCAGACCCCTCTGGTTCAGCTGGCCAGCAGCGACGAGGACGCCGAACGCATGCGACAGCTCGCTGAAGCCAGACCGCACGCAGGGCTGCGTTTTCTTGACGAACAAACCTTGACGCCAGCACCGCATCCCTGGCCAAGGCCAGGCCATGGGGCTCTGCTGTCGGAACGGGACGGACGCGTGGATCCTCTGGGGTTGCTGCGGGCCCTGCGTCGTGCATTCGACGCGGAGGGTGGGGCAACTCAAGCAACCCGTGTTGAGCATCTGCAACGCTCCGACGCTGCCAGGGGAGGCCGATGGCAGGTGATCACAGCCGAGGGCGATCGCTTCAACGTTGATGCAGTGGTGATCTGCTCGGCCCTAGGCAGTTCGCAATTGCTTGAGCCCCTGGGACACCACCGACCGATGGAGGCTGTGCTGGGGCAGGTGCTGGATTTGAAACTGCCGAACCCTCACCCCGGCTGGACGGGATGGCCAGCTGTGCTCACTTGTGGCGGCATCAATCTGATCCCCCACGGCGATCAGCAGCTGTGGTTGGGAGCCACCGTGGAACCAGGCACGGTGGCTGATTCCTCCCTCGTGTCTGCGATGACAACGCTGAACAACCAGGCACCGTCATGGTTGCTTGAGGCGGAGCGGATCGGCCAGTGGCAAGGACTGCGGGCGCGCCCGCAGGGCCGCCCGGCACCGCTACTGGAGACACTGGAACCAGGCCTGATTCTGGCCTCAGGCCACTACCGGAACGGCGTGCTGCTGGCACCGGCCAGCGCCGAATGGGTGGGCCAGCAAATTGATTCACCATTGCTTACCGGTCCTTAATTCGACGCTGAAAGGGAGTGCATAAGGTTCGAGCGGAGCTCTATCTCCTGACAAGCCGTTTTCGCCATCGAATTCATGCGTCGTTCTTTTCAAGCCCGAGCGCTCACTGCCATCGCGGGACTCACCGCTGGCGTCAGCCTCGCCGCCTGCTCTTCAGGCGGTGGTGGTGGTGGCGGAGACCAACTCAAGGGCAGCCTCTCTGGGGCTGGCGCCTCGTTCCCCGCAGCCATCTACACCCGTTGGTTCCAGGAACTGGCTCCCCAGGGCGTCAGAGTGAACTATCAGTCGGTTGGTTCCGGCGCCGGTGTGCGTCAGTTCCAGGCGGGAACCGTGGACTTCGGAGCCTCTGATGCACCGATGAAGCCAGACGACATCGCCAAAGTGACCCGCGGGGTGCTGCAGATCCCAATGACCGCGGGCGCCATTGCCGTGGGCTACAACTTCCCTGGCTGCGAACTGAAGCTCACCCAGGAGCAACTGGCCGCCATCTTCCTTGGCAAGATCAAGAACTACAGCGAAGTTGGCTGTGATGACAAGGCCATCACTGTGGTCCGTCGTTCCGATGGCTCCGGCACCACCTACAACTTCACCAAACATCTCTCAGCCATCAGCGATGCCTGGAAGAACGGTCCTGGTACCGGCAAATCCGTGGCCTGGCCCACAGGCGTCGGTGCCAAGGGCAACGAAGGTGTCTCCGCCCAGCTCAATCAGATCGATGGTGGACTGGGCTACGTGGAAGTGGCCTACGTGAAAGGAAAGCTGAAGGCCGCTGCTTTGGCCAATGCATCCGGTGAGCAGGTGAAGCCCACCAACGAGAGCGAGAGCACAGCTCTGGCTTCGATCGACCTGGGTCCCGATCTAATCGGGGGCAATCCCAATCCTCCCAAGGGCTATCCGATCGTGACCTTCACCTGGATCCTTGCCTACAAGGAAGGCAACGCCGACAAGACCGAGCTTCTGCAAAAGGCCTTCAACTTCATGCTTTCGGAGAAGTCCCAGAGCCAGGCTCCGGAACTGGGCTACGTCTCCCTGCCGGCCGAGGTTGTGGAGAAATCCAAGGCTGCCGTGGCCCAGATCAGCAAGTGATCGCAGAGCTCTAAAGCGCAGAGATCAACAAAAAAGGGGGCCTAACGGCCCCCTTTCTGTTGATCACTTGATTGGAATCACTTGGTTTCAGTGAATTCGGCGTCGATCACATCATCACCAGCATCTGATGATCCGCTGGCTGCATCGGCTCCGGCACCAGCATCGCCACCAGGTGCAGCGCCGGCTTCCGCACCGGCCTGTTGGTAGACAGAAGCACCCACGGTGTAGAGCTCCTGCTGAAGTTCCTCGAGCAGAGTCTTCATCGCGTCGTAGTCCTCCTTCTCGGTGGCCTCCTTGAGCTTGGTGCGCTTCTCTTCAACCTTGGCTTTGGCATCCGCATCCACCTTGTCGCCGAGCTCGCCCATCTGCTTTTCGGCCTGATACACAAGAGTTTCAGCCTGATTCTTCAGGTCGATCTTCTCGCGCTTCTCCTTGTCAGCACTGGCGTTGGCTTCCGCATCCTTCACCATCTTGTCCACTTCGGAATCACTGAGGGTGGAGGCACCGGTGATGGAGATGGACTGCTCCTTACCGCTGCCCTTGTCCTTGGCGGTGACGCTGAGAATGCCGTTGGCGTCGATGTCGAAGGTCACTTCGATCTGGGGCACGCCGCGGGGAGCTGCAGGAATTCCATCGAGGCGGAAGGTTCCCAAGCTCTTGTTATCGGAGGCCATCTCGCGCTCACCCTGGAGCACGTGAATCTCCACATTGGTCTGGCCGTCCACGGCCGTGGAGTAGGTCTCGGACTTCTTGGTAGGAACCGTGGTGTTGCGGGTGATCATCTTGGTCATCACACCACCGAGGGTTTCCACACCCAGGGACAGTGGGGTGACATCCAGAAGAAGGATGTCCTTCACTTCACCGGCGAGGACACCGCCCTGAATGGCAGCACCCACAGCCACCACCTCATCAGGATTCACCGTCTGATTGGGGTCCTTGCCGGTGGTCCGCTTGACCAGCTCCAGCACAGCGGGGATGCGGGTGGAACCACCCACCATCACAATCTCGTCGAGCTCGCTGGAGGACAACTTGGCGTCCTTCAGCGCCTGCTCCACAGGAATGCGGCAGCGGTCGATCAGGTTGGAGGCGAGCTCTTCGAACTTTCCACGGGTGAGGGTGAGATCGAGATGCTTGGGTCCCTCGGGAGTGGCCGTGATGAACGGCAGATTGATCTCGCTCTGCGTAGCACTGGAGAGCTCGATCTTGGCTTTTTCAGCCGCTTCGGTCAGACGCTGAAGAGCCTGCTTGTCCTGACGCAGATCAATACCTTCGTTGGCCTTGAAGCTGTCGGCCAGGTGATCGACGATCACCTTGTCAAAGTCATCACCACCCAGATGGGTGTCACCGGAGGTGGAGAGCACCTCGAACACTCCGTCGCCCACTTCGAGCACGGACACATCGAAGGTGCCGCCGCCGAGGTCAAACACCAGGATGCGCTCGTTGCTCTTCTTGTCGAGGCCGTAGGCAAGAGCAGCGGCGGTGGGCTCGTTGATGATGCGCAGCACCTCGAGACCGGCGATCTTGCCGGCATCCTTGGTGGCCTGACGCTGGGAGTCGTTGAAGTAAGCAGGAACAGTGATCACTGCCTGGGTCACGGTTTCACCCAAGTACTTGCCGGCGTCTTCAGCCAACTTGCGCAGCACCTGAGCGCTGACCTCTTCAGGAGCAAATTGCTTCTCGAGAACCGGGCACTTCACCTTCACATTCGAGCCGGCCTTCTCGACCGAATAGCTCACTTCCTTGGATTCCTCATTCACTTCATCGACCCGCCGGCCGATGAAGCGCTTCACCGAATAAAAAGTGTTGTCTGGATTCATCACCGCCTGACGCTTGGCGATCTGACCCACCAGCTGATCCTGGTTCTTGGTGTACGCCACCACCGATGGCGTGGTGCGGAAGCCCTCGGCGTTGGCGATCACGGTGGGCTTGCCGCCCTCCATCACCGACACACAGCTGTTGGTGGTTCCGAGATCAATGCCGACAACTTTTCCCATTCGGTGGCTCCTGTCTCCGCGAAATGACTGATTAGATCCTTCGCATCTTCGTCAGAGGAAACGCTTGCAGGCGAGGTGTGGTTCCCGAACAGGCAGGCTGGTGGCCAGACACAGAACGGCAAGATGATCAGCGGAACCACCGGTCTGATCGGCCTGCTGGGGCAACCGGTGCGTCACTCGCTTTCGCCGGTGATGCAGAACGCCGCCCTCGAGGCCATGGGGCTTGATTGGCGTTACCTGGCTTTGCCGTGTGCGGAGTCCGATCTGGAGTGTGTGCTGACCGGCCTCAGAGCCGTGAACTGCCGCGGACTGAACGTGACCATCCCGCACAAACAAGCCGTGGCGTCCTACTGCACGGATCTAAGTGCTCTGGCCTCGCGTCTCCAAGCCGTGAACACCCTCATCCCCACCGACAACGGCGGGTGGCATGGTCACAACACCGACGTTGAGGGATTCCTGGCGCCTCTTCAGACTGCGGCGGAGGCTTGGAACAACAGCACAGCGATCGTGCTGGGCTGCGGTGGCAGTGCCCGTGCCGTGGTGGCAGGGCTTCAGCAACTGCCTCTGAAGGCCATTCACATCGCCGGACGACGGGATGCAGCCCTGGCTGCCTTCCTGAACGATCTGCGCCAAACCGTCGGAGAGGAGCGGGTCCCTCTGTTTGGCATGCCCCTCGAAAGAAGCCGGGTTAGGGAGCTCCTCGATCAGGCTTGCCTTGTGGTGAACACAACCCCGCTGGGGATGGAGGGACACCAGAACGGTTCAAGCATGCCCCTCGATCGGGAGATCTGGACCGATCTCACGTCCAGCACAACCCTTTACGACCTCATCTACACGCCAAGGCCCACGCCTTGGTTGTCGCTGGGAGCAGAACGAGGTTGCCGCACGATTGATGGCTTGGAGATGCTCATCCAACAGGGCGCAGCATCCCTTCGCCGCTGGAGCGGTTGCTCGGACGTGCCGGTGGAGGTCATGCGCGAGGCGGCTCTCGACAGCCTTGCCTCGACAAGACGCTGAGCCTCTGCATCCCCAGACTCCGGGCCTACGCTCAAATCGTTTGAACCGCGGTCATGTCCATCCCTCCCTGGCAACGGTTCCTGGGTCTACTGGCGTACTTACTCCCCTGGAGTGACGCGATTCCCTTCGGACGTCACCTGATGGGGCAATTTCCTTGGCTGCAGTGGCTGACGCTGCCCGCTCTGCCGATCGCTCTCCTCGAGCAGGGAATCCCCTTCGGCAACCTTCTGATTTTCTTCCTGCTGTTCCTGGCCGTGGTCCGCAACCCGGCTGTGCCTTATTTCATTCGCTTCAACACGCTGCAGGCGTTGCTGGTGGACATCATCGTTGTGCTGCTCGGGTATGCCTTCATGATTCTCCTGCAGCCTTTGGGCAGCGGTTTGATGCTGAGAACCCTCTCCAGCACTGTGGTAATTGCCGTGCTGGCCGTGGTGATTTTCGCTCTCGTGGAATGCATCCGCGGCCGAGAGCCAGATCTGCCGGGCTTGAGCCAAGCTGTACGAATGCAGCTCTTCTGAAGACGTCAACCCTCAGGAGATAGGCTGCTAGATCCGTCGCTCACCAAGGTGAGCCATCAGTCCCTGTCGGAGCTGTCTCCATGACCCAGCAGCCTTACTACGAAACCATGTACATCCTCCGCCCGGACATTCCGGAGGAGGAGGTTGAATCCCATCTCACCAAGTACCGCGACATTTTGGTCGAAACGGGCGCCGATGTACTTGACAACCAAATGAGAGGCAAAAGGCGCCTGGCCTATCCAATTGCGAAGCACAAAGAAGGCATCTACGTGCAGCTCAGCCACAACGGCGATGGTCAGCAGGTGGCCGTGCTCGAAAAAGCCATGCGTCTCAGCGAGGATGTGATTCGCTATCTCACAGTCAAGCAGGAAGGTCCTCTGCCCGCACCCCGCGTTGTGCCCGGCACCGAGCCTGCTGCTCCCCAACCAGAACCCGCTGAAACCACGGCCTGAACAAGGGATTGTGGAAGTCGTGACCGGGCGATAGCGTCCGGTCATGCACCCCCAGGACCCCTCCCACCAAGCTCCGGTACCCATTTGGCGTCCAAAGCCTGATGCCGTTGAAGCCGAGCCCAGCGAAGATCTAACGATCAGTGGCTTGAAGCAACGCATCGTCGATCTCGAGCAGACCGTGAGTGACTACGAAGTGCTGCTCAAAGAACTGCCGGACATGTTTGAACGCAAATTCCAGCAAAGGCTCGAGCCTTTGCTGGAACGGTATCGACTTCTCGCCAGAGCCCAGCAACTGCTTGACAGCACAGCCGCTGAGTTGATCGATGAGTCTCCGGATAATGAGCAGCCGCCATCGCTGTACCGCTGGCGATCGGATCAGCGTCGCAGCAGGCAGCAACCGGATGTGGATGCGGCGGCTTAAGTCAGGCGGCATTCACACCACAGACATCAACGACGGCGGGCTGCTGACCAGAGACGAATGGGAAGACCCCAGATGTAGATAAACCCTTCGGCAGCGCGATGATCGAACTGATCCTCGCTGCCGTAGGACGCCATTTCTGGAGCGTAGAGGCTGCTATCGCTGGACCCCCTGCCGGTGACAATGGCATTGCCCTTATACAGACGCAGCCGGACCACACCGTTCACATGGGTCTGGGTGCGGTCCATGAAGCCATCGAGGGCGTCCTTGAGCGGACCGAACCACAGTCCCTGATACACCAGATCAGCCCACTGCATCTCCAGTTGTCGCTTGGTGCGGAGCACATCAGCTGCGAGGGTGAGACTCTCCAGTTCCTGATGGGCCTGGATCAGCAAAAGCAAACCGGGCGTTTCATAAATCTCCCGACTCTTGATGCCCACCACCCGGTTCTCGATCATGTCGAGGCGACCGATGCCATGGGATCCAGCCAAACGGTTGGCTTCTCGGATCAAGGCGACAGGATCCAAACGCTGGCCGTTGATGCTCACCGGATCACCAGCTTCGAATGCGATCTCGATCTCCTCTGCCGCTGAGGGTGCCGCATCAATCGACACCGTCATGGCGAACACCTCTTCTGGAGGAGCCTGCATCGGATCTTCCAAAGGACCGGCTTCAATACTGCGGCCGAGAAGATTGAGATCGATTGAGTAGGGAGATTTCTTGCTCACCGGCGCTGGAAGGCCGCAACGTTCGCCATAGGCAATTGTTTCCTCCCTGCTCATTCCCCATTCCCTGGCCGGCGTGAGCACCTTCAGATCGGGAGCCAAAGCGGCAATCGCCACATCAAACCGCACCTGATCATTGCCCTTACCGGTGCATCCATGGGCTACTGCATCCGCACCGACCTCGCGCGCCACCTCCACAAGCCGCCGGGCGATCAACGGACGTGCCAAAGCGGTCGACAAGGGATAGCGACCCTCATAGAGGGCATTGGCCCTGATGGCGGGAAAGGCGAATTCTTCGATGAACGGCCGAATGAGATCGCCCACAAGAGACTGACTGGCACCGGCATCGAGAGCCTTGCGCCGAATCGGCTCCAGCTCATCGCCCTGGCCGAGATCAGCTGCAAACGTGATCACCTCCTCGACACCCCACTCCTGCTTGAGATACGGAATGCAGACACTCGTATCCACGCCGCCGGAATAAGCAAGCACAACCTTCTTGGCGCGTCCCATCAAGCGGACTCCTGATCTGTATCGGACTGCTCCGATTCTCCACTCCCGCGGGACGACCACAGCAACCAGATGGTGATCAACAGGGCAGGGGCCAGCACCAGCAGCAGCACCGGACCAGAATGGGCTGGCAGAGGCTCGGGGTGACGCGCACCCCAAAAGCGCAGTGCTGCACTCAGGAGCAGTGCTCCTCCCCACAGGAATCCAAGCGACGCCGCTTTGTTCAAGGAACTGTCACGGACTGTCTTCTATGATGGCGGATTGGCTTGCGAGATCTTGTCCTCAGCCCTCACGGACATGAGCGCCCTTGACGGCGTCAATCCAGCTCTCACCCGCTACGGCCGAAAGGAACCCGCTCCGGTGCTCCCCCTGAGGGAAGAGCCTGATCTGCTGAGCTGGCTCGAAACCAGTGGGCGACTGGTGGAGGATGAAGAATCCAGCTCTCCTGAAGTGAGCACTGTGGAAGAAGAGGAGCTGTCAGCTCTCATGGGTGAGAAAGAGGACTACAACGCTGCCGACGAGCAGAACGAAGAAAACTGGGAAGACTGATTTAACGTCCAGCCGATTTGCGGTTGGGTTTTGAGCGACGCTTCGGACCAGACATCTCGTCTTGATGGTCGATGGCCGGCCGCTGTTCTGATCGGCGCGGTCAGCACTGCGGCCTTTGTTTCGGACCGCTTGATCCCCAACAGCCTGTTGAGCCTGCCGCTCATGGCAGCGATGCTGGTGTCAACACTGATCACCTGGTGGGGAGTCCCCAGGTTGCGCGCCCTGAAAATGGGTCAGGTGATTCGAACGGAAGGCCCTCAGGGCCACCTCAGCAAATCAGGCACTCCCACGATGGGCGGGTTACTCGTTGTTCCCGTGGGCGTGATCATCGGGGGCCTCGTGAGCAGCGAAGGGCGCAGCGCGCAGCAGCTTCTCGCCATCGCCCTGGTCACCCTCGCGTACATGGTCATCGGTGGTGTGGATGACTGGAGCAGCCTGACCAAACGCACCAACACCGGACTCACACCCCGGGGCAAGCTGCTGCTTCAGGCCACTGCAGCTGTGCTGTTCCTGGGCTGGGCTGGATGGCAGGGCTGGATGGCAAACACAGTGAGCCTTCCGTTCAATCAGGAGCTTTCACTCCATTGGCTGATCTGGCCCTTGGCTCTGTTTGTGTTTCTTGCCGAGAGCAATGCCACCAACCTCACCGATGGCCTCGATGGTCTGGCATCCGGTTGCGGAGCTCTGGTGTTCGCAGGGCTAGCCCTGCAACTAATGCTTCGAGGCAATGGCGGCGATCCGGCGCTGGCGGGATTTTGCATGGCCATGGCTGGATGCTGGCTGGGATTTCTGATCCACAACCGCAATCCCGCCAAGGTGTTCATGGGCGATACAGGCTCCTTGGCGATGGGAGCAGCGCTCACCGCCGTGTCCCTTCTCTCCGACAGTCTCTGGCCCCTTCTTGTGATGGGCGGGGTCTTTCTCGCCGAGTCCCTTTCAGTGATTGTGCAGGTGTGGGTGTTCAAAGCCACCAAGGGAGCCGATGGTCAAGGGCGCCGCATCTTCCGCATGGCGCCGCTGCATCACCATTTCGAACTGGGAGGAACACCCGAACAGGTGGTGGTGCCCTTGTTCTGGCTGGTGACGGCAGGTCTGGTCATGCTGGGGCTGGGGCTTCACCCCAACTGATCCCAACACCCATGAGTTATTTCACCTGGAAGGATGCCGGTCTGACCTCCGACTGCGCCAGTCTCGAAGCGATGGCCTCCCGCTTTGAGGAAGCCGCTCGACTGATGCGCCGGATGGCTGACCAAGGCTTCGTTCTGGAACGTCACAACGGAGCACAACGGATCAACCACAGCGATGCGGCGGTGTTCAACGCATGGGGATTCGTGGATGAGGAACCGGCCGTGCGTCAACTCACGCTGATGCAGGACCTGAATTCCTGAACGGAGCGACCCGCTGATCGCTCTCTCAGCCTTATAACCTCGTTCTGAAGGCTCCCACCAGCCAAACCACAACAAACGCCAGAAGCGACACCCCGAGATAAATCAACGCCCACTTCTGAACAGTGGCGATCTCCCAACCAAACAGAAGACCATCCGCCGCATCCCCAGCTGTTGTGAAGCCAGTGGTGGTGAAGCTCAGAGAATTGGCCATCAGGCAGAGGGAGAGGATGGGTTCATGCTGCCGGGGAATCTTCCATGACGACATTGCCTGCCACCATCCTGCTGCTGGGGAGCGGTGAACTGGGCAAGGAGGTAGCCATCGCAGCCCAGCGCTTGGGCTGCCGTGTGATCGCCTGCGATCGCTACGCCGACGCACCAGCCATGCAGGTGGCGGATGTGTCGGAGGTGCTGGCGATGACCGACAAAGAAGCGCTGCTGAAGGTGGTGCGACGGCACAGGCCCACGGTTGTGATCCCTGAAATCGAAGCACTGGCGGTGAATGCCCTTGCTGAACTGGAGGATGAGGGAATCACGGTGATTCCAACTGCGCGTGCGACGGCAGTCACCATGAATCGCGACCGCATCCGAGATCTGGCAGCAGGTGAACTGGCCTTGCGCACAGCGCGCTTCGCCTACGCCTTCAGTGCTGAAGAACTGCAGGCTGAAGCCCCTGCCCTCGGCTGGCCTGTGGTGGTGAAACCGGTGATGAGCTCCTCCGGCAAAGGCCAGAGCGTTGTGGATGAACCGGAGGGACTGAATGAGGCCTGGGAGGCAGCCATGGCCAATGCCCGGGGGACGTCCACCCACGTGATTGTGGAGGAATTCCTGCGCTTCGATCTGGAGATCACCCTTCTCACCATCCGTCAGAAGGATGGCTCCACAGTGTTCTGCCCGCCCATCGGACATGAACAGGCCCGCGGCGATTACCAATGCAGTTGGCAACCAGCTGCTCTCAGCGACAAACAGCTGAATGAGGCCAAAGCCATGGCGCGCACTGTGACAGACAACCTCGGAGGCGCCGGACTGTTCGGTGTGGAATTCTTTCTCTGTGGAGATGAAGTGATTTTCTCAGAGCTGTCGCCCCGCCCCCATGACACCGGCCTGGTGACCTTGATCAGCCAAAACCTCAACGAATTCGAACTGCACCTGCGCGCAGTTCTGGGGCTGCCGATCCCGACGATCCGTTGCGCCGATGCCGCGGCCAGCCGCGTCATCTTGGCCGACAGTCACGGCAGCCGAGTGACCTACAACGGCATGGAGGAGGCCCTCAAAGAAAGCGAAACCAGTGTGTTTCTGTTCGGCAAACGTGACGCCCGACCGGGACGGCGGATGGGAGTGGCGTTAGCCCGAGGCGAGCATCAGGCCGAGGCCCGTGCCAAAGCAGACCGCAGTGCTGCAGCCGTACGCCTTCAGATCGAAGACTGATCCGCACGAGAACGTGCACTGAGGAAGCGGTAGTGCTGGAGTCCTTCCAGGACACCGGATAAACGTGCTCGATCGGCGAAGTACACCCTCTGCAGCTGGCGGCAGCCGTCGAGGCAGGGGTCATGATCCGAGGGAATCACCGCAGCAGGGAGGCCTTGAACCAACTCAAGATCCCCCTGCTGACTGGCGACAACCAGAAACCGGTCCAATGGCAGAGACCAACGCAGGGAAAGAAAACGGATGGCTTCGCTGCGGGACGCCCGAAGCGGAAGCACATCCAGAAACCAATGGCAGCGAAGGTTGGGACGGGCCGCTTGATGCTGCTGCCGAAGACGCTGACGGATCAAAGGAAGCACGGAAGGTCCTGGCTGCCTGAGCAGGTAACTGACCTTGAAAGGACCTTGATGGTCATCGGCCTGCAGCGTGATGTGATCCCCTAAATCGGCCAGCGCCTGCTCCACACCCTCACGCTGCCAGTCCACACCGATCTCAGCGGCCCAGAGACGATCGGACTGATCCTCCTGGCCGTAGTGAATCTCTGTTCCGGCCTGGGTGATCCAGACGCATGGATCCGATAGCTGCAATTCGGTGAATCGCTGCCTGGCGGCCGCCAGGGACCGACCGGTGATGATGCCAAGCCCGGGCCTAATGGACCGCTCAGCAGATGCTGTGAGCTGATGACGCAGAGCCTGCAATGGCTCAGCGTCGGGTTGTTCGAGGCTGCTGTCGAGGTCGAGCAGGAGCAAGCGATCACCCAAAGGGTTGGCTTGAGCAACAGAGCGGTCAAGCAGCTTCACCGACGCAGCAGAGGGGCTGAGACGCCCCTGCATTAACGCCAGATAACTGCAGACATGTGCATCCCAGCTGTAGTGACGACTGACGGCTTCCACCCCATTGTCACTCCAGCGCCGCCAGCGTCCGGGATCCGATCCAGCACGTTCGAGGCCATCCTGCAGGGACTCGCGGTCAGTGACATCCACCAGCAGGCCGTTCTCGCAACGACGGTGAATATCGCGGGGACCTCCGTCATCTGTAGCCACCATGGGCAGCCCGGAGGCAGCGGCCTCCAAAAGCGTCAGGCCAAACGGTTCGGTTAGGGCTGGATTCACGAACAGCCCTTTGCGCTCGGCAGCCCAGCGATAAATCGCCGGCACCTGATCACGGCGATGGTGCTTGGGATACGCAACCGATCCATAGAGGTCATAACGATCCACCAGATCGAAGATCTGCTGAAACACGTCCCGCTGCTGCCGATCCATCTGGCGGGAGTCATCCCGATTCCCCAGCACGAGAAGGAGATTGTGACGCTCGCGCAGAACCGAGGATCGACCGTAGGCCTCAACCAGTGCCGGGATGTTCTTGCGGCGATCAGCCCGGCAGATGGCCAGAAGCGGGGGGCGCTGCGGCTCTCTCAGAAAGGACTGCACCATGGCCGAAACATCCGCTGATTCCTGCGGCGTGCTGCGGGGATGAAACCGTCGTGCATCCACACCCGGAGGAATCACATCAGCGCGACCCACTTCAAAACGCCCATAACGGGAATATTGATGATCTCGCTCCTGACGGGTGCTGGTGATCACCAGATCCGCGTGGGCAAGCGCCAGTTCCTCCGCATCAATGCGACGACTGATGGAGTAGGTCTGCTCGATTTGCTCACGATCACCGCCTGCTGCAAGCAGACGGCGCAACTTTTCGCGTCCCAGGGAGTGACCGGTAAACACCAGGGGCAAGCCGAGACGTCGACTCACCAAGGCCCCGACATATCCGGCATCGGCGTAGTGGGCATGAATCCAGTCCGGACGCCGATCCGCAGCTTGCAGCTGAAGCACCAGCTGATCCGCCAGCTCATCGAGATGGGGCCAAAGCTGCTCCTTACGCAGATAGCGTTTTGGACCAAAACTGAAGCGGCGAATGCTCGCCCCGGGAGCAATCGATTCCTCAGGCCGGGCGTAATCCGCAGACACGCGACGGTCCTGAATCAAACGAGTGACCACTTCGACGTGATCAACCTCAGCGCGAGACGCGAGACTTCGAACAAGTTCGAGAACATAAAGGGTCTGACCACCCGTGTCAGCATCCCGTCCAAGCTCCAGATCATGGGAACGGAACAGACCATGGAGATGAAGATGAAGAAGATTCAGTCCCAATCCATCCTCCGCAGCAGACAGGAAAGAGCCCTGACGGACTGATCAATGGATAAGGGGTTTAACCAACAACAAAGATGAAAACAATCTGAGAAAGTGCACGAATCACTGACTCAAATCAGGCCATAAGCCTGTGCTGAAAAGGAATTTGCACGAATTAAATCAAAACGACGATCACTTCAAGTATCGAAATACCAACAGGCATAGTTTGTGGTAAGACGATGCTCAGAATTGACCGCTGACATCCACAAGTCGTCGATCAGGATGGCCCCAGCGACCTTCCTCAAAGGTGGGCGAGGACGTGACCTGCAACTGTTGATTGATCCAGGCCAGAAGTAAGGGGCCGATCACCGCCTGCAGAGCCTGCCCGCGGAAACTGCGCAAATTGAAATGGGTTCCACTATCGACAAGCACCAGGCGATGGCCCAGTCGGGCTGCCTGCGTGTCACGCATGGGAAACACAGCTTCCGGGCCTGAAGGAACAATCCAGTCACGCGTTCCACTGATCAACAAAATCTTCGGGCGAGAGGATCGAGCCGGATCCGCCCGGTCCAGCGACTTGTCTGGATCGAACAGAAGCCGCAGGGGAGGACTCACCGCCACAACCGTCTTCACCCTTGCATCGGCAACGCCTGCGTTGTTGATCCCTGAGAGCCAACTGCACTGCAAAACCCAACTGATGTTGCGCTCAGGATTCTTGAGATCGCTGCAACGGGCTTTCAACTTCTGATCCGTTGGACTACCACCCGCCAACTGGAGCGTCGTCGTGCCTCCCCAGGAATGGCCGACCACGGCCACTTCTTTGGTGTTGAGGTCCCGATCAGCGAGAACCCGACCTTTCTCGACAGCCGTCAGCAGCGCGGACACATCCAGAGGACGCAAACGCAGCTCCTCGGGACCCGGTGGCGGCTGATCACCCGCGAGCATCGCCCTCTGCTGATTGAAATTGCTGCCTGGATGGTCCGGCAGCAGAACGACGTAGCCATTGGCAGCGAGAGCCTCGGCCCAGCCTTCAAACGACTCCGGGTCATCCCAGAGACCATGGGAAATGACCACCAGCCGTTGGTTTCCCGCACCCTGTGGCTTCACAACGAGAACGCCCAGAGGCTCCTCACGGTGCTGTACAGACACGCGGATGATTTCTCGACTCGTAGTCTCATCACGCAGAGACTCGAAAATCTCAGACGACACCTGAGCAGCAGAGCCCACCTTCACAAGCTCCAGGCCGTCTTTTTGATTGGCCATCAAGCGGTTCACCGCCTCTCCAAGCTTGGAGAGATCGATGGAAGCCTCCTCTCCAGGCAGTTGATGAAGGAAGCCGAGAAGATTGTCCTGACCGTTGTCGTAAGCGCGAATCAACGCCTTTGTCAGCATCGATCCACTGGTATCGGTGGGAACGCCTTCGAGATTGACGATGTAAGCGGCCGCCTTGAGTGCCTGCTCCAGCAAGGGCTGGCCGGTCGATCCTTCCAGAAGCCCTCGAAGCTCAATCGGTAACGGAGTCAGAAAAATCTTCTGAAGAAGAGCGAGCAATCGACCATCCGAAGCCGATTCCAGATCAGCAAGATCCGGACTGGATTGAATGACCTCTGCAACGGACCGCCCTTCGCCCAAATTGATCGTGAAATCCACATCAAGAACAGGCAGGCGCAGCACGAGCCGCTCCAATGCAGCAGCTGGAGACCCAGTGAGGAGAACAGCGGCGCTGGCCGCGGCCGCCGCAATGATGGAGCGAATGCGGGACATCAGGCGGCGAGGGGAACGTCAACTTCAGGGGGATGCTGCTCGAGAACCTTGGCCAGATAACGACCCGTGTGACTGGTTGGATGCTGGGCCACCTCTTCAGGAGTTCCGCAAGCCACGATCTGTCCCCCTTTGTCACCCCCTTCCGGACCGAGGTCGATCAACCAGTCCGAACAACGGATCACATCCAGATTGTGCTCAATGCAGATGATGGAATTGCCCTTATCCACCAAACGCTGCATCACATCCATCAGCTTGTGAACGTCATAGAAGCTGAGGCCCGTGGTGGGCTCATCGATCAGATAAAGCGTCTTGCCCGTGGCCCGTTTGGACAGTTCGGTCGCCAGCTTCACCCGCTGGGCTTCACCGCCAGACAAGGTGGGTGCAGGCTGACCCAACTTCACGTAGCCGAGACCGACATCCACGAGCGTGCGCAAGCGATCCGCCGCCTGAGGAATCGCTGAAAACACCTCCGCTGCCTGTTCCACCGTCATCTGCAGAACGTCAGCAATCGTGAAGCCCTTGTAGGTGACCTGAAGGGTCTCGCGGTTGAAGCGAGCTCCCTTGCAAACGTCACACTGCACATACACGTCCGGGAGGAAATTCATCTCAATCACATTCACCCCTTGACCTCGGCAGGCCTCACAACGCCCTCCCTTCACGTTGAAGCTGAATTGACCGACCTGGTAACCACGGGCCTTGGCCTCAACCGTGGCGGCAAACACCTGACGGATCGGATCGAAAGCTCCGGTGTAGGTGGCTGGATTGGAGCGGGGGGTGCGGCCGATCGGTGACTGATCGATCACGATCACCTTGTCGATCGATTTAATGCCCCGAAGTTCACCAAGGCCATTGGGAAACGGCACCTTGTGACCGAGACCATGCTCCAGGGCAGGGTGCAGCAATTCATTGACCAAGGTGCTCTTGCCACTACCGCTCACCCCAGTGACCGACACCAGTCGACCCAGCGGAAATTCAACACTCAGATCGGTGAGATTGTTGCGAGCACAGTTGAGAAGCTTGAGGCTGCGCGTTCCGGCCGAACGCCGCTCGGAGGGTGTAGGAATGCTGCGACGGCCGCTGAGATAAGCACCGGTTAGCGATTCTTCAGCACTCAGAAGATCCTCGAGGGACCCCTCAGCCACGATGTGACCACCATGGACACCGGCTCCGGGGCCGATGTCCACCAGATGATCCGCGGCACGAATGGTGTCTTCGTCGTGCTCCACCACCACCAACGTGTTTCCGAGATCTCGCAGACGTTCGAGGGTGGCCAGCAAGCGGTCGTTGTCGCGCTGGTGGAGACCAATGCTCGGTTCATCGAGCACATAAAGAACACCGGTGAGTCCTGCACCGATCTGGGTAGCGAGACGGATGCGCTGGGCCTCTCCACCGGAGAGGGTCATCGCTGGCCTGTCGAGGCTGAGGTAATCCAGCCCCACGTCGAGGAGAAAACGCAGACGCATACGGATCTCGCGCAGCACCAGGTCACCGATCTGAATCTGACGATCCGTGAGCAACGGTTCACTGGCTTCGAAAGCCCCCACACCCATCAGCCGCTCAATGCGCTCAAGGGTCTGACCAACACTGACGGCGGTGAGTTCCGTGATTCGGTAAGGCCCGACCCGAACAGATAAGGCCTCGGGCCGCAACCGTTGACCAGCACAGCTTGCGCAAGGCACCAGTTCCAGATATTTCTCCAGCTTCTGGCGCATGGCCTCACCGCTGGCATCGCGTAACTGACGCTCAAGAATCGGCAGGATGCCTTCGAAAGGCCGCTCATACCCGGGCTTGCCCTTGCGATAGCGACTATCCGCCTGAATCAGAATCGGATCCCGACTTCCATTCAGCAACACGTCTTGCTGCTCTTCAGTGAGGTCCTTCCATGGCGTTTTGATCTCAAATCCGAATGCTTCTCCTACTGAATAGAGCAGAGAGAAGTAATAGGAATTGTCTTTTTCTGCCCAGGGTGCAACGGCTGCATACACGGGCAGAGAAAGATCAGGGATGACTCGCTCGGCTGTGAACTTGCGCAGATGCCCAATGCCATGACAAGCCTCACAGGCTCCGTAAGGACTGTTGAACGAAAACAGTCGTGGCGACAGTTCTTCCATCACGGCCCCATGCTCAGGACACGCGAAGTTTTCAGAATAAAGACGCTCCCGCTCCACACCCTCGGGAAGCTCCTCGTCCTTCTTGGGAACCACCTCAACGATGGCAAGACCATCGCCGCGTTTCAGCGCCGTTCTCAGGGAATCCGTGAGTCGCTCCTGAATGCCATCACGGGCCACCAAGCGATCCACCACCACTTCAATGCTGTGCTGATGGTTCTTGTCGAGCTCAATATTGTCGGCAAGCTCCCGCACTTCGCCGTCGATGCGCACACGAGCGAATCCCTCAGCCGCAAGACCACTGATCAGCTTGCTGTGGGTGCCTTTTTTGCCTCGGACCAGCGGCGTCAGCAGCTGGTAGCGGGTGCCTTCAGGAAGCGTGAGGATCTGATCGACCATTTCATCGATGGTCTGAGGCCGAATCGCCCGATCACATTGTGGACAGTGAGGTTCTCCGGCCCGACCGAAGAGAAGTCTGAGGTAGTCCTGAATTTCTGTGACCGTTCCCACTGTGGAACGGGGGTTGTGGCTCGTGGATTTCTGATCAATCGAAATTGCCGGTGAAAGCCCTTCGATGGCATCCACATCCGGCTTGTCCACCTGACCCAAAAACTGGCGGGCATAGGCCGACAGACTCTCGACATAGCGGCGCTGACCCTCAGCAAAAATCGTGTCGAAGGCAAGGGAGCTCTTGCCGCTGCCACTCACACCGGTGAACACCACCATCTTGTTGCGGGGGATGGTGACATCGACATTCTTGAGATTGTGCTGACGGGCACCACGCACCCGAATCACATCCTCAAGGGTTCCACCACTGAGATTGACGGGCCTGGAACCCGACGGGGCCTTGGGTTTGGGAGCAGGACGCCCCATAGGGAGGAACCTCGGCAGCATCGGATTCTACGAAGATCGAATCGGATTCAGGCCACGTTCTGATCCAGAAGGCTGGCTGCATAGGCCTGAGCCTCTTCTCGGTCGCCGCCGGCCAGTTCCGCCAGCTCCCGCTGGCGCTCCTGAGTGTCCCGCAGGTGGGACACTCGTGATCGGGTGATTCCAGCGGAAACGTCCTTGCTGACGCGGAAATGATGGTCAGCAACCGCAGCCACGAGCGGTTGATGGGTCACACAGAACACCTGACGATGGCGTGAAAGGGTGCGCAGCAGATCGGCCATGGCCCCACTGACCCTGCCGCTCACACCGGTGTCGATTTCATCAAAAAGAAGAGTGCTGGATCCATCGACCATGGCCAGTGAAGTTTTGAGAGCCAGCAGAAAACGTGACATCTCACCCCCCGAAGCCACCTCGGCCAGTGGAGCCATCGGCTGACCGGGGTTGGCCGAAAACAGAAAACAAACAGCATCGGCACCGAATTCCCCGGGGTCGACCGGCTCGATCTTCACTTCAAAGCGCACATTCGCCAGACCCATCGGACGCAGATAGGCCATGAGATCGGTCTGGAGCTGTTGGGCCGCGGCCTGACGTGAGCACGTCAAAGACGCGTTGCTGTGATCGCGAGCCACGCGGGCTGCCAGCTCCTGCTCCTGCAAACGACGAAGATGCTCATCCGAACCATCAGCCTCCTGGCTTTGTCGCAACGCATCACGCTGCTGGATCAGACCTGCCAGATCCTGACCATGACGACGCTCCAGTCGCTTAAGCAGCGACAACCGATCCTGAAGAACCGCCAGACGTTCGGGATCGCTGTCTAACGACGTGCCGTAACGCTCCAACGAGCGAATCAAATCCTGAACACCAGCTTCGAGATCGAGACAGCGGTCCGTCCAAGGTTGCAGAGAGCTGTCCATGGCCTGCATCGACTGCAATTCATGGGTGCAGGCAAGGAGATGATCCAGAACCGATGGAGCCTGATCAGCGCCGTCTTGCAAACGACCAATCAAAACGGAGACACCCTCCAGCAAGCGCACTCCATGCACCAAGCGGTCCTGCTCCAACTCCAACTGAGCAATTTCTTCTGGATCGTCGAGAGCAGCCTGTTCAAGCTCCATGAGCAACGCTTGGAGCTCATCGCGTTGCTGTTCCAGTTGCAGACGGTCCGATTCGGCTCGGTTCAACGCATCAATACATTGCTGCCAGTTGAGCCAGTTGCGTCGCACCTCGACGAGCTCCAACTCCAACTCCGCACCACCGAGACGATCCAACCAGCGACGCTGCTGACCAGGTCGCGCCAGCTGCTGGGTCTGACCTTGCACCGTGAGATCGATCAACAGAGGGCGTAACTCGAGCAACTGATGCCGGTTGACCACCACTCCATTCAGGCGGGATCGACTGCTGAGACGGTCGTCCTGCCGACGCCATTCGCGCGTGACCACCAGCTCAGGCTCTCCATCATCGAGCTGATGGCGTTTGAGCCAACGCTGTCCACTGTCTCCAACCCGGAAACTGGCTTCGATCAGAGCTCGATCGCAACCGGTGCGCAGCAGTCGCGATGCAGCAGATGCCTGCATGCCGCCAAGCACGGCATCGAGGGCATCGAGAAGGATGGATTTACCAGCGCCGGTCTCGCCGGTGAGCACGGAAAAACCCTGATCAAACGCCAGATCCAGGCTGTCGATCAATGCGATGTTTTGGAGTCGCAAACCGGTGAGCACGGCAAGCCCCGGTGGTCGTGCCGACCGTAGCGGCGGCTCAGCTCGTTTAGAAGGGGTGTGAACCTGGCAACTCGGCCCGTGGCCCCACAGGAACTTGGAGATTTCATCGAAGCCTCGGGTCTGCTCACCTACGACCCTGCAGCGATTACCCGGATCTATGCCGGTCACCCGCAGCGTCTGCTGAAGCGTCTCTGGCAAACCCTTGTGCCCATCGGCCTGTTTCTACTGGGCGTCGGTACCGACAAAGTGCTCGGGCTACTGAACGATCAACAGCGTGCGCGCGCTCGGGCAAGGGAATTTGCAAACCTGCTGGTGGATCTCGGCCCCGCCTTCATCAAAGCGGGCCAGGCGTTGTCCACACGACCGGACATCATTCCTCCTGTTCTGCTGGAGGAACTCGCCCAGCTGCAGGATCAACTTCCAGGTTTCGATAGCGCCTTGGCCATGGCCTGCATCGAGGACGATCTCGGAGCGCCGGTGGATGACATCTATGAATCCCTTGAACGGGAGCCGATTTCCGCGGCATCACTCGGACAGGTGCATCGGGGAGTGCTGAAAAACGGCCAACGGGTGGCCGTGAAGGTGCAGCGACCAGGCCTTCGCGAGCAGATCACACTTGATCTCTACATCGTGCGCAATATCGCTGCCTGGTTGAACACCAACGTCGGTCTGATCCGCAGTGATCTCGTAGCCCTCATTGATGAGCTGGGGCGCCGAGTCTTCGAGGAGATGGACTACCTGAATGAGGCCAGTAACGCCGAACGATTCAGCGAACTGCATCGGCATAACCCACGCATCGCCGTTCCCCTGATCTTCAAGGAAGCCACCAGCCGCCGCGTGCTCACGATGGAATGGATTGATGGGGTGAAGCTCACCAATCTCGAAGCGGTACGCCAGCTGGGTATCGATCCCGATGACATGGTGGAGGTGGGCGTGAGCTGCAGCCTCCAGCAACTTCTGGAGCATGGGTTCTTCCATGCCGATCCCCACCCCGGCAACCTGCTTGCCCTTGAGGACGGCCGGCTCTGTTACCTGGATTTCGGGATGATGAGTGAAGTAACCAGGGAATCACGCACCGGACTGATCCAGGCCGTGGTGCACCTTGTGAACCGCAATTTCGGAAAGCTCTCGAAGGATTTCGTCAGCCTTGGATTCCTTGCAGAGGATGTGAACCTCGAACCGATCGTTCCTGCCTTTGAAACTGTGTTCAGCCAGGCTCTAGAAGCCGGTGTGAGCCGGATGGATTTCAAAGCAGTCACCGACGACCTCTCAGGGGTGATGTACAAATTCCCCTTCAGGGTTCCGCCCTATTACGCACTGATCATCCGTTCTCTGGTCACCCTCGAAGGCATCGCCCTCAGCGTGGATCCGGACTTCAAAATTCTCGGTGCCGCCTACCCGTATTTCGCGAGGCGACTGATGGAAGATCCCGATCCACAACTGCGTTTGAGTCTTCGGGAGATGCTGTTCGATGGCGACATCTTCCGTTGGGCCCGTCTTGAAAATCTGGTTGCCAGCGCCGCAAGCCAGGATCAACTCGATCTAGACACGCTTCTGGATCAGGTTCTCGACTTCCTTTTCTCACCCAATGGAGGGATGCTGCGCCGTCAGCTGGTGGATGCCATCGCTGATCGCCTCGATGCCTTGAGCTGGATGACCCTGCAACGCATCGGACGACGCCTGCCACGCCCGTTGCAACCGCCCTTGCTTCTGGAGGCAAGCGACAGCTTCGACCAGAGCACCTACCTCGATCTTGAGCCGATCAGGCAACTGATCGCCGTTCTGCAGCAACTGCCTGGTTTCAGTCCTGATCTGGTGTTCAGCCGTCTGCCCCGTCTGATCCGTGAACCGGATGCAAGGCGAATGGGAGTGGAGCTGGCCCAGGGTTTAGCCGAACGAGGAGTTGTCCGTCTAGTGAAGGCAGCCGCTGGGGTCTCCCCCTAAATTCCAAACGCTGAGACTCCGCAATGCCCGCACATTCACGTCTGCGTCACTACGCACTGGCTACGGGTTCAGCCCTGGCTTTCACACTGCTGAACTGTTTTCAACCTCTGAACGCCGCAGAAGATATTGCTCTGGTGAGCGGTGCCTTCATCCGATCCATCAGCGTGGCCGATCTCGAATACCTGGCTGAAACCGGCAAAGCCCGCGGGTTGCTCTCCGATCTTCTGCGCCTGGGTCAGCAGGACCCAGAAAACGTCGCCAAATTGTTGAATCAGGAATTGGACGTTCCGCTGGTGCTCACCAGCCGTCTGATGTCCACCAAGATCGGCGATGTGATCCTCAGGCGCGTCGCCCAAATCATTTACCCACTGCGTGTTCCAGAGCCTTCGGTGAGTGTTCCAGCGTTGCGAGCCGGAGTGATCAACGGTCTGCAGATTGGAGACGGTGGCCTCAACATGATCAAGTTCTTGGAGGCCTATCCCGCGGACGTGATGGAGATCAATCTTCCTGCCCTCATGGCCGCCATCGAAAAGGCCGAATCGATCGCCGGGCTGGTGAAATTCTTTTCTGACTCCCCTCTCGATGGCCTGAAAGAGAGCGGTCAGTAAACCCGCTGGCGAGTATCGCCACATAGATTCCTCTGGACGAATGCCCTCCGCAGGTGTCAGTAATCAACGCCTTCCGCCGCCGTTTCTCCCCGGCACCAGTCCTCCAAGACTGGCCAGGGCTGATCGAAGCCTATCGGCCTTGGTTACCAGTCACGAAGTCGACCCCAGTGGTCACCCTTCGCGAAGGCGCCACTCCCCTCATCCCAGTGCCATCGGTTGCAGAACGCATAGGCCGCGATGTGAAGGTGTTCGTCAAATATGACGGCCTGAACCCCACGGGGTCCTTCAAGGACCGGGGCATGACTATGGCCATCAGCAAAGCGAAAGAAGCCCATTGCGAGGCCGTGATTTGTGCCAGCACTGGTAACACTTCAGCCGCTGCTGCTGCATACGCACGCCGCGCCGGCATGCGGGCCTTCGTGCTGATCCCCGACGGATACGTGGCCCAAGGAAAGCTGGCTCAGGCCCTCGTGTACGGCGCAGAAGTGCTGGCCATCCGCGGAAATTTCGACCGAGCTCTGGACATCGTCCGCGAGGTGTCTGATCAGTTCCCGGTCACCCTGGTGAACTCCGTGAATCCCTACCGCCTGCAGGGACAGAAAACAGCGGCCTTTGAGGTGATCGATGCGCTGGGCGATGCACCTGACTGGCTTTGCATTCCCATGGGCAACGCAGGCAACATCACGGCCTATTGGATGGGCTTCCAGGAGTACAACCAGGCAGGGCGCAGCCGCAAGCTCCCCAGAATGATGGGCTTCCAAGCCAGTGGCTCCGCGCCTCTGGTGAACAACACCACGGTGACGGACCCGGACACGATCGCCACAGCCATCCGCATCGGTAACCCTGTGAATCGCGAGAAAGCGATTGCCGCGCGCCAAGCCAGCGATGGTGACTTCCTGGATGTCACCGATGCTGAGATCATTGAGGCCTACAAGCTGCTCGGCGGGCAGGAAGGGGTGTTCTGTGAGCCAGCGAGCGCTGCCTCAGTAGCAGGTCTGCTCAAAAGGAAAGAAGAGGTGCCATCGGGAGCCACGGTGGTGTGCGTGCTCACCGGCAATGGACTGAAAGATCCGGATTGCGCCATCAACAACAACGATGCGGCCTTCCACACCGACCTGGATCCCGATCTAGGGACTGTGGCCCGTGTGATGGGCTTCTGATCCCGATCCAGGGTCATTCACTCGTCAACTGGACCCATTCCCCCTGATGACAGCGGGTTTTTTATGGGTTGAAGAGACCTCAGCCCCTCCAAATCAGCCGTAACCAGATGAAGAACTGCCTGGGGACATCCAGGCAGAACCTGCCAATCCATGGGGAGAAACATCCTCGAAGTCCACAATCCCAGCACCGGAGGGAATTCCTCAGCCTGTTGAAACAGTGGAGAACGACAAGAGTTCCTCACAGGTCGATCCAATTCCCCCATCCCTGTGCAAAGTGAAACCCAGTGTCCAAACCATGAATGAAGGGTTTTCCACGTTTTCCCCACCCCCTTCTACGGCTGTTTAGTAGTTCTTTTCTAAGAACCTTTTTAATCCAGTAGAACAGGATCGAGAGGCCTTTGCTCACAGCCATTGCACTTCCTGCCCGCCTGTGAAACCTTGGGAGATCTTCTTCTCCAGCTGCGGTTACCAACGCGATGAAACTGGTCTGTTCCCAGACGGAACTCAACACCGCACTTCAGCTGGTCAGTCGGGCCGTGGCGTCCCGTCCCACCCATCCGGTGCTTGCCAATGTGCTGCTCACCGCCGATGCCGGCACGGATCGGCTCAGCTTGACCGGGTTTGACCTCAGCCTGGGCATTCAGACGTCTCTCCCTGCATCCGTAGACACCAGCGGGGCGGTCACGCTTCCCGCCCGCCTCTTCGGGGAGATTGTTTCCCGTCTGTCCAGTGACTCCCCCATCACCTTGGCGACGGATGACACCAGCGAGCAGGTGGAACTGACCAGTCTGAGCGGCAGTTATCAGATGCGTGGCATGCCGGCTGATGACTTCCCCGATCTGCCTTTGGTGGAAAACGGCACGGCGATCAAACTTGATCCCGCTGCGTTGGTTCGAGCACTACGCAGCACCTTGTTTGCGAGCAGTTCCGACGAAGCCAAGCAGCTGCTCACCGGCGTGCATCTGCGCTTCGATCAAACCCGCCTGGAGGCAGCGTCCACGGACGGGCACCGTCTCGCTGTGCTGAGTGTCGACGATGCCCTAAAGGACGCCATCGCTGCTGACGATTCCGCCGAAGCTGATGAGAGCGCAGCCTTGGCTGTCACCCTCCCCGCCCGTTCCCTGCGTGAGGTGGAACGCCTCATGGCCGGCTGGAAAGGCAACGACCCTGTCAGTCTCTTTTTCGAGCGCGGCCAGGTGGTGGTTTTAGCGGCCGATCAGATGGTGACCAGCCGTACGCTTGAAGGCACTTATCCCAACTATCGACAACTGATTCCCGAGTCTTTCAGCCGCACCATCGGTCTGGATCGACGGGCATTCGTTGCCTCTTTAGAGCGCATTGCCGTTCTTGCAGATCAGCACAACAACGTCGTCAGGATCAGCAGTGATCCCTCCAAGGGGCTGATTCAGATCTCTGCCGATGCCCAAGATGTGGGCAGTGGATCTGAGTCTTTGCCTGCCCAGATCGAAGGTGACGAGGTGCAAATTGCTTTCAACGTGCGCTACGTCCTTGATGGCCTCAAGGCCATGGATGGTGATCGCATTGTCCTGTCCTGTAATGCACCGACCACCCCAGCCATCCTCTCTCCGGAGGATGATGGTTCCGGCCTCACTTACCTCGTGATGCCCGTGCAGATTCGCTCCTGAGCCTTGCCCCTGCCCGATCCGTTTCTTCTCAGCGATCTGCTTCGCCATCGCGTGCGTTGTGATCAGGGACTTGATCACGGACCTGGCGTGATGGCTTGGATGCACCCTCCAGTGCATCGTCTTCTGGGTTGGGTTAGCCGTCCCTCAGCTCTGCGCAGCAGTCGAGACGTCTGGAGGTTGGATCAATGCCGCGGCGTGGATGATCAACAGGTGTTTGTGAAAGGACTCCCGGCGGAGACCGATCAGACGACTCTGGATCGCCTGCCCACGCTTTTGGATGCGGATCTCCTCGATCGGGATGGTCAGCGGATGGGGCAGGTTGCCGATCTCGCGTTTGTTCCCACGACCGGTGAGATTCTTTATTACCTCGTCGCCCGCAGCGATCCAAGGCTTCCTGGGAGCAGCCGTTGGCGTCTCAGCCCCGATCGCATCGTCGATCAGCAACCCGGACGGGTCTTCACGGCCCTTCAGGACCTGGATGATCTTCCTCAGGCTCGCGCCAGTGTCCGTCAGGATCTCGTGCGTCGGTCCCGTCACTGGCGTGAGCAGCTCCAGCAGTTGGGTGATCGCGCTGGAGAACGGCTCGAAGGCTGGCTGGAGGAACCGCCTTGGGATGAGCCGACACGGCGTGATGCCCGCAACGATGAATGGTCCGAGTCACGGTCAAGCCCTTCGGACTCACGCGAAGCCTGGGATGATGAGGAGTGGTCTGATCCCGGTGAGCTTCGCAGGGATCAATCCCGTTCTGAGCACGACGAAGACCCCTGGATTTGAATGCGGATGGTCTGCAGGCCGTCGGCAACACTGGGGAGAGATGAACGGTTGGCTGTGACTCAGTCCCCTTCAGTGGAAGGTTCCTTTGATGTGGCCTCAGCACTGCGCCAGGAAGGGCTGACGCAGCAGGATTACGGCGAGATTCAGCGACGACTCGGGCGAGATCCCAACAGGGCGGAGTTGGGAATGTTCGGTGTGATGTGGTCCGAGCATTGCTGTTACCGCAATTCCAGGCCACTCCTGCGTGGTTTTCCCACGGAAGGACCTCGCATCCTTGTTGGCCCCGGCGAGAATGCTGGAGTGGTGGATCTGGGGGAGGGACACCGCCTGGCTTTCAAGATTGAAAGTCATAACCATCCTTCGGCGGTGGAGCCCTTTCAAGGCGCTGCCACAGGAGTGGGAGGCATCCTTCGGGACATCTTCACCATGGGAGCCCGACCGATCGCTTTGCTGAATGCCCTGCGTTTCGGTCCCCTCGATGAACCCATCACCCACGGATTGGTGGAAGGTGTTGTGGCGGGGATCTCCCATTACGGCAATTGCGTCGGAGTGCCGACCGTGGGTGGGGAAGTTGCGTTCGACCCTGCTTATCGCGGCAACCCCCTGGTGAATGCCATGGCTCTGGGCCTGATGGAAACGGAAGACATCGTGAAATCGGGGGCGTCCGGTGTTGGCAATCCTGTGGTGTATGTGGGCAGCACCACGGGCCGCGACGGGATGGGGGGTGCCAGCTTCGCCAGTGCCGAACTCAGCGCCGATTCCTTGGATGATCGCCCTGCGGTTCAGGTGGGCGATCCCTTTCTTGAAAAGGGACTGATTGAGGCTTGCCTCGAAGCCTTCCAGAGCGGGGATGTGGTGGCCGCCCAGGACATGGGGGCTGCGGGACTCACCTGCAGCTGCTCAGAGATGGCCGCCAAAGGGAATGTGGGGGTTGAGCTGGATCTCGACAGGGTTCCAGCCCGTGAACAGGGCATGACTGCGTACGAGTTCCTGCTGTCTGAATCGCAGGAGCGGATGCTGTTTGTGGTGAAGGCCGGTCGTGAGGAGGCGTTGATGCAGCGTTTCCGCCGCTGGGGCTTGCAGGCGGCCGTTGTGGGTCAGGTTCTCGCGGAGCCTGTTGTACGTGTGCTTCAGCATGGATCGGTGGCTGCTGAGGTTCCTGCCCGGGCTCTTGCGGAAGACACTCCCATCAATCAGCACACCTTGATCTCTGAACCTCCAGAGGACATCCAAAAGCATTGGTGCTGGTCTGAGACTGATCTTCCGCAAGTTCCCAGCGATCACGACTGGGGAGCGGATCTGCTCGCTCTCCTTGATGACCCCACCATCGCCAGCAAACGCTGGGTCTATCGCCAATACGACCAGCAGGTGCTCGCTAATACCGTTGTGCCCGCTGGTGGAGCGGATGCTGCTGTGGTGCGGCTCAGACCTCAGCAAGGGGATGGAGCGTTTCGGGGGTCCAACCGAGGGGTAGCGGCCACGGTCGACTGTCCCAATCGTTGGGTGGCTCTGGACCCTGAACGTGGGGCGATGGCCGCCGTCGCGGAGGCTGCCCGCAATCTCAGTTGCGTTGGGGCTGTCCCGGTGGCTGTCACCGACAACCTCAATTTTCCGTCTCCAGAAACGTCCAAGGGCTACTGGCAGTTGGCGATGGCCTGCCGAGGGCTGTCGGAGGGCTGTCGGGTGCTGGGCACCCCAGTGACCGGGGGGAATGTGTCGCTATACAACGAGACCCGCGCCGACGATGGCCGCCTGCAACCGATACACCCCACGCCCGTGGTGGGCATGGTGGGACTGGTTGAGGATCTTCGCCTGGTGGGTGGTTTGGCCTGGCGTCAACCGGGTGATGCCGTTGTGCTTCTTGGGGTTTCCACTGATGAACGCCAGGACGACCGGGTCGGATTGGCCGGCAGCAGCTATCAGGGGGTGATTCATGGTCTGTTGACCGGCAGACCTCCGAGGGTTGACCTTGATCTGGAGCTGCGCGTTCAGGCTCTGGTTCGGCAGGCTCTGGCTCAAGGGCTGCTCGCGTCTGCCCACGACAGCAGTGATGGTGGACTGGCCGTTGCTTTGGCTGAATGTTCGATCGCTTCGGGCCTCGGTGTGGATGGGTCGTTGCCTGGTGATGGCGTGCGTCCGGAGCGGAGTCTTTTTGCTGAAGGAGGAGCCCGCATTCTCGTGTCCGTGCGGGCAGAGTGCCTGGACGCCTGGATGTCGCTGCTGGCCTCTGATGCCCATGTTGGTGTTCCGGTGACCACTCTCGGAGCCGTGGCGGATCACGGACGCTTCCGACTCTCCCTGGGATCAAACCCTGTGCTGGATCAGGCGGTGCAAACACTGACGGAGTGTTTTGAGCAGGCTCTCCCCCGTCGGCTGGGAACAGCGTGATGCAGAATTCCGAAGGAAATCCGAAGTCGAGGCGGAGCGTGCATCAGCTCGAGGCGGAGCGTCCCGATCGGATGGAGGAAGCCTGCGGTGTGTTCGCCGTTCAGGCTTCCGAGCAACCGGTGGCCAACCTGGCTTATTTCGGTCTGTATGCACTGCAGCATCGCGGCCAAGAATCCGCAGGCATCGCTGTGTTTAACCAGGGAAAGGTTCGTCTTCATAAAGACATGGGCCTGGTCAGTCAGGTGTTCGATCAAGACGTGCTTGCCCGGATGCCCGGTGATCTCGCCATTGGCCATAACCGTTATTCCACAACTGGCAGCAGCAGGGTCTGCAATGCCCAGCCGGTGGTTCTGATGACTCGCCTTGGTCCCTTCGCGCTGGCCCACAACGGCAATCTGGTCAATGCCGCTGAATTGCGGGAACGCATTGATGATGGAGAGGTTGAATTTACCTCCACCACTGATTCCGAGCTGATTGCCTTCGCCCTTCAGCAGGCTGTTGATCGTGGGCTCGACTGGAAGGCTGCGATCACGTCTGCGGTGTCGCTCTGCCAGGGGGCCTTCAGTCTGGTGATCGGCACTCCGGAAGCGCTTTATGGCCTGCGCGACGGCTACGGCATCCGACCGTTGGTGTTCGGTTCTCTCGGTGAGGATTCCAGTGGGCAGTGGGTTCTCAGCAGTGAAACCTGTGGGCTCGACATCATCGGGGCTTCCTTCGTTGACGATGTGCAGCCCGGTGAGCTCGTGACCTTCCTTCCCGGTGATCCAATCCCCCAGAGGGAGTGCTGGATTGAGCCCACCACGCGCATGTGCGTGTTCGAGATGATCTATTTCGCCAGGCCGGACAGTCGGTTTTTCGGAGAATCGTTGTACAGCTATCGCCAGCGCATCGGTCAGATTCTTGCCAGGGAATCGGCAGTGGAGGCTGATCTCGTGATCGGCGTGCCTGATTCAGGGATTCCTGCTGCGATCGGATACTCCCAGGCCACGGGACTGCCCTACGCCGATGGCCTGATCAAGAACCGTTACGTCGGTCGCACCTTCATCCAGCCCACCCAAGCGATGCGCGAAGCCGGCATCCGGGTGAAGCTCAATCCCCTCCCCGATGTGCTCAACGGAAAGCGCGTCGTGGTGATCGATGATTCGATTGTGCGTGGAACAACCAGTCGCAAGCTTGTTCAGGCTCTTCGCGATGCTGGAGCCACGGAGGTGCACATGCGTATCAGCTCACCACCGGTCACCCATCCCTGCTTTTACGGCATTGATACCGATACCCAGGATCAACTGATCGCTGCTCGCTACACCCTGGAGGAAATTGAAGCCCATCTCAAGGTTGATTCACTGGCTTATCTCAGTCAGGCAGGAATGTTGGAAGCGGCTGGAGCCGATGCCAAACACTTTTGCACCGCCTGTTTTGATGGTGATTACCCCGTGCCGATGGATGAATCCATCAGATCCAGCAAGCTGATGCTGGAACCTGCCGGTGTGGCTGCCAACCTGAGTTGAGATCAGTTCAGAAGTGGAACAATGCGTTCGAGTGTTTCTCCGGATTTGAGCGTTAGATCATTCGGTTCACGCGTGAGCAGACGGCCATGACGGCCTGAAGAGGTGACGATGCCGACCAGTCCGGAGCCGACGCAGGCAGCACAAAGTCGATCCTCCCCTTCGTTTCCATCCTGTTCGGGTTGCCAACCGATCACACCCAAATTCCCCCTTTGGCAAAGGCGCACAGTGTCGAGAGACAGCGGTTTGATCCTGCCGTGACGGCTGAACAGCAGCAGCGGGTCCTGTTGCTCGGGGTCTGTCGCGACGGCCGCGATCAATGTTTCTCCGGGTAGCAGGCGCATGGTGACTGGGCCTTGAGCCAGCTTTCCCATCAAGGGAAGATTGTCTTCCGTGACTGGGAGAGGCAAGACGCGACCGAGATCACTGATCAGAGACAGAGTCCCTCCTTCCCGGCAGATCACTGCGGTTTTGAGTTCAACGCCCTCCTTGAGCTTCACCACACTGGCTGCCCGTCCGGAGAGGTCCAGAAGTTCTTGCATCGGCAGCCGTTTGAAACGGCCGTCACTGCTCAGAAGTCCGAGCGATGAGACCGCTGCCTTGTTGCTGTCGGCATCGGCGTCGGGCAGCTGCAAGACCGATACAACGGGATCTCCCTGCAGGGCCGTTGGGAGAAATCGTTCCAGGCTTCCGGGTTGCTGCCCTGCGAATTCCCAGCGGATCAGTGCAACTCGTCCGCTGGCTGTGACCGCCAGAAGTTTGGCGACCGGTTTGATCGGCAGGATGACCCTTGCTGGGGATGGCTCATCACCCAGTGCCGTTGGCTCATTGAGATGCAGCCGGCCCATCAGTTGAGGACTGATCACCTTCACCTGACCGTCGTCTTGAATCAGGATGCGCGAATCAGGTGGGAGGGCGTCGAGAGCCTGTCGGCGCTGCAGTTCTGCATTGGGGCGCTGGTTGGCAGCCCGTTCTGCCAGGAGATGATCACCCCCTTCCACCAGGCGTGTGCGGCGAGGAGTGGCAAAACGCTTCTTGAGTTGACGCAGTTCCTTGGTGAGCGCATCCAGCAACTGATCGCGGTTGTCCAGAAGTAGTTTCAGGCGCTGGCGTTGGGCCCGTAGCTCTTCCGCTTCCTGCCGGAGGCTCTCCCGCTCCAAACCGGTCAAGCGTCGCAGGGGCATGGCCAGGACTGCGTCGGCCTGACGTTCGCTGAGATCGAGATGCACCATCAGGCTGGCCCTCGCGGCAGCGGCATCCTGTGCCTCCTGAATCATGGCAATCACCCGCTGGAGGGATTGCAGTGCCGTGATCAGACCTTCCACCACCTCGAGACGGTCTTCCGCTTTGCGCAGGGCGTGGGTTGTGCGGCGGATCAGGGTCAGTTCCCGGTAGTCAAGGAACGTCTGCAGAAGCTGGCGCAGGGACAGCTGCTGGGGTTGACCATCCACCAGGGCCAGCATGATGGCCCCGAAATTGCTCTGTAGAGACGTCCGTCGTTGCAGATCTTTCAGAACCGCGTCTGGATCGGCATCCCGGCGAAGTTCCACCACGACGCGCATTCCTTCGCGATCGCTTTCATCTCGGATGTCGGCGATGCCGCCGATTTTGCCGTCATTGACCTGTTCGGCCAGCTTTTCGATCCATCCGGCTTTGCTGAGCTGGTAGGGCAGTTCGGTCACGATCACTGCATTGCGTTTATGACGCCCCTTGCCCAGTTGCACCTCTTCCACATGGGCCACACCGCGCATCGGAATACTTCCGCGCCCGCGCAGGTAGGTGTCCCGAACTCCGCTTCCCAGAAGGACTTCACCACCGGTGGGGAAATCGGGTCCTGGGATCAGCTTGAGCAGCTTGTCATTGCTTAGATCCGGTTCGCGCACTAGGGCAATCAGTCCATCCACCACCTCTCCGAGGTTGTGGGGCGGGATGCTGGTGGCCATGCCCACAGCGATACCTGAACATCCGTTGAGGAGAAGAAAGGGCAGCTGGGCAGGCAGAACCGTGGGTTCCTGCTGGGACCCATCGAAGTTGTTGGCGAAGTCGACGGTGTCATTGCCGATTTCATCCAGAAGGCCTTCATGGGCAATCGGAGCCAGACGGGTCTCCGTGTAGCGCATGGCTGCCGGTGGATCGTCGTCAACCGAGCCGAAATTGCCGTGACCGTCTAGCAGTGGATGACGGCTGGAAAAGGTTTGTACCAGACGAACAAGGGCGTCATAGACCGCTTGATCGCCGTGGGGATGGTATTTGCCCAGAACATCTCCAACCACCCGTGCACATTTGCGGTATGGGCGGTCAGGAGTGAGACCCAGTTCGTGCATCGCGTAGAGGATGCGGCGTTGAACCGGTTTGAGTCCATCGCGGACATCAGGCAGGGCCCTGCCCACGATCACGCTCATGGCGTACTCGAGGTAAGAGCGCTGCATCTCCTGATGCAGGGCAATCGGTTGAACGCGCTCCTCGGCCATCCGGTTTGGAATCAAGAAGGCAGAAGGGGCTCAGCCTACAGATCTTCTTTCGCTTGACCAGCCCAAGTCATGCCGAAATTGCATCGAATCATTCTGCGGTTTTGGGATCGGCATTGGCTTCTGCCCGTTCAACGGCGCTTTTTAAAGCCCCCTCTGAGAGCAAAGTTTCTGTTGCTTGGCGCAGTTTCAGGCCCCAGAGTTGGTTTTCCTGATGACCCGGAAGAACGTAATTGGGATCCTCTGCAAGGGCTTTGCGAGCCAGTTCGATGGATTCAGTGTCACCAGGTTTCTGCTTGTTGAGAGCCGCGGCCAGCGCCAGCATCGGCTCAGCGTTGCTTTTGATCTTGAGGACGGAACGCCAACGCTTGATCGCCTCGCTTGTGTTGCCCATTTCGAACAGCACCAGAGCCTGATTGTTGAGAGCTTCCCAAAAACTTGGCTTGATCGATGTGGCTTTTTCAAACGCGCGCAAGGCCTGGCGCAGGTCGTCCTGCATCACTCGGGCATTCCCAAGATCGAAGTAGGCCCCTGCATTTTTGGGATCAAGACGCAAGCCTTCATCCAGCAAAGGAACAGCGTCATCAGGACGGTTGTCTCTGAGGGCCAGCGATGCTTCAGCGAACCAGAGCCCTGCCTTTCCTGGATTCAGAGATTTGGCCTTGGCTAGGGATCCCGCTGCATCGTTGAGTTGATCACTGCGGAGCTGCGCTTCCGCAAGCACAGACCACAAGCGTTCGTCGTTCGGTTGCAGTCGAACTGCCAGGGCCGCCAGACGGGAGGCTTCCTCAGGCTGACCAAGCCTCAGCAGCTGTGCGGCTGTACGGCCGATGCCAATGCCTGCACCTTCCAGTTCCTGGGTGCTGGGTGTGTACACATAGGGAACCAAGGCCCTGGCAGGGGCCGTTGTCGTGGCACCAACCGATCCCAGCATCAGGGACATCACCAGGGACTTCTGCCAGAGCTTCCAGGAACGAGCCGGTCCCATTGTTGAACCATAAGTTCAACTCAGGTTAGGTCCGCCATCGAGGCGTGCGGCTTCAGCGTTGCGACGCCACATCCAGGGTTTGATGCGTTTCAGTGCTGACCCTTTCAGCCGTTCCGCCCAGTCCTGATCCGTCCAGCTCTGGATGATCTCCGGGGTCAGATCCAGCAGCCAGGGTCTTGGCTGCATGTCGGGATCATCACTGGAGGGCAGCACATCGGTCTGATTGAAGGGGCAGACGTCCTGACAGATATCGCATCCGGCGACCCAGCCCCCCAGGGCGTTGGCGATCGGTGCCGGGAGCTTCCCATTGCGATTTTCAATCGTGTGATAAGCGATGCATCGCCTGGAGTCCACCACAAATGGTTCGGTGATCGCCTGCGTCGGGCAGGCGTCCATGCAGGCGCGGCAACGACCGCAACGGGACGCAGCCGGTTGATCAGCAACGAGGGGTTCACTGGTGAGCAGATGCCCGATCACCATCCACGACCCGCGCGTGGGGTGAATCACGTTGCTGTGCTTTCCGATCCAGCCAAGTCCAGCTTCTTCCGCCCAAGCCTTATCGAGCAGGGGCTCTGCATCCACGCACGCACGCCAGCGGCAGTTCGGTCTTTGATCCTGCAGCCAGCGACCCACCCTCCTCAGGCGCTGGTTCACCACCCGGTGATAATCGCGGCCCCAGCCGTAGCGAGCCACTGCCAGGCGGTTGTGGCGGCGTTCATGAGCAACGTGATAGTTGAGCCCAACGGCTAGCAAACTTCGGGCTCCTTCCAAGAGGGTGTCAGCGGACCTGCGTCTGGGCGCTTCCATCCAGCCCATGTCGGCTTGGTGTCCGGCGTCTAGCCAACGTTGCAAAGCGTCCGTGCGCAAGCGCAGGCGTGGACTCCCGGGGAGCGTGGCGATGCCGACGGGTTCGAATCCTTCCGCTCTGGCCCGCTCCTTGAGGGACAGGCTCAGCTGCGCACCGTCGTCAGGGACGTTCACGAAAACTAACCGTAAAGTTGGACACCTTTTGACATCGTGACGTGTCCGCATCCCACCAGGAGTCCTCACCTCGGCTTGCGCCGCTTCTGCGCTGGCTTGGGCTCACCCTGGTTCTGCTTCTCGCTTTGCAGCTCGGTGTGGTGCTCAGCGCTGCGGATTGGAGTGATGAGGTTTATCAACAACTGTTGATCGAACGGTTGGTCAGTCAGGCGCCGATGGGATTCATCGGTCTGTTACTCATGCTGATCTCTTCGCGTTTGGACCAGCCCCGATCAGAGCGGACGCCGATCCGGATTGTGGTCTGCGTGCTTGCGGCACTGCTCGCTCTGGCCATGATCGCTGTGATTCCACTTGGTATCAGTGGTAATCAGTCCCTCTCTGTTGAAGCCGATCAAAGCCTGAATCAGAAGCGTGGGCAATTAGAGATGGCGAGACAGCAGTCCGCCAATCCCGACAACGTGAAGATTCTCGGGGAGCAGCTCGCTCAGGCTGGGCAGCTGCCTGCTGATGCAACCGATGAGGACAAGTCCAAGGCGGCGCAGGAGTTCATCGACAAGCAGTTGTCACAGATGGATCAGCAGATTCAACAGGCCGAACGCCAGCGCAACCTGGCCGTGAATCAGCGCCGTTTTGGAGGCACCCTCAGTGCAGTTGTGCTCGCAGTGGCCTTGGCACTGCTTGCGATAACCGCTGTCCTCTGATCGCTGGTTAAGTTAGTGGAACACGTTGGCCGCAGGCCCCGGGCGTTCCTTGGTCCAGTCCAATCCAAGACCTGATCTGCCTCTTGGCGCCAGGCTTCAGCAGGATCTCAAGAATGACCTGATCGCAGGTCTGCTTGTGGTGATTCCTCTGGCCACCACGATTTGGCTGGCCACCATCGTCAGCCGCTTCGTTCTGGCCTTCCTCACGTCGATCCCTAAGCAGTTCAATCCGTTCATCACGCTCAATCCGCTTCTGCAGGATCTGATCAACTTGGCCCTTGGGCTCACAGTTCCTTTGTTGGGAATTCTGTTGATCGGTCTGATGGCCAGGAACATCGTGGGGCGTTGGTTGCTGGAGTTCGGTGAGGGAACGCTCCAGCGCATTCCGCTTGCAGGTTCGGTCTACAAAACCCTCAAACAACTTCTTGAAACCTTTCTGCGCGATAACTCACAACGCTTTCGCAGGGTCGTTCTTGTGGAATATCCCAGGGAGGGTCTTTACAGCGTTGGTTTTGTCACAGGAGAAGTTGGTCCCACGTTGCAATCGGAGCTTGAAGAACGTTTGCTGAGTGTGTTTATCCCCACAGCTCCCAATCCCACCACCGGTTGGTACACCCTCGTGCCTGAATCGTCGGTAAGAGATCTGAATCTTTCCGTTGAGGATGCTTTTAAAACGATCATTTCGGCTGGAATCGTGAACCCTGATGCCAGGGAGGCGCCAGCTGGCCGCAGCTTTTCGAGCCTGATCGCCCAGCTCAGAGCTTCTGTTGCACCGTCTTCGTCTTGAGTCGTTCGTTAAAGATCTATGCAGACCCGTTCCCTCTCCCGTGAGCTCGCCTTGCTTGTGCTCAGCCAGTGCGCCGAGCGGGACCGTTCCCTTTCTTTGGATTCTCTCGAGGCTCTTCTTCAGAAGGCCCTGGAGAGTTTGATGCAGCACTGGCGCGAGGTTCTCGATCGATGTGCTGCCGATCTGGAGAAGGCCCAGCAGTCGTTGTTAGACAGTGAGCTGCAGGAGGGTTCAAAGGCTGCAGTCATGCCGGTCCGTGATCATTTGCGTGAATCCTTATCCAATGCGGAGCAGGTGCTGAATGGTCTCTCGGCAAGCCTTGAGTTGCCCAGATTGTTGGCTCTGGCTGATCAGGAGATGGTGCAGAAGGAGGCGATGCGCAGGGTTCAACTGGTCCTCGATGCCCGTGCATCCCTTGATGACCAGCTGGATGGGGTAATGGAGGGTTGGCGTCTCAGCCGCCTTCCCCGCATCGATCGCGACATCCTCCGCCTTGCTGTTGTTGATCTGCAGACGATGAAGACGCCTGCGTCTGTCGCTTGCAGTGAAGCCGTTGAGCTTGCCAACCGTTACAGCGATGAGCAGGGTCGCCGCATGATCAATGGGGTGCTGCGCCGCCTGCAGAATGCCTCTTCCCAGGCAGTGTCCTGACTCTCATGGTCTACGACTGGTTCAACCGGCAGTCTGAGACTGCCCCAACTCAGCCCCCGGCAGATTCCGACGCCACATCGCAGGAACCGCAGCAGGAAACGGCTGCCAATGCCGACGACGATCCTCTGGAGTGGGCACGGCAGGCTTACGCCCGTTTGAAAGCGCAGAAAGAGCAGGCCAACGCGATCGTTGCGGAACCGGTTCCTGAATCAAACCCCGCAGCTGAATCTGAATCCCAACCTGAATCCGCAGCAGAGCCAGAGCCAGCCGAGGCAGAGCCAGCACCCGTTGCTGGTTTGTCCCTGCTCGAGCAGGCCGCGGCCCAACGCCAAGAACGACAGCAGCAACTCGAACAGGAGCCGGAGGTTGCCGCTCAACCGATTGCTGAGGCAGAGGCAACTGATAACGCCGATCGCGACGAGGAGCCAAGTCTTGGTGAGTTCGACGACACCTTCACTTGGTCTGCGGAGGTGCTGGCCGCCCAGGGCCGTCAGGCAGGCCAGGTCACCTTGGAGGAGATCGACTGGCTCGGTCGTTTGCGGCAAGGCCTGGAGAAAACCCGACAGGGTTTTGTTACCGGGCTTCTGGAGAATCTGGGTGATGACCCCCTCACCCCGGAGGTGCTCGATGATCTGGAGTCATTGCTGCTTCGCGCCGACGCCGGGGTGAAGGCCACCGATCAGGTGCTGGATGCGTTGCGCAAGCGCATGAACGAGCAGGTGGTGGATCCAAGCGAAGGCATTCGTTTTCTCAAGGAGCAGCTTCGAGATCTTTTAGATGCTCCGATCAAGTCCAGCGGCGTTGAACTTCTCGCACCTCAGCGTGGTCAGCTCAATGTTTGGCTGATGGTCGGTGTCAATGGCGTAGGGAAGACCACAACCCTCGGCAAGTTGGCCAATCTGGCGGTACGCAGCGGCTATTCCGCGATGATTGCTGCCGCCGATACGTTCCGGGCGGCGGCGGTTCAGCAGGTGCAGGTTTGGGGTGATCGCAGCGATGTTCCGGTGGTGGCCAACCCTTCGGCGAATGCGGATCCTGCAGCCGTGGTGTTTGATGCCATCGGGGCTGCCCGATCCAAAAGCACGGATCTGGTGCTGGTGGACACCGCCGGTCGCCTGCAGACCAAACACAACCTGATGGAAGAACTCAACAAGATTCGCAGGGTTGTGGATCGCTTGGCCCCTGACGCAACCGTGGAATCCCTGCTTGTGCTCGATGCCAGCCAAGGTCAGAACGGTCTCAAACAAGCCATGGCTTTTGCTCGCGCAGCCGGGCTGACCGGGGTGGTGATCACCAAACTTGATGGCACGGCTCGGGGGGGTGTTGCTCTGGCTGTTGCTTCGGAAGCCGGGCTTCCCATCCGTTTCATCGGTGCCGGGGAAGGAATCCGTGATCTGCGGCCTTTCAACAGTTTCGAATTCGTTGAAGCGCTGCTCGCCGGTCGCTGAGTGGTCACTTGCCCTTGGGCTGCAGTAGCCCGCAGTAAACCTTGCTACGTTGCGGGCCCTGCCATGGTGGTGCCGTGAGCAGCAAGCCACCACGGCGACATCCGGCCTCTCCTGCCCGTAGTGCTAGTCAGCAGCCCCTGACGGCTACGGCATCACTGCGTCAGCTTCTCGACAGCTTGGTTCGCGAACAACGCTCCAACCAGGAGCTGTTGGTGTCGCTCGGGTTTGCTCTGCGCAGTTTCACCAACCTCAACCGTTTTCTCGAACTCGTCCCCGTTGTGGCAGCCCGCCTGGTTGGCGTTGAAGGCGCACTTCTGGTGCCGTTTCAGGGGGATGGCCGCCTCTGGGCGGATCAGATTCAAATGCTCCCCGGCGTGCGTTCGGCGTCGCTACTTCAGACGTTGAGCCAGCACGAACCTGGCCGGTCTGCAGGCTTCGGCTCTGATGACGCTCTTGTGCTGGCGCTGGATCGGCTGGTTCAGGGTCAGTTGGGGTCTGCCGGGATGTTCGCCACCTCTGTGGTGGCGAGAGGCCGGCAGCGGGGTCGTCTTTACGTGTTTGAGCCCAAAGGGTCTCTGGTGTGGAGCGACGTGCATCGCCGGCAGGTGCAACTGGTTGCTGATCTCACCGGTGTCGCGATTGAAAATGACCAGATGCTGCAGGAAGCCAGGCGCCATGAGCGCGTGGATCGTCAGCTCAGCATCGGCGCGGAGATCCAGGCCCAGCTCCTGCCGGATCATTGCCCAGTGATTGAAGGGGTGGAGCTGGCGGCGCGCTGTCGGCCGGCGTTTCAAGTGGGTGGCGATTACTACGACTTCATTCCAACGCGCCCCGAGTTGATCGGACGTCGCCGGGAACGGGGTCGCTGGGCCCTGGTGATGGGTGATGTGATGGGCAAGGGGGTACCCGCGGGGCTGCTGATGACCATGCTTCGCGGCATGTTGCGGGCCGAGGTGCTGAGTGGATTACCGCCGGATCGGATTCTTCACGATCTCAATCAGCTGGCTCTTGAGGATCTGTCCCAGTCCCATCGCTTCGTGACTCTCTTTTATTCGGATTTCGATCCGCGGACCCGTCGGTTGCGCTTTGCCAATGCCGCACACAATCCGCCTTTGATCTGGCGTGCTCAGCAACGCACGATCAGCCGTCTGGATGCGCCGGGATTGTTGATTGGCTTGCAGCCCGAGGCGGATTACGGCACCGGCTCCGTCGTTTTGGAACCAGGAGATGTGCTGCTGTATTACACCGATGGGGTCACCGAAGCTCCAGGCATCACCGGGGATCGTTTTGATGAAGCAAGGTTGATCCGCAGCCTGGAATCAGCCTGCCGTTCAGGTTCAGGCTCCCAGGGAATTCTCGATCAGTTGTTCGATCGCCTGGATCGTTTCGTGGGGGCCGATCGTCAGCTGGAAGATGATGCGTCGATGGTGGTGTTGAAGGTGCGCGAGGAGGTGATGCTCCCCTCGGTATCCCGTTCTCCGGCCTGACAAGCTGAGGGCATCTGTACAGAGGTGAGGTGATGGCTGGCGGAGTGACAGGAGGAGGCTCCGCAACCTGGAGTGATCGCTTCGAGCAGGGATTGCATCCGGTCATTGAGCGCTTCAATGCCTCGATTGGCTTTGATATCAATCTCCTGCAGGAGGATCTCGACGGATCCATCGCCCATGCCCGCATGCTGGCGCAGTGTGGCGTGATCAGTGAGGTTGAGGGGGATCAACTTTGCGGTGGATTGGAGCAGATTCGGTCTGAGGCGGCCGAGGGCCGCTTCCAACCTGGCCTGGAGGATGAGGATGTGCACTTTGCGGTGGAGCGCCGTCTGATTGCTCTGCTTGGACCTGTTGGCAAGAAACTGCACACCGGCCGCAGTCGCAATGATCAGGTGGGAACGGATCTGCGCCTTTGGCTGCGACGACGCATCGATGAGCTCATTCCTCAGGTGAAGACATTGCAAAAGGCCCTTTTACGTCAGGCCCTCAACCATCGTCAGACGTTGATCCCTGGTTACACCCATCTGCAGCGCGCGCAACCTGTTTGCTTGGCCCATCATCTGCTGGCCTATGTGGAGATGCTTGAGCGAGATCGGCAGCGTCTTGAGGATGCGCGCAAGCGAGTGAATGTTTCACCACTGGGTGCAGCTGCGCTAGCCGGCACTCCTGTGCCCATCGATCGGCGAAACACTGCCGCGGCTCTTGGTTTTGACAGCCTCTATGCCAATAGCCTTGATGCCGTGAGCGACAGGGATTTTGCAGTGGAATTCTCTGCTGCCATCTCCTTGGTGATGGTGCATCTCAGCCGCCTTGGGGAGGAGGTGATCTTCTGGGCTTCCGAGGAATGCGGCTTTGTTCGGCTCAGTGATCGCTGTGCGACTGGAAGCAGCCTGATGCCTCAGAAGAAAAATCCGGATGTGCCCGAATTGGTGAGGGGAAAGTGCGGACGGGTGTTTGGTCATCTCCAGGGCCTGCTGACGATGATCAAGGGCTTGCCTCTGGCTTACAACAAGGATTTCCAGGAAGACAAAGAGGCCCTGTTCGATGTGGTCTCCACAGGTTCCCAGTGCTTGGAAGCGATGACCATCCTGATGGACGAGGGCCTCAGCTTCCGGGAAGACCGTTTGGAAGCAGCAGTGGCTTCCGACTTCTCCAATGCCACTGACGTTGCTGATTACCTTGTGGCTCGCCAGGTTCCCTTCCGGGAGGCTTATCAGATCGTTGGCTCGGTGGTGAAGCAATGTCTGAGCGAGGGGCTGTTGCTGCGGGACCTCAGCCTGGATCGCTGGCAAAATTTTCACCCTGCGATTGAATCTGATCTCTTTGAGGCACTGGCTCCTCGCCAGGTTGTGGCGGCGCGAACCAGTGAAGGCGGAACGGGCTTCGATCGCGTGGAGGAACAGTTGTCAGTTTGGAGTGAGCGGTTGGAATTAACGAATGGATGAACATTTCGCGTGGACGGGTCTACGCTGAGCAAGCCGGAGGTGACGCGTTCCTTCACTGGACCTTGACCCGATGGCTTGTCTGATCCCAAGGGTCTCTTTCATTCAGGTTCATCAGGAACGTGAGCATTTTTGTAGGCAATTTGCCCTTCCGCGCTGAGCAGGAAGACGTCATTGAATTATTCGCTGCTTTCGGAGAGGTCACGAACTGTGCCCTCCCCCTTGAGCGCGATACCGGTCGCAAACGCGGTTTTGCCTTCGTGGAAATGGCTGATGACGCGGCCGAAGCCGCTGCCATCGAAGCCCTCCAGGGTGCTGAGCTGATGGGGCGTCCTCTGCGAATCAACAAGGCGGAGCCTCGCGGGAGCGCACCTCGTCGTGGTGGTGGCGGTGGCGGCTACGGCGGCGGCGGTGGTGGTGGCTACGGCGGTGGCGGTGGTGGTGGCTACGGCGGTGGCGGTGGTGGTGGTTACCGCGGCGGCGGCGGTGGTTACAACGACGGCGGCGGCGGCTACGGCGGTGGCGGTGAGCGCCGCTCGGGTGCCCGCGGATGGGAAGATCGTAGTTATGGCGGCGGCAGTGGAGCTGCTGGTGGCGGTGGTTACAGCGATGGTGGCGGCGGAGATGACGGCCGCAGCCGTCGCCGGCGTGGGGGAGCTGCACCCAGTGAGGGCGGCGGAGATGACTACAGCGGTTACGGCGGCGCTGAAGGCTGACTCTTCCGCATTGTCTCGTTACAGCCCGGCATCGATCAGCTGCCGGGCTGATGACTCCAGCACTGTGAGATCGGCGCCGGCACGCTGAGCGTTCTGGCCCAAGTCACGGCGCCAATGACGGGCTCCAGGAACCCCTTCCACCAGTTGCACGAGATGACGGCCGATGTCCCAGAGACGGCCTCCGCGCTGGAGGTGTCGTTCGGCATGGGGGATTAGGCCGATCAGTACGTCGGATGCCCGTACGGTGCGACAAACATCTCCATAGATGAGCTCATCCACTGAAGCCCAGCGCAGGGGGTGGGCATAGGCCGCACGGCCCACCATGGCACCGTCACAGTGCTGCAAGGCATCAAGGCACTGTTCCGGGGTGTCGAGGCCTCCGTTCAGTTCGATCGTGAGCTGCGGTCTGCGCTTTTTCAGGGCAATCACCCGGTCGTGTTGCAGGGGGGGGATCGTGCGGTTCTGTTTGGGGTCAAGACCCTCTAGCCACGCTTTGCGCGCATGCACACTGAAGCGAGAGGCACCGGCATCAGCCACCCGGTCCACGAAAGCAGTGAGCAGATCATCGCTGTCGAGATCATCGATCCCCACGCGGTGCTTCACCGTGATGGGCCGATCGCTCGCCGACACCATGGCTTCCACGCACTGCGCTACACGTTCTGGTTCCGCCATCAGACAAGCGCCGAAATTGCCGGCTTGCACCCTCGGGCTGGGGCAGCCCACATTCAGGTTGATCTCGTCGTAGCCCCAGTCCGCAGCCATTCGGGTGGCTTCGGCAAGCAGCCGGGGTTCGTCACCTCCCACCTGCAGCACGATCGGGTGTTCTTCTGGATCGAAACCCAGCAGTCGTTCCCTGCGGTTGCTGTGGTGCAGCGCCTGGGCCACCACCATTTCGCTGTACAGCAGTGAATGGCGGCTGATCAACCGCATCAACTGGCGGAAATGCCGGTCGGTGCAGTCCAGCATCGGGGCGACGCTGAAACGCCAGGGGGGTTCCCGATCGGCATCAGTGAGGGAATCCATCCCCCCATGGTGCCTGGCCTTGGGGTTCAGTTTGCTTAGAACAGACCCATATCAACCGGAGATGACAGCGATGACTCCCACCGTTGAGCATTGGTTGCTGAGCAGACGGTCCCTGATGGTGGCGACGGCAGCGGGTTTGTTTGGGGTGTTCAGAGCTCCAGACCGGGTGTTGGCGGCCTCCAAGGCGTCTGATTCGGCCTGGGATCTGACGGATGCGGAATGGAAGAAGCGCCTCACACCAGAGGCCTATTCAGTGCTGCGCAAGGAGGGCACTGAACGTCCGTTCACGAGTGCGTTGAACAACGAGAAACGAACCGGCACGTATCACTGCGCCGGGTGCGATCTGCCTTTGTTCTCCTCAAAGGCCAAGTTTGACAGTGGCACCGGCTGGCCCAGTTTCTTTGAGCCTTTGCCGGGTGCGATCGCCACGAAAGTAGATTTCAAACTGATCGTTCCGCGTACGGAATACCACTGCAGCCGCTGCGGCGGACACCAGGGCCATGTGTTCAATGACGGCCCCCGGCCGACCGGCAAGCGCTATTGCAACAACGGTGTTGCCCTGCGCTTCCAGCCTTCTTGATCTGATCGTTGTTGGTGGTGGTCCTGCCGGAACCATGGCAGCGATCACCGCCGCTGAGCAGGGCCTGGCTCAGGTGTTGGTGCTGGAAGGCACTCCGGAGCCTCTGCAGAAGGTGCGCATCAGTGGCGGCGGCCGCTGCAACGTGACCCATGCTTGCTGGGATCCACGCGAGTTGGCCAGCCACTATCCGCGCGGCAGCAGGCCCTTGCGCGGTCCGTTCAGTCGCTTCGCCTGCGGTGATGCCATCGCCTGGTTTGAAGAACGTGGTCTCACGCTGGTGGAGGAGCCCGACGGACGCCTGTTCCCCCAGGAGAACCGATCCGAGGCGGTGATCCGCTGCCTGCAGCAGGCAGCAGCAGCAGCCGGCGTGCAATGGCGGCTGCGGGCCATGGTGCAGCAGATCACACCCCATCCTCAGGGTGGCTTTTTGATTGAGGGCCGCGGCCTGGAGCAGCCCTTGCGGGCCCGCAGCGTGATGCTGGCCACCGGTGGTCACCCCAGTGGTCGCAAACTGGCTACTGGGCTTGGCCATCAGGTGGTGCCACCGGTGCCGTCGCTGTTCAGCCTCTCGCTGCAGGCCCGGGAGCTCACAGCTTGCAGCGGCATCGCCCTTGATGATGTGGGCTTGGATCTGAAGCTGGGTGATCAGCGTTTTCGCCAGACCGGTCGGGTGCTGATCACCCACCGGGGTTTGAGCGGTCCTGCCACTCTGCGGCTTTCGGCGTTTGCAGCCCGAGCACTGCATCAGAGCCATTACAAGGGGGATCTGAAGGTGGATTGGAGTGCTGGGCTGGGCCGCTCCGGAGTAGTCCAGCGGTTGCAGCAGTGGCGCCAAGAGCAGGCCCGGCGAACCGTGTCAGCCGCCAAGCCTTTGGATCACCTGCCGCGTCGGTTGTGGCAGGCCTTTCTGGCTCTGGCTGGAGTGGAGGCTGACCGGCGCTGGGCGGATCTGCCGATGAAGGCCGAGCGACAGCTGGTGGAGATTCTCTGCGCTCAGCGGCTGGCCATCCAGGGACGTGGCCCTTTTGGAGAGGAGTTTGTAACGGCTGGCGGCGTGGATCTCGGTGAGGTGAACCTGGCCACAATGGAAAGCCGCCGCTGCCCTGGTTTGTATCTGGCCGGTGAATTGTTGGATGTGGATGGCGTGACCGGTGGCTTCAATTTCCAGGCCTGCTGGAGCGGCGGCTGGCTGGCTGGGATGGCGATTGCAGGTGTTAATCAAGCTGATTGCTAATCACTGAAGCAATCAAGTGCTTTCTTACTTCTGTTTATTGAATCTGATCAAACACGGTGAACATCGGCAGGTACATCGCCAGCAAAATTGAGCCCACTATTCCGCCCACCACCACGATCATCGCGGGTTCAAGCATTGAGGTGAGCGCCTTCACGGATGCCGAAACCTCGTCTTCGTAGAAGTCGGCTACTTTGCTCAGCATCTGATCCATCTCACCGGTTTCCTCGCCGATTGAGAGCATGCTCAGGGCCATATCCGGCAACACTTTCTGGCGAGTGAGCGCTGTGCTCAGCAGTACTCCCTCCTGAACAAGTGCGCGCGATTCAAGGATGGCGTCGGAGATGATCGAATTGCCTGCTGTTTCGCTGGAGATCTCCAGCGACATCAGAATCGGTACGCCAGCGCGGGTAAGCGAACTGAAGATTCGGCAGAATTGGGCGGTGGCGGTTTTCATGATCAAGTCGCCAAATAGTGGAACTTTCAGCATCAGTCGATCAACCACTCGGCGGCCCTTGTGGGTGCTGTAGTAACGGCTGAACAGCCAGATGCCCACCAGAAGTGCACCGGCGAAAAGAATTGCGGCTGAGGAGCGCAGCAGTTTGCTCAGGTCCACCATCAGCTGTGTGAACAGCGGTAGTTCAGCCCCCAGGTCTTCGAAGATTCCCGCAAAGGTGGGAATCAGGAAGATGGTCATTCCCAGGAACACCAGAATCGCAATCACCAGAACGGCCACCGGGTAGCCAAGCGCTCCCTTGATCTGGTTCTGCAATCGGGCGTTGTCTTCCAGCAGCTTGGCCAGACGCTTCAGCGACTCATCCAGCACGCCGCCAGCCTCACCGGCTTCCACCATGGCGACGGTGAGTTGATCAAACACCTTCGGCCACTGGCGCATGGCAGCTCCCATGGCTGTGCCCTGGTTCACTTCCAGTCCCACGGCGGTGAGCGCCTTCTTGAACATCGGCAGCTTCTGCTGGGTGGCCATCAGATCGAGGCTGCGCACGATCGGCACACCGGCATCCACCAGCGCAGCCAGTTTGCTGGCCCAGACCGCTTTGTCTTTCACTCCTGGAGGCTTTTGGAACATCTCCCCAAGATCCACGGACAGGATCCCACCGCTGGCCTTGGCCTCTTGCGGGCGTTTTGCTGAAGTTTCGGCAGCCCTCAGTTCTGTTGCCTTAATGCCACGGCGGCGGAGTTGTTTGCGTGCCGTCTGAACATCCTTTGCCCGAATGATTACCGAGCGCGTCTGACCGGTGGCGGAGGTGTAGTTGGCGGTGAATTTGGCCATAGCGAACGGCAGCGCCTCAACCAGCCGCGAGCCGATCCAGTTCGGAGGGTTTGCTCGCCTTTGCCCGCGCCTCCTGAAGGGTGATGTCTCCTCGATTGATCAGATCTGCTAGCGCCTTCTCCAGGGTCTGCATGCCCAGTTCGCCACCGGTTTGAATCTGTGAATACAGCTGGGCGGTTTTTCCTTCGCGGATGAGATTGGCGATGGCCGGCGTGTTGATCATGATTTCCTGCGCCATCACCCGGCCGAATTGTCCAGGTGCAGGGTTGCGGCGGCGGCATAGGGTTTGAGAGAACACGGCTACCAGGCTCCCCGAGAGCTGCACGCGGATTTGGGTCTGCTGAGCGGGAGGGAACACATCCACCATGCGGTCCACGGTCTGGGCCGCTGAGCTGGTGTGCAACGTGCCGAACACCAGGTGTCCGGTTTCAGCAGCGCTGATCGCCAGCTGGATGGTTTCCAGATCGCGCATTTCTCCCACCAGGATGACGTCGGGGTCTTCCCTCAGGGCTGCTCGCAGTGCATTGGCGAAACTGCGGGTGTCTTCGTTGAGCTGGCGTTGATGCACCAGGCTCTGATCGCTCTTGTACACGAATTCGATCGGATCCTCGATCGTGAGGATGTGTTCCGCCCGGCTGTGGTTGATGTGATCCAGCAGGGCCGCCAGGGTGGTGGTTTTGCCTGACCAAGTCGGGCCGGTCACGAGCACTAATCCCCGGGGGCGTTTGCTCGTTTCCACCACCACGGGAGGAAGATTCAGCAGTTCGATGCTGGGGATTTTGCTACCGAGAGCGCGCAGACAGGCGGCATAGCTGCCTTTCTGGCGGTATACATTCACCCGGAAGCGGGCCACGCCTTTGAGTCCGTAGGCACAGTCGAGCTCCCAGGTCTGTTCGAGTGTTTTGCGCTGGCTGTTGTTAAGCATGGAGAAGATCAGCCGGTTGCAGCTTTCCTCCATCAGGGGCTCGTCGCGCATGGGCCGCAACTGGCCGCTGAAGCGGCCGTAGGGGGGTTGACCGCTGGCGATGTGAAGGTCGCTGCCGCCTGCCTCCACCAGCTCCTGCATCAGGTCCTCGATCATCAGTTCCATGATGTGGCCCTCATTGGCGTGGGGTAAGGCAGTACGGACATTCCAGCCAACCTTCCTGAAGTCCGCCACCACATCCGCTGCAGCTGAGCGTGCTCAGGGCTCGGGCCCGGCGTTCGGATTCGAGGCCTGCATCAGTGAGCACCATGCGGCCGACTTCCTCCAGGGTGGTGCGCCCTTCGCGAACCAGATCAAGGCTGTAGCCCAACAGTGTTTTCATCCCTGATTCCAGGGCCAGCTGGCGCACCATGTCGGTGGTGGCTCCCTTGGCCACCGCAGCAGCCATCACTTCATTCATGCGCAGCACCTCATAAACCCCCACCCGGCCCTTGTAGCCGCTCCCCTGACAGGTGGGACATGCGTCCGGATGCCCTTCTCGGTGGTTGGGTTTGAAGAACGTCACGCCCTCCTCATTGCTGGTCATCAAACCGAACCGACCAAGTTCCTCAGCTTTCGGGTGGTAAGGAATGCGGCAGTCCGGGCAGACACGCCGCAGCAATCGCTGGGACACGATGCCGATCAGTGACGCGCTCACCATGAAGGGTTCAACGCCCATCTCATCCAGTCGGGCGATGGCACTGGGAGCGTCGTTGCAATGCAACGTGGTGAGCACGAGGTGACCTGTCAGTGCTGCTTCGATGGCCGTCTTGGCTGTTTCCAAGTCACGGGTCTCCCCCACGAGCAGCACATCCGGGTCCTGGCGCATGAAGGCCCGCAGCGCCTGGCTGAAATCGAAACCTTTCTCCCGGTTCACTTGGCATTGGGTTATGCCTGGGAGGGTGTATTCGATCGGATCCTCCACTGTGGAGATATTGATCCCGGGGTCGTTGCGTTCCGCCAGCAGGGAATAGAGCGTGGTGGATTTCCCCGATCCGGTGGGCCCGGTCACCAGGATCATTCCGAAGGGTTTGGAACCCAGGGATCGCACGGTGTCAAGCGTTGACTCACTCGTGATCAGCTTGTCGAGGCCTAGCTGAGTGGCGGAGCTATCCAGCAGGCGTAACACGATCTTTTCCCCAAATCGGCTGGGCAGGCAATTCACCCTGAAGTCCACGGTGCGGTGCTGGAATCTGCGCCGGATTCGCCCGTCCTGGGCCATGCGCCGTTCAGCAATATCTAAGTCCGCCATGATTTTGAAGCGGGAGGTCACCGCCGGTACCAAGCGGCTCGGCAGAGGTTCGATGCTGCTCTGCAGAACGCCGTCCTGGCGGAAGCGCAATTGCAGCCCAGCCTGCTGGGGCTCCACGTGAATATCGCTGGCTCCCAGCTGCAGCGCCTGCATCAGGATCCGGTCCACGAGATTGATCACCGGTGAACGATCCGCATCGTTCAGTCCGTCTTCCAGATCCACGATGGAGGAAGACTGCAGCGCGGCTTGATCGGGGTCGTCTTCCAGTACCCCGTCCACGGTGAATTCCGCGAGATAGGAGGTGGCCGTGTCGGCGATGCTCTCCGTGTTTTCGTCGTTGTCGTCTGGGGCCTGACCGGGTTCCGCCCTTGCTGGCTTGAGAAGGCTGCTAAGCGCCGCAGTCAGTTCGCCATGGCGAGTGGGATCCAGTCCCATCGCCGCGAGATCGTTCAGAAGATCCGGTTCGTCAGCGCTGCTGAGAGTCCCAGGGATCGCTCGCTTCAGCAGCAGTTCCAGTTCCAAACGTCGGCGAACGTCACTCACAGTTCATCCAATCGAAAAGGTGCGGGCTTCCGCCGCTTGTGGGAGGCGTACCTCACCCATCAACATGTCTAGACGTGAATTCGCAACCGGTCAGCATGAGTGGCGACGTCTCCACCCCTGAGCAGGAACCCGCCCAGGCTGTCTCCGACGGTCAGCAGCCTGCTGTCAATCCCACCGATTCAGTGGAGGCCGCTGCGTCTCCTGATTCCGGCACCGTGGCTGAGGCACCGCAAAGCGGTGACAATGAAGCCCGACTGGAGCAACTTGAGCGGGAGCACAACAGCCTGCGGGATGAGCACGATGTGCTGAGAGGTCAGTACATGCGCATCGCCGCCGACTTTGACAACTTCCGCAAGCGCCAGAGCAGAGATCAGGACGAGCTCAAGATTCAGCTCACCTGCAGCACGCTGAGCGAGATTCTTCCCGTTGTCGACAACTTCGAGCGTGCCCGCCAGCAGCTTGATCCTCAGGGAGAGGAGGCACAGGCTCTGCACCGCAGCTACCAGGGTCTCTACAAACAGCTGGTCGATGTGCTCAAGCAGCTTGGCGTGGCTCCAATGCGTGTGGTCGGCCAGGAGTTCGATCCCACCTTGCACGAAGCGGTTCTTCGAGAACCCAGCGATGCCCATGCCGAGGATGTGGTGATTGAGGAGTTGCAGCGCGGCTACCACCTCAACGGAAAGGTGCTGCGCCACGCCATGGTCAAGGTTTCGATGGGCCCAGGCCCGCAGAATGCGCCTGCCGAGGCCGGAGCAACATCGGATGATTCTGCCGCTGACGAAGGCGGTTCAGGCGATGGCAACGGTTGATCCGATGATCAGACGCCTCCCCTTACTGTGACTTTCGGGATTACCAGCTGATGGCCGATTATTACGAGCTTCTCGGTGTCAGCAGGGATGCCGATGCTGACACTCTCAAGCGTGCCTACCGCCGTCTGGCTCGCCAATACCACCCGGATATCAACAAGGAGCCCGGAGCCGAAGACCGTTTCAAGGAGATCGGCCGCGCCTATGAGGTGCTCAGCGATCCTCAAACCCGGGGTCGTTACGACCAGTTCGGAGAGGCGGGGCTCGGTGGTGCCGCCGGCATGCCCGACATGGGCGACATGGGTGGTTTCGCAGACCTTTTCGAAACCTTCTTCAGCGGCTTCGGAGGTGCGGCAGGTGGAGGACGTCAGCAGCGTCGCCGCGGCCCCCAGCAGGGTGATGATCTCCGCTACGACCTCACGATCGATTTCGAGCAGGCGGTGTTCGGCCAGGAACGAGAGATTCGTGTTCCCCATCTCGAAACCTGCACCACCTGTGGTGGTAGTGGGGCCAAGAGCGGCAGTGGCCCAACCACCTGTTCCACCTGCGGAGGTGTCGGCCAGGTGCGCCGGGCCACCCGTACCCCCTTTGGAAGTTTCACTCAGGTGGCTGAATGCCCAACCTGCAACGGCAGCGGACAGGTGATCGCCGATCCCTGTAATGCCTGTGGAGGACAAGGTGTCGTGCAGGTACGCAAAAAACTGCGAATCAATATTCCTGCTGGAGTCGATACGGGAACGCGACTGCGCGTTGCCGGTGAGGGCAATGCTGGGCTCCGCGGTGGTCCCTCCGGGGATCTTTATGTGTTCCTCACCGTGAAGAACCATCCCACGCTCCGTCGCGACGGACTCACCGTGCTGTCGGAGGTGAAGGTGAGTTATCTGCAGGCGATCCTCGGCGACACCATCGAAGTGGAGACGGTGGATGGCCCCACCAGCCTGGAGATTCCCGCCGGTACCCAGCCCAATGCCGTGATCACCCTTGAGAACAAGGGCATTCCCAAGTTGGGCAACCCTGTGGCTCGGGGAAATCAGCGGGTCGCCGTTACGGTGAAACTACCCACCCGACTCAATAACGAGGAGCGTGGGCTGCTTGAGGAGCTTGCGGGTCATCACTCCGCGAGGGGGGAACAGCATCACCATCACAAGAGCGGACTGTTTGCGCGTCTCTTTGGTCAGCGCTGACCATGGAAGCCCGCCAGCCTGATCAGGTGCTGGATCTATGCGGTACGCCCTGTCCGCTCAACTTCATCCGTTGCCGGCTTGCCCTGGAAACCCTTGCCTCAGGGCAGTGCTTGCAGGTGGATCTCGATCCTGGAGAGCCTGAAGAGATGGTGGTGCCAGGATTGCGCCGGGATGGCCATGCGGTCACGGTGGAACGCCTGGGGCCTGATCGGGTCCGCCTTTTGGTGATCTGCAGCGGTGAGTGAGGCTGCACCCCATCGCGGCATGGTGGTGGCGCTGCAGGCCAATTACCTGGAGGTGGAACTGGATGTCCCATCCCCCGGAATGCCGGCCCGTCTTCTCTGCACTCGCCGGACAAGGCTTCACCATCGCGGCGCTGCTGTGCATGTGGGGGATCGGGTCACGGTGGAGGCGATCGATCCCCTTCAGGCCCGAGCTGTCGTGTCTGATGTGGAACCACGCAGCAGTTTCCTGGTGCGGCCTCCTGTCGCCAATGCCTCCTGCGTTCTCGTTGCTCTGGCTGTGGAGCAGCCTGCCTTCGATGCCGATCAGGCCAGTCGCTTTCTGCTCACCGCGGAACAGACTGGTCTGCGGGTGCAGCTGGTGCTCACCAAGAGCGACCTCCTTGCGCCTGAGCATCAGCTGGCCTTGAAGCAGCGTCTGCATGGCTGGGGCTATTCGCCCGTGTTGGTGTCTGTGCAGACAGGCGCCGGTTTGAACACGTTGCGCGCCGTGCTCGCGTCCCAGGCCATCACCGTGCTTTGCGGTCCTTCAGGGGTGGGCAAAAGTTCGTTGCTCAATGCGTTGCTTCCAGGCCTTGCACTCAGGGTTGGCGCCGTGTCGGGAAGGCTGCAGAGGGGCCGGCATACGACGCGGCACGTGGAGTTGCATCCCTTCGCACCAGGTGCCCGTGTGGCTGACACGCCCGGTTTCAACCGACCGGACTTGCCTGGGGATGCCCGCAATCTTGAAGTGCTGTTCCCGGAACTTCGGGACCAGCTCACCATCCACCCCTGTCGCTTCCGCGATTGTCTCCATCGCGATGAACCCGGCTGCGGGGTGAGTCGCGACTGGGAGCGCTATACCTTCTATCGCGGAGCGGTGGAGGAATTACTAGGGATCAGCCGCCCATCCCGGGGAGGTTGAGATCGAGGCCACCGGTGAGGTCTTGCATGCGTTCCTTCATGGTGGCGGTGGAGCGTTCGTAGGCCGATTGGAGAGCAGCGAGAACGGCGGCTTCGGCGGTGTCCTGCCCCTCGCTCAGCAAACTCGGATCCAGCTTCACGCGCAGGGGTTGTTGATTACCGGAAAGCCAGATGCTGGCCCGACCATCCTCACTGCTGCCCTCGATTTCCATGGCATCCAGCTCTTCCTGCAGTTTCTGGGCGTCTTGCTGAATCTGCTGGGCCTTGCGGAAGGCTTCGGTGAGCTGTCCGAAATTGGGAAGTCCGAAACCGGCCATGGAACTGCTGAAGGAACTGGAAGGCTAATCGGGCGTCTCGAAGCCCAGGCGTTTCACTTCTGGATGCAACGCAATGCCTTTGGCCTCCATCACTACGCCTTGCACCAGGCTGATGAGGGCGCGGATGTCCTCCGCTGTGGCATCACCGGTATTCACGATGAAATTGGCGTGCAGCTCAGACACTTGGGCACCACCGATGGCCCGTCCTTTGAGCCCCAGGGATTCGATCAGCCGCCCGGCTTTTTCCGGTTCGGGATTGCGGAAGACGCTGCCGCAGCTGGGCAGTTTGTAGGGCTGCGTGGAGGTGCGATGGTTGAGATTGCCGCTGGTGCGGCGCTGCAGTTCGGCCGAGTCGTGACCGGGTTCAAGCTGAAATTCGGCGGCCACCACCAGGTGCGGGTTGGTTTGGAGTGCACTGTGGCGGTAGCTGAACGCCAGGTCTTCCCGACTGAGGTTCGCGAGGGTGGGTTTTGGGTCGCTTAACCGAATCACATCCACACTGATCAGCTGTTCAGCCGTGCAGCCTCCCTGCGCCCCGGCATTCATCACGGCGGCACCCCCCACAGTGCCGGGGATCCCCACAGCCCATTCCAACCCTTGCAAGCCAGCTTTGGCAGCACGCCTGGCCAGGGTGGGCAGCGGCTCTCCAGCGGCGGCACGGATGCGGCCCGTTTCTGCATTCAACGCACTGCCCTGCAACCGTCTTAGGCAGAGGGTGAGTCCGGGCAAGCCGCCGTCGGCGATGAGCAGATTCGAGCCGGCTCCGATGATATGAACGGGCAGACCTTCCTCCCTCGCCCACTGCAGGAGCTCTGGGATCTGCTCGGTGCTGATGGGTTCAGCCAGCCATTGCGCCGGACCTCCGACGCGCCAGGTGGTGAACTCCGCTAGCGGCACCTCCTGTTGCAGGACACCGCAATCCTGCAGAGCCGTCAGGCCGCCAGTGCCGGTGGACATGACGCCTGACCCTCTGTTGAAGACTGCGACAACCGCGACCAAAGGCTGTTTACATCACCAGCGCCCATGGCCAGCACCAGATCATCGGGGAGGCTGTGCTCCTTCACGAGGGTGACGAGTTCATCCATCGTTGACGCCACCAGAACGGATTGCTGCGTTGACAGTTCCTGCATGACGCTGGCCAGCGCTTCACTGTTTACCCCTGGTATTTCAGCTTCACCAGCGGAGAAGATCGGAGCCAGCAGTACTAGTTCAGCGGAGAGTAGTGCCTCGGCGAATTGGTGTTGGAATTCTTGGGTGCGGCTGTAGCGATGGGGTTGGAACACAGCCACCAACCGCTGGGGTGATCGAGGCAGAGGGCTGCGACCGCTGGACACCATCAGATTGGCCATGTCCAGCGTTGCTGCCACTTCACTCGGGTGATGGGCGTAGTCGTCAACGATCTGCCGGCCCTGCCAGTCGCCTCGGTAATCGAACCGGCGTCCTGGGGTTTTCAGCTCTGATAGATGGCTGATCAAGCGTTCGAGGGGCACACCCTCCATGCGGCAGGCGGCGAGGGCTCCGATGGTGTTGCTCAGGTTGTGCAGTCCGGGCATGGGCAGGGTGATTTGCCCCACGAAGGTCCCCTGTTCATAGAGGTCGGCGATGGTGCGATCGCCTTCCAGAGCCACTGGCAAGCCTGCAAAATCCACGTTGTCGCTGCGCTGGATCGACCACCAGGCATCGGCTTGGAAGTGCTCGTTGAGGATGGGATCGTCCTGATTGGCCAGCAGGCGTTGGCAACCATTTCCGAAGCGCTGAAGGGTTTCGATCAGGTCGTCAAGGTCGCGGTAATGGTCGGTGTGATCCAGTTCGAGATTGGTGATCACACCCAAGGAGGCTCTGAATTTCACGAGCGAGCCGTCGGATTCGTCGGCTTCAGCCACGAGGAGGCGTCCTTGGCCGGCATGGCCGTTACTTCCGTAACAGGGAACGATGCCTCCGATTACAGCCGTTGGATCCTCGCCGGCGCCATGAAGAAGTGTGGTCACCACCGTGCTGGTGGTGGTTTTGCCATGACTGCCAGCGATGGCGATCGAGGGCTGCTGGTCGATCAGGGCTGCAAGAAGATCCGAGCGATGCCAAACCTCGAGCTGTTGATGTCTGGCGGCAACCAATTCCGGATTGTGTTCGGGAATGGCGCTGCTGATCACCACGATTGGTGATGAGCGGTTCAGATGATTCAAGGTCTGGAAGTTGGTGGCCTCCTGTGACTCAAAAGCCACCATTCCTGCCCTTTTGAGACTCTCCATCGCCGGCGTCAGGCGCCGATCCGAGCCGCTGACGCGATGACCGCGGCTGAGCAGAATCCGCGCCAAGGCAGACATGCCAATGCCTCCGGCACCGATGAAATGCACAGGTGCGTGAATGTCAAGCGTGCAGACCAATGACCGTCACCGTGGATGCGCACGATAAATCAGCTTTCCAAGCTGACCAGTGGTTCAGGAATTTTGTAGCCCTGGTCTTTCCGTGATCCCAAACCCCCCTTTAACAGAGTAAATCCCGAAGATTTCTGTATGATCGGCGGCCAAACACCTATAGCGGACGATCCGCTTTTGTTATGACCCTGCGCGTTGCGATCAATGGATTCGGCCGGATTGGTCGCAATGTGATGCGGGGTTGGCTCAGCCGCGGCGCTGACACTGGTCTCGAGATCGTTGGGATGAACTCCACATCCGATCCCAAAACCAGTGCCCACCTCCTCACCTACGACTCGATCCTTGGTCACATCGACCGCAGCGTTCAGATCGAGACGACTGACGAAACGATGATCGTCAATGGCAAGGAGATCAAATTCTTCGCCGATCGCAATCCCCTCAACTGCCCCTGGAAGGATTGGGGTGTGGACCTTGTGATCGAGTCCACCGGTGTCTTCAACACCGATGAGAAAGCGAGCATGCACCTTGAGGCCGGTGCCAGCAAGGTGATCCTGACGGCGCCTGGCAAAGGTGACGGTGTGGGCACCTTCGTGGTGGGCGTGAATGACGATCAGTACCGTCACGAAGACTGGAACATCCTCTCCAACGCCAGCTGCACCACCAACTGCCTGGCTCCGATCGTCAAGGTTCTCGATCAGAGCTTTGGTTTGGACTGGGGTCTGATGACCACCATCCACAGCTACACCGGTGACCAGCGCATCCTCGACAACAGCCACAGGGATCTGCGCCGTGCCCGTGCCGCTGCGCTCAATATGGTTCCCACCACCACCGGTGCTGCCAAGGCTGTGGCTCTGGTTTACCCCGAGGTGAAAGGCAAGCTCACCGGTTTCGCCATGCGTGTCCCCACGCCGAATGTGTCTGCTGTTGACCTCACCTTCGGACCCTCCCGCGCCACCAACGTTGAGGAAGTGAAGGCTGTGATCAAGGCCGCTTCCGAGAATGGAATGAAGGGCATCATCAAGTACAGCGACCTGCCCCTGGTCTCGACCGATTACGCCGGCACCAACGAATCCACCATCTTTGATGCCGACCTCACCTACGCCATGGGTGACAAAGCGGTGAAGATCCTTGCCTGGTATGACAACGAGTGGGGCTACAGCCAGCGCGTGGTGGATCTCGCCGAAGTGGTCGCCCGCAACTGGAAGTGATCCTGTAAAGCTCCCTGATCTGAGCGTTCTCATCCCCCCTGCAAAGGGGGGATTTTTGTGGGTCAGGACGCTCTGTAATGGGCGAAACCCTTAGAGACCACGGGTGCGTTGTCGTCGCTCCAGACGATCGCTTCGGCTTGATCCGTGATGACTCCCACCTGCCGGCTGGACGGTTGCAGGTCAATCCAGGCTTTGGCCCATGCTGGGGGCAGCGTGACCACCAGTTCGAAGTCTTCACCACCGCTCAGGCACCAGCGTTGCCAGTGCGGACCATCCGGCCATCCGCATGCCTGAGGCAACTTTGTTTTGTCCAAAACAGCGCCGCAGCCACTGCTTCGGCAGAGACAGTCGATGGCTTGAAGCAGACCGTCGCTGCTGTCGGTCCCACCGGCTCTCCAGGGAAGCTCCTCTGGCTTGCAGGTCACAAGCAACTTGAGTGCATCAAGCTTCGGCTGTGGACGCTGATGCTGTCGAATCGCCTGTTCTTTGAGTGCACTTGGCAGGGTGACACCCAGCAACGAGGGATCTTCGAGAAGCAGGGCCAATCCCAGTCGGCTCAGTCCATGAGCTCCGCTCACCACGATCCAGTCTCCAGGCCTTGCCTGGGAACGATGCAGCCGCAAGGGCCCGAGTGTCCCGATCGCAGTGATCGAAATCATCCTGACGGGTCCCTGGGAGCAGTCGCCTCCCAGCAGCACACCCCCACTCACCTCAAGCAGGGAGTCGATGCCGCGGTAGACCCCTTCCACCCAGCTCCAGGGGGTGTGTCCCGGCGCCACAAGCCCCACAGTGATCCCCAGGATCTGATCCACCCCGCTGGCGGCAAGGTCGGAGAGGTTGGCAGCCACCGCACGCCAGCCCACATCGGCTGATGCGGTGGTGGCATCACTGAAGTGGATGCTCTCCACCAGTACGTCGGTATTAATAAGCAGATCCGCTGATGGCTGTTGCAGTTGCGCGGTGTCGTCATCCAGCTGACCCGGCGGAGCGAAGCGCGCAAGGCGCCTCAGGAGCTCCGCTTCTCCCAAGTCAGCCAGTGTCTGCGTCACGGCAGGTCAGGCGTGGGGCTGCAGCCGATCGGCTCCATCCACCACTTCAATACGGTTGATCTGATCGTCCACGCTGAGTTCCTCGAGAACATCGAAGCCATCCACCACGTATCCGAACGCGGCATTGCGTCCATCCACCAGATTCAGACCGGCAGGGGTGAGCTCCGCTTCGTAAAGAAACAGGAAGAATTGGGATGAGCCATCATCGAGCGCCTGATCGGAATGGGCCCAGCCGAGGGTGCCGAGGGTGGAGAAGGGCAGAACGGGCGTGGCCTTGTACAGGCCCACATCTTCAAAGGTCTCGTTGTAGAAGGTGTCCGGCTCGCCTGGAACACGAATTTCCAGAGGCACATGCCGTTCCTGCTTGCTGGTTGGATCCACATAACCGATTGCAGGACCTTCAGGATCGCCGCTTTGCAGGATGTAGAAGTCCTCGGCCCTGGTGAAGGGAAGGCCGTCGTAAAAGCCCTTGAGGCTCAGATCAATAAAGGCGCCGGCCGTCAGGGGTGCGTTGTATCCATCCACCACGGCTGTGAGATCGCCCTGTGTGGTGCTGATCACCACGGTGGCCCGCCCATTGAGGCGGGGCAGGTCATCGAACTCCGCGGGAATGGCAGGGATCCGGTCATCAATCAGCAGGTATTCGAGATCGCCAATTGTGGTCAGCGTCTGCCGGCGGGTCTGGATGAATCCTGATTTATCGGCGGCATCCACCCGTTCCTGCAGTTGCACCAAGTCGTCTTTGACCGTGTCGAGCAGCTGTTCGGCCTGCTGACGCTCGGCATTGGGCACGGCGTTGAGAATGGTGTTGCGACGCGTGTTCAGCAACGCTTCGCTGCGGCTGATGCTGCGTCCGAGGGCACTCCAGCGCTTGGCCCGCAAATCGTCACTGGTGCCTTCCAGTCGGTGCTGCAGTTCACGCAGATCCTCTTGGTCCATCGGCAGGGAATCCCGCAGGATCGCAGCGGGATCCTTCACGGCATTTCCCTGGGGCAGTCCGGCCCAGACGGGTTCGGCCCAGACCAAGCCGATCACCATCAGAAGGCCGAGCAAGCCAGTGCTCAAACGCTGAAAAGCCAACCGAATCGCCAAGGAGAACCCCAGGTGCTGAAAGGACTTTGGCACAGCCGTATGATCCCCTGAACCGTTCAGCGGGAATGATTTCCAGCAACGACTTTCGCACTGGCACCACCATCGAGCTGGACGGTGCCGTCTGGCGTGTGGTCGAGTTCCTGCACGTCAAGCCCGGCAAGGGTTCCGCCTTTGTCCGCACCAAGCTCAAGGCGGTGCAGAGCGGCAACGTGGTGGAGAAAACCTTCCGCGCTGGCGAGATGCTGCCTCAGGCCATTCTTGAGAAAGCCACGCTTCAGCACACCTATATGGAAGGTGAGGACTATGTCTTCATGGATATGGGCACCTACGAAGAAACCCGCCTGTCTGCGAAGCAGATCGGAGAGAGCCGCAAATATCTCAAGGAAGGGATGGAGGTGAATGTCGTCTCCTGGAATGACAAGCCCCTGGAAGTTGAGCTGCCCAATTCGGTTGTGCTCGAGATCAAGGAGACGGATCCTGGTGTGAAAGGCGACACCGCGACTGGTGGCACCAAGCCGGCCATTCTCGAGACCGGTGCCCAAGTGATGGTGCCTCTCTTTCTCTCTATTGGTGAGAAGATCAAGGTCGACACCCGCAACGACACCTACCTGGGTCGGGAGAACAGCTGACCATGCATCTCGACCACGATCAGTTGAATCAGCTTCTCGACAAGCTGGCGGAGAGCGACATTCAGGAATTCCGGCTCGAGGGGGATGATTTCCGCCTAGAGGTTTGCCGGAATCTTCCTGTTCCGGCTGCGTCCACCCAGATGGTGCCTGTCGCAGCTGCTCCTGTGCCAGCGATGGAGATCAAGACTCAGAGCGAGTCATCGTCCGCAGCCCCTCCAGCAGCTGCAGGAACTCGCTCGGATCTCGTGGATGTCACTGCACCGATGGTGGGCACCTTCTATCGGGCTCCTGCACCTGGAGAACCTTCCTTTGTGGAGATCGGCAACCGCATCTCTGCTGGTCAGACGATCTGCATCCTCGAAGCCATGAAGCTGATGAACGAGCTGGAGGCTGAGCTGAGTGGTGAAGTGGTGGAAATCCTTGTGGATAACGGCACACCGGTGGAATTTGGTCAGGTGTTGATGCGCGTTAAGCCTGGCTAAGCGTCCAGGCCGCTGCGATGGCGGAGAGCATGCTGTCGCAGCGTGCGATTCCTTGTCCGGCGATATCAAATCCGGTTCCATGATCGGGCGATGTCCGCAGAAACGAAAGGCCGAGTGTGGTGTTGACTGCCTGGTCGAAGGCGAGCAATTTCACGGGAATCAGTCCCTGATCGTGATATAGGGCCAAAATCCCGTCAGGCCCTGGACTGTTGTTTCTGCTCCATGCCTGCGCTGCGCTGAGCCAGCAGGTATCTGGAGGTAGAGGTCCTCTGAGCCGGATCGTGGGGTTGGCCTCAGCCCAGCGATGCATCAGAGGCGTGAGCCATTGCTCTTCCTCTGTGCCGAGCTGACCTTGTTCGCCGGCGTGGGGATTGAGACCGGCCACCAGAAGCTCCGGTGAGGGGTTGAAGCGCTGGCAGAACCTGGCCAGGGTCTTCAATTTGGTGGTCACCAGAGCCGGTGTGAGGGCTTGAGATACCTGTTGCAGAGGGATATGTGTGGTGGCCAGAAGGGTGTTCAGTCGCCATCCGGTGCTGGGTGATACGGCGGTGAACAGCATCGATGCGGAGTCTGCTCCGTCGAGTTCGGCCAATCGCTCGGTCTGCCCGGGATAGGGATGACCTGCTGCATGCCAGGTGTGCTTCGCGATTGGCGCTGTGACCAGGGCCCGCCCGTGCCCTCCTTGGACGAGCTCCACAGCTCGACTCAGCCAGCGGAAACTGGCTTCCCCACTTGTGACCCCTGCATCGCCTGGATCCAGCGGGCCGCCCGGGATGGGAAGGTCTTCAATCTCAAGGTCATCAGGATCCACCAGGGGAAAGTTCTTCAGGTTGTGCAGGAGCTGATGCGTGCGTTTAAGGCTGGCTCTGCAGCCCACAAGCAACGGTTTCATGTCCCGCGGACAGCGGGGATCTGCAAGGGCTTTGATTGTGACTTCCATGCCGATACCGGCGGGATCCCCTAAAGCGATGACCAGACGCTGATTAGCGTCGGTGAGTTGATGGAGTGGGATCATGCTGCGCTGGCTGTTGATCGGGTTGCTGCTCTACGGCCTGGGGACTGCTTTGAAGCAGGGATGGCTGGAGGTTCAGTGGAGCCAATTTCTTTATGACGCCGGTCTCACGTTCATCGATCCCGACCAGCCTCTGCAACTGCATGAACTGCCCATGTTCAAGCCGGAGAGGACGGAGTCCTCGACTCCGTGAGGGTCTCGATCTCAAGGCATTGCGCCAGCCCGCTGCGGTAGGTCGGATAAATCAGCTCATAGCCGAGATCCTGGCGGAGGCGCTGGTTGCTGACCCGTCGGTTGTCCGCCCAGAACGACCTGGCCATGGCGCTCATGCTGGCCTCCGCCTCGGTGAACGGTTTTGGTTGCGGAAGCTCGCAGTTCAGCAGGGATGCGGCATAGCGGTGCACTGAAACACTCGCGGCTGGTTCGTCATCGCAGACGTTCACGATCTCTGGGTGCTGACCCTGAGCGGATCGATGCATGAGATGGAGGCAGGCCGCGGCTACGTCATCCACATGAATGCGACAGAACATCTGTCCAGGCTTGTCCACCGGCTGCAACGTTCCTGCTTTCACCGCAGCGAGAGCGGAGCGGCCAGGTCCATAGATTCCCGGTAAGCGCAGGATCTGTAGGGGAAGTCCGCTGGCCTGCCACTCCTGCTCGCACGCCAGCCGACGCCGGCTTCGGTCTTGGGTGGGTTCTGGAGGGTCGTCTTCACAGACCCAGGCGCCATCGGTGTTGCCGTACACCCCTGTAGTCGAGAGATAGCCGACCCAGCGCAGCGGCCACTGCTGGATCTGATCGCCGAGCGTTTTCAGGACCGGATCGTTGCCATCGCGATCGGGTGGGATGGTGTTGAGCAGATGGGTGATGCCCTCAAGTTGGCGACGATCGGGCGCCTGACCCGTAGCCGTGTCGAAGGCGAGGTGTTCGCTGTCCGGCGAGGGTTCACGCCGGGTGCTGATGACAGGGATCTGCAGGGCAGAAGCCAGAGAAGCGAGGCGGCTGCCGCTGAAACCGGCGCCGAGGATGCAGAGCTTGGAACCCGCAGGCAGGGGCTGACAGCGGTTGACAAATGAATCATGCATGAGTACAAACGTATTATTCGCCATTCGGTCGTGACCGGTTCCTGTCTTTCTTTGGTGTCATCCCAAGGCTCCATGCTGCCTCGTCGTGAGCCGGTCAGTAAGGCTCGTGCGGCAGATCGACAAGAGACAGGCCTGCTCCGAGGTGTCATAGCCGTGGCTGCTGCTGCTCTGGTCAGTAGCGCCTTTCTGCTGGCTCCAGAGCACCCAGAGCAGCAGGCTTCCATCTGCCGACAGCACCATTCAGCTGATGCTTGCCGGGTCTGGTGATCAGGCCATCTGGAAGGCCCAGTCGCTGTCGTCCTGATTGGTCATGAGCGTGTCGGCGTCCATGGGCTCGGTCATCGCTTCTTGAAGGTCAGGTTGTGCCCATTGCAGCAGGCGCAGTGCCAAGCGGAGGTCGCCATCCATCCAAGCTCGGATCGCCATGGCTCGTCTCGGATCATAAAAACGCTGACGCCGATACCAATCGAATACATCAGCATCTGACTTGTGACCATTGCAGGACAAGCAAGCAGGTACGCAATTTTCAGTAATGCTCAACCCTCCGCGACTTCTCGGTAAAACATGATCAATTGATTCTGAGGGTTTGCCGCAATAGATGCAACTTTTGCCGGTGTAAGTGTGGAGTGATTGACGCCACCTTCGGACACGCAATTTAGGACAGAGATCTTCGAGAAAAACCGCATCTCTGTTATGCATCCGAATCGTTCGGTTAATCGAAGTTTGCCGTGACCGACACCGTCGTCAATGTGTTCAAGACTGCATTTTCGCGATTTCGTTCTGTAGATTTTGGTTGGGGCGTCGGCCCCCTTGTGTCTCTCGCTGAGAGACATAAGATGATGTTTGCTGATTTGGATCCACGGCAGGATCTCCTCCTGGTTGCAGTCTTGGACTGACCCCATCGGGTTTAGTGCATGCAACGTATCCCTTTGATGCGGTCACTCATGCGCAAATGGGTCGCATTCGTCCTCGGGGGCTCTGGCGTGGCTCATCCCTGGGTTGGGAGTTTCCGCTCGCGGCTGCAGAGACTCTGCTGGAGCGTTTTGGAGACCGCTTTCGTGTGGATGATGAGCTCTTGCGCTGGTTGCATTGGCATCGGCATCCCTTACCGCCGTTGCCTCATCACCGCGAGTTGATTGCGCAGGCTGATCTGAATCAATCGCTAGCTGACGGTCGCAGGCCTCTTCCCCATCAGCGATCTGGTGCCCGTTGGCTCCTCGCTCGCCGTGGAGCTCTTCTGGCCGATGAAATGGGACTGGGTAAAACGCTGACGGCCCTGTTGGCAGCGCGAGCCCTTCTGCGCGTGGTGCCTCTTCGCCTGCTTGTCGTTGCGCCGGTGGGATTGCATCCCCACTGGCAACGGGAAGCGTCGGCCGTTGATCTCGAGGTTTGCCTGCACAGCTGGGCACGTCTGCCGAGTGAGCTTCCTGAAGCCGGAACGTTGATGATCGTGGATGAAGCGCACTACGCCCAGACGATGCAGGCGCAGCGCACCCAGGCTCTGTTGCGGTTGGCTCGCCATCCGCGGTTGCGAGCGATTTGGATGCTCACGGGAACTCCGGTTCGCAACGGCAGACCAATTCAGCTTTATCCACTGTTGGCTGCGATTGACCATCCACTCGCTCGTGATCAGCGCTCCTTTGAGGAGATGTTTTGTCAGGGTCACTGGAGTGAGCGTGGAGGTCAGCGACGCTGGCGTGTGGATGGTGCTAGCCGTCTTGATGAGCTGCGGCGGCTCACCACGCCACTGGTGCTACATCGCCGTAAACAGCGGGTGCTGGGTCTGCCGCCCAAGCGTCGCTCCTTTATCCCAGTGACACTGGAGCACAACCAGTCCAGAGGGTTTGACCACCGGCTGGCGTTGGTAGTTGAGGACTATCGCCGACGTGTAAGGGCCGGTGAGGTGCGTTCTGATGCCGAATCCCTTGCGGTGTTGACGTCATTGCGTTTGATCGCTGCTGAATTCAAGCTGCCGGCCGCTGAACGGCTCGTGCAGCAACTCCGCGCGCAAGGTGAATCGGTCGTTCTCTTCAGCTCGTTCGTGGCTCCTCTTGCACTGTTGCAGCAACGTCTGGGTGGGGAATTGCTGAGCGGTCGGCAGAAACCGGAGGAGCGTCAGATGGCTGTGGATCGCTTTCAGGACGGATCGACGGATCTGCTGCTAGCAACCTTTGGCGCTGGTGGTCTGGGATTCACTCTCCACAGGGCCCGTCAGGTGGTTCTGCTCGAACGTCCCTGGACTCCAGGTGATGTTGATCAGGCTGAGGATCGTTGTCATCGGCTGGGAATGGATGGGGAGCTCATGAGCCATTGGCTTCAGCTCGGTCCAGCGGACCAACTCGTGGATGGACTGGTGGCCAGCAAGGCCAGTCGAATCGAGTTGCTCATGGGTCCGCGACGGGTGAGCGTTGAACGTCAGTCCCTGCCGACCATGGTCGCCCGCTGCTTGCAGGACTGCTGACGCACAGTCAGCTCGTGCATCACCATCGGGTCGGGTTTTTGTTGGCTCTGCTTGAGTAATTCAGCTGCTTTGGCCACGTCGCGGCAGGCTTCATCCGGTCGGTTCATCAAGTTGTAGATCAAGGAGCGATCCACAAGGGGAATCGGATTGCTTCGGTGGATTTTGACGACCTCATCACAACGCTCTAGGGCTCCATCCAGCTGTTTGAGATTCAGATTTTCAAGACATCCTGATACCTGCACATCAACGCCTGAGGTTGGGGTGATTTCAGCTGATTGTCTGCCGCAGCCCAGGCTGTTGAGAAGAACCCCGCCAAGGATCAGAACGGAAATCAGCCGATGAGGGGGTTGAATCTGATTCCGAGACTGATTCATCACCGACTGGTTTCAGTAGCTGTAACGCTCATCAGCATCCCAGTTGGAGGTTTCTTTGCTCTCGCTGGTGCGGGTCGATGAGGTGGGCGATTCAGTAACCCTTTGGGACCCGCCAAACAGATCGCCCAGATACTTGCCGCAATCAGGGAAGCTGGTCGGATCTTCGACCACCGCTTCGGTGATCATCACGGCAGCATGCTTAGGGGAGGTTTTGAACAGGCCACTCCCCTGACGCTTGATCAGCGAATAGGAGGCTTCCCAGCTCACGATGTGATCATTTCCGCTACTGCGCATGTAGCAATAAATCTGTGCCCCCTTCTCGGCTGGACTGCTGGATGCTGCCCTGGCAGGAGCGACTGACCACAACATGCCTGCCATCGGCAGCAGCAGGGCAAGGCGAGTTGGAAGGCTGGCCATTTGTAGACACTACGGGCGATCTGCGTCAACGTATCGACTCTTATTTTTCTGTCCAGAGTTGGATCAGGAATTGCCGAGGCCAAGCGGCGCCAGCATTTTGACGACCAAGGGCAGGACGAGAAGCACCGTGATGAGTCGCACGGCGTGCAGTGCAGCCACGGCTGCTCCAACCCCGTAATCGGCTGCGACCAGACTCATGCCGCTGATGCCTCCCGGCGCTGCACCGAGCAAAGCAATGAGTGGATCCACGCCAAGAAGTCTGCTGGTCCAGAGACCGATCACCACACCGGTGAGCACCAGGGTGACCGTGATCAGCACAGCCGGCCTCCAGAGATCCTTCAATTGATCGAGGGAAGCCGTGGTGAGACCAGTTCCAATGATTGTGCCGATTCCGATCTGAAGTGCTGTTCGCGTGCCAGTAGGCCACTGCGCCATGTCCAAGCGTCCGCTCATGCTCACCACGGCGGCTCCGACCAGAGCTCCGGCGAGGGGTGCTGCAGGGAGTCCGGTTTTGATCGCCAGCAGGCCAAAGATGGTTCCTGCCAGGAGGTACACCAGCAGAGTCAGCAGAGAAGGCAGCACGTCAAACTCCCAGCGGGTGGTGTTTCGATCTCAAACCACAGTGGCATCACCTGATCCGCGACTTGAGGGTCTGTCTTGCATGTGTTGTGATCTGCCCATTGCTGCTCTGTTTTCGGATGAGCCAATCCGTGTCTTTCCGCATCACTCGTACGGCTGAGGATGTTGCTCAAACGCTCAATGCTCTGTCTCAGCGCCTGATCAGGCTTGAGCAGCGTTTGGAAAGTCTTGAATTGCAGTTGGAGACGCAACGCAGCGAAGCGCAGACGATGCCGGCCGAAGAGCTGAATCGGCTTGATGGTGTCGATCAGTTGTTGCTTGAGTGTCAGGAGCTACTCGGTCGTTCAGAACACCAGCTGGATGAACCGGATGTGGATTTGGCCGCATAAGGCTGGCCAGGGGTGGCAAAATAAAAAGAAAGCCAACTATGGCATCTTCAACTCTCGCCACATCTGGTACCCGCGGTTCCGGAAACGTTCCGCGACCAGGCTGTTCCACGTCTGGGTTGCCAATGCCAGGCAACCGTCGCAGCTTCTTTGAAGGTGGTCATCAGCTTGAAAAACTGGAGTTCGCCCTCGCCGTTGCGATCACCCGTGGTGATGACAACCGATGTCAACTTCTTCGGGCTCAGATTGCCGAGTTAGGCGGCAACGTCGAAGAACCCGGAACCTGACGCTCTCTCTGAAACTGATCGTCGGACGACTGAAGTGTTCGTAGCCCGAGATGAATCTTTGTTGTGCGTTGTTCTTTGTGATCTTTTGTTGATATAGTTTGGGTAAGTGGAAAAAGTAATGACGTGGTCGCCACGCTATTGAAGCCTGTAAGCCAAGCAACGATTCCTGGAGCTTCGCGCGAACAATGTTTGAAGCTAGCTGATCAGCTTTATCAGGAGGCTCGATCCAATGCTGAAGCGGGTCAAGTTTCTGAATCTGCTCAGATGATTCTCAGAGCTCTTGACCAAGAGCGTCGTGCGAGAAGCGTTGGCCCACAAGTTGTTCAATTGATCAAGCCCCGTTCATCTTGGGGCAATCGCAGCTAGATCTGATTTCAATTATTTGTTCAAGCGGGTGACCGGATTCGAACCGGCGACGTTCAGCTTGGGAAGCTGACATTCTACCACTGAATTACACCCGCGTTGTGGGCATGATGGTATCCCATGCCCTTAAACATCGTTTATTGGAACGAGTTTTTTTAATTGCCCAACGCTAATGATGCTGCACTGAGGCCTGCACCCATCTCGCCTTTGTGCAGACCAAGGGATTGCAAAACAGACTCGATTGCGGCCACGGCTGTGAGCACATCGCGATCACAGACAAACCCAAGGTGGCCGATCCGGAACACGTGACCTTTGAGATGGTCCTGACCTCCAGCCAGCAGGATGTCGAATCGCTCTTTCACGGCTTTACGAAGCTGTTCGGCATCAATTCCATCGGGTGCAACAGCGGTGATTGCAGGGCTGCCATAGCCTTCGGCCGCGAAGAGCGGCAAGCCGATGGCCTTCATCGCTGCAGTCGCAGCAGCCCGATGGCGTGCGTGCCGGGCAAAGATTGCTTCCAGTCCCTCCGACTGCATCATCTCCAGAGCCGCATCCAGGGCGAAGTAGAGATTCACCGCTGGTGTGAACGGGTTGCTGTTCTTGGCTGCCGTTTTCCGGTATGGACCGAGATCCAGATAGAACTTGGGTAGGTCGGAACGTTCGTAGGCGGTCCAGGCCCGATCGCTCATCGCCACGAAGCTCAGCCCCGGAGGCATCATGTAGCCCTTCTGAGACCCTGAGGCCACCACATCCAAGCCCCAGGCATCCATAGGAACATTGGTTGCTCCAAGGCTCGTGACGCAGTCAGCGATGGTGAGCGCCACACCATGGGCCTTCACGTAACTGCTGATCGTTTGAAGATCGTTGATCACTCCGGTGGAGGTTTCGGAGTGCGTGAGGATCACCGCCTTGATGGTTTTGTCGGTATCGGCCTCGAGAGCTGTGCGGAACGCTTCGGGGTCGAGAGGCTGACCCCATTCGGCCTTGATCACGTCTACGTCGAGTCCGTAGGCCCGCGCCACCTTCACCCAGCGTTCACCGAACTTGCCGTTGTCTCCGCAGAGCACACGATCGCCGCGGCTCAGGGTGTTGATGATGCCGGCTTCCATGGCCGCCGTGCCGCTTCCGGTGATCACCAGTACATCGCTGCTGGTCTGATGCAGCCAGCGCAATTGGGCGTTGGTGCGCTCCACCACGGCCTGGAATTCCCCGCTGCGGTGACCGATCGGGTGTCGTCCCATGGCCTTGAGCACCGTTTCGGGCACCGGGGTAGGCCCGGGAATCATCAGGGTCAGCTTGTCCTGCACGGCCTCTGGAGTGCCAATCCTCCATCCTAAAAAATGATCCGCTGCCCTTCCCGTTATCGCTGCCCCTGTTGTTGATTCCGGATCTGGGCTCACCCTGCCGGTGTGGGTGGCGGCGGCAGCCCGTGCCGCTACCCAGGTGTTGCTGGGGGATCCAGCGCCTGATCGGGTCAGCCTGCAGATTCCTGGGGAGTCCGACTCCCGCAGCGTGCCGGTCCACGCGGCGAGTTGTGTTCGCGATGGTGCGCAGGCGCTGGCCATCAGCGTGTGTGATCCAGGTCCTGGCCTCGATCTCACCCGCGGTCTGGAAATCTGGGTGCATGCCTGCTGGGGCCCTGCTGAGCAAGGTTGGCTGATGCTGAAGGCCGGGGCGGGGGTTGGTCGTCTTGAGAGCGATGGCACCCTTTGCATTTCAGGGTTTGCCAGGGATCTCCTGGAGTGCAATCTCCAGGACCTCGTGCCCAGCGGCCAAGGTCTGCAGCTCGAGGTGGTGCTTCCCAGGGGCCGAGAGCTGGCGCAACGCACTAGCAACGCCGCTTTCGGTGTGGTGGAGGGCCTGGCGCTCATCGGCACGCAGGCTGAGGTGCAGGCGAGTGCCTCTCCCGATCAGCTCCAGGCCGCTCTGGTGCGTCTTCAGTCCCTGACGGGGGCGTCTGGTTTTCAGGGGCGGCTCACGTTGGTAATCGGCGAAAACGGTCTTGATCTGGCCCGATCTCTGGACCTCGCGGCCCATCAGCCACAACTGAAGGCCGGCAACTGGATGGGTCCGCTGTTGGTGGCTGCCGCCGAAGCGGGGGTGCAGGAGCTTCTTCTTTTCGGATATCACGGGAAACTGGTGAAGCTGGCCGGCGGCATCTTCCACACCCACCACCATCTGGCGGATGGGCGTCTGGAGGTGCTGGTGGCGCAAGGGGTGAAGCAGGGCCTGTCTGGTGATCGCCTGCGCGGATTGATGGCTGCTGCGTCCCTGGAGGAGGCATTTCGCTGGCTTTCGGATCAGGATCGAGAACAGGCTTTGGCGTTATGGCAAGCCGTGGCCGCTGCGGTAGAAGAACGAAGCCTGGCCTACCTCGTGCGCTATGGCTGCAGCGGCATGCGCGTGGGCGCCGCTTTGTTCGATCGTCAACGCCAGTTGCGCTGGGCAGGACCTTGTGGGCAGGAGATGCTCAAGCGCTGTGGGGTCCTTCTCTACGCTGATGGATCGGCCGCCGATTGCGCGGTCACCCGTTCCACGGCTCACGGGCGAGATGTCACAGGCTCCGAATGAAGGTCAGCGTCAGCCGGCCATTGTCATTCTTGATTTCGGCTCTCAGTACTCGGAACTGATCGCCCGGCGGGTCCGAGAGACCGAGGTGTTCTCCGTGGTGCTTGGTTACAGCACCACGGCAGAGGAACTGCGTCGGATGGCTCCGAAGGGAATCATCCTCAGCGGTGGACCCAGCTCCGTCTACGCGGAGCACGCACCTCTGTGTGACCCGGAGATCTGGAACCTGGGCATTCCCGTTCTGGGGGTTTGCTACGGCATGCAGCTGATGGTGCAGCAGCTGGGCGGTCGTGTGGTGGCGGCCACTGGCAAAGCCGAATACGGCAAGGCACCGCTCGAGGTGGATGACCCCACCGACTTGCTCACGAATGTGGCCAACGGATCCACGATGTGGATGAGCCATGGGGACTCGGTGGAGGCCCTGCCGGAAGGGTTCGTGCGTTTGGCTCATACCGCCAACACGCCCGAGGCCGCTGTGGCCAATCACCAGCGCAGGCTCTACGGCGTGCAGTTCCATCCCGAGGTGGTGCATTCCACCTGCGGGATGGCGATGATCCGCAATTTCGTCTATCACATCTGCGGATGCGAGCCGGATTGGACCACGGCGGCATTCATCGAAGAAGCCGTGAAACAGGTGCGGTCGCAGGTTGGTGACAAGCGGGTACTGCTGGCCCTGTCCGGGGGTGTCGATTCCTCCACCCTCGCCTTTTTGCTTAAGAAGGCCATCGGTGATCAGCTCACTTGCATGTTCATCGATCAGGGATTCATGCGGAAGGGGGAGCCGGAATTCCTCATGGATTTCTTTGATCGCAAATTCAACATTCACGTTGAATACATCAATGCACGCCAGCGTTTTCTCGAAAAACTCAAAGACATCACCGATCCGGAACAGAAGCGCAAAATCATTGGAACGGAGTTCATTCGCGTGTTTGAAGAGGAGAGCCGCCGCTTGGGCCCCTTCGATTACTTGGCCCAGGGCACCCTTTACCCCGATGTGATCGAGAGCGCCGGCACCAACGTTGATCCGAAAACCGGCGAGCGGGTAGCGGTGAAGATCAAGAGCCACCACAACGTTGGCGGCTTGCCGAAGGATCTCCAGTTCAAGCTGGTGGAGCCCCTACGCAAGTTGTTCAAAGACGAAGTGCGCAAGGTGGGTCGTTCGCTCGGCCTGCCGGAGGAGATTGTTCGGCGTCATCCCTTCCCAGGGCCTGGGCTGGCCATCCGCATCCTCGGCGAAGTGACCGCTGAGAAACTCAATTGCCTGCGCGACGCAGATCTGATCGTCCGCGAAGAGGTGAAAGAGGCGGGGCTTTATCACGAGATCTGGCAGGCGTTCGCCGTGCTTCTGCCCGTGCGCTCAGTAGGTGTGATGGGCGACAAACGCACCTATGCCTGGCCGATCGTGCTGCGCTGCGTGTCCAGCGAGGACGGCATGACGGCGGACTGGTCGCGTCTGCCTTACGACCTGATGGAGACCATCTCCAATCGCATCGTGAATGAGGTGAAGGGCGTGAACCGGGTGGTTCTCGATATCACCAGCAAGCCACCGGGCACGATTGAGTGGGAATAGTTATAAGGACCAAACTTATCGTAATCATTGAAGAGTTGTACTTCCCCACTATGACCCTTTGAGGTTGTGTGAAACACTTTCACCTGGTTTTGGGTGACCAACGACCTTACAACTCAATTACTCTTCGATTGCTTCCTTGCTTCTCTAGAAAAAGCTGTGGATCATTGTTCTCTCTTCGCAGGGGTCTGTGCATAAGAGGAAGTCTTTAGGTGGAAGAGACGACGTGCTGATGTGGATGGAATTGTCTTACTTGAGGGTGGAGGCGAACACGCCAACCTGTTGCCATCAACAAGTGCCAACCCGTCCAGAAGGACTTCACCCGAGGAGCGCACTATTACGCTCTCTTCTCTATCAGAGTTACAAGGGGGCAAGAGGAAGTCATTTCTGGTGATGGTGTGATTGCGATCGATCCATCCAGAACTCTGGATGCCAAACAGCCACACTTCCACCCAAACCAGAAGCAATACTTCCTGTAGTTTGCATTCCCTTCTATAGCGTCATGCTTTGTAGACGACGAGCGAGCGAGGACTGCCCTGGATGTGCTGACTATCGTGAGTGAAGAGGGTTTTGAGAAGATGGTCATTGTCGTTGGCAGTGAACGACTGGAAACTTTCGAAGCAGACTGCAATGAGTAGTGCTCACGCGCTGAACCTATTCACCGCAGTGGCCGAAGGTTGGTAGAAAACCTCTGAGATGTGTATTCCTCAGGGATTTTTCTCTCTTGTTCTGACCCGTCATCACCTTTTTCTTGGCGGTCTCCTGTGAGGAGTAGGAGAATTATCAGAAGAGGTGGCATGGAATGCCACTTCTTCAAACGGGAGCACCACCAAGGTGATGGAAGACATTCCTACGATTCGTCACCATCACGACAAAACGACTCTGCTTTGAGACAGCCAATGAATAAAGATGTTTTCCTCGTCCCTTCCTTGATGACGGACTCTTCACTTCTTAAAGGGGATGACCTGATGTTCCAGCCGCTACAAACCTTCTGCCATCCGTAGAAACACGGATATGGAGTGAGAAAGCAACGAGAAGGGGAGCATTTCGCCCTCCTAAAGGTCGTTACTGCCTGACATTGCTTACTAAGTATATCTCTGGCCTGATTCAATGCTAGGAGGAATCAGCTAACTCTGTAAAAGTTTAATTTCTTATTCCATCAACTCAGGCGACCTTGAGAGGAGCACTGGATTGCCTGATCACTCGCTAAAATGAATGATTGAATCTAAAGACGTTCTATAAGAACGATGGGAGATGTAAGTTGGTGTTGGAGTGTAAATTTAAATGCTGCATGGCTTCGGTTGCAGAGGTCTATAATTGATTCAAAGACTTTTCAGGAAGACGTGGATTTAGTGCTGCATATTGGAACGGAAAAGACAGGTACTACATCTATCCAGGAATTTCTAAAGAAGAATATGGTCAGACTTAGGAAAAATGGTGTCTATATCCCGCAATCCCCCATGGTGGGTTACGGAAATCATAGATGGATCCCATTGATCGCGAACAATGATGATTTCTCTGACGATTTTGCTATCATTCAAGAATTTAAAAGCTTAGAAGACAGGAAAGAGAGAATAAATAAAAAAAGAAATGAGCTGATCGATGAATGCCGAAATGCCGCCGCTTCATGCAAGACTTTGATCTTCACATCCGAGCACTTTCAATCTCGATTAAGGGGCATAGAGGAAATTCAGAGACTCAAAAAATTGGTTGAAGAGCTTGCAAGTAGCATACGCATTCTTATTTATATAAGAGATCCCCTCCAGACAGCAGTGTCACTCTTGTCAACTGCAATTAAAGGCGGTGGCACGTTGGTAGGTCTTCCTTCTCCGCAGCAACAATCTATTGAATACCTCTGCAACCATGCTCAAACAATTAGGCGTTGGCATGAATGTTTCCCTGATGCAGAAATTATTGTTAGAAGATTTGAAAGAAGCTTTTTGGAAAAGGGAGATGTTGTAATCGATTTTTGCTCTCAGGTTATCGATGAGTTTTCCGAAAATGAATATGAACTTTTGAATCGCTCTAATGAAACCCTTTCATTGAGTGGAATGGCGTTGCTCCGCAAACTCAACTTGGAATACCCTAAATTTGTTGATAATAAGTCAAATCAAATGCGTGGGCAGATCTCGAGGTTTATCATGAATAATACAAACGATGGCTCAAGATTTTTGCCATGCAGGGATGAATTTGAAGCCTATCAAAGCCACTTTCATGAATCCTGTGAAATCGTGCGCTCTCAGTATTTTCCTCTCAATCAATCATTGTTTGATGATCAGAAAGAGTTTGCCGAAAAGAAAATTAATTTAACAGAAGTGCAGCTTGATCCTAGGCTTTTAGAAAAGCTGATCATATCTCTTTGGGGTGACAAGCGAAAGCTGCAATTAAAATTAAGAAATGCAAAATAATCTGAATTTGTTTTTGCTTTTCTGAGTCATCTGCATCTTTATTATGATCTATAGGTTCTCCCACAACCTGCCAGTCGAATACTGGTGTCTTCGTTGAAGTTGTGCTGCTGCAGAAACTTGGTTGCGTTAACTCCTGGATTGTTGTGAAACAGGAAAGATCTCTGTTCTCGGCTAGATCCAGATAGTGCAAATATGATCTCTAAAAAGCTGAATTTTGATTCAACCCCAATGGTTGGCTGCCGCAATGACGATTCAAAGTCATTGTTGGCCTTGGTTGAAGTCTTTAACTGTTGAAGAAAAAAGAATTCAACTCTAAGGTGGAATTGATTTATTTTAATAACGTAGGATTACCTGTAAGTTATACCGATTTTATTCACCTTATTCCATTGAGGTGAACAGGGTAGGCATTATGAATGTAAGATGTCTATTGCTTTCATTGGTCAGCAATTGATGGTGCATTGATGGTTCGTTATGAGATCAAGCTTCCTGAGGTTGCGTTTCTATAGAGTTTTGTTCAGTCGCTGTGTCGCTCCTGAGTCATGGTTTTGTAGGTTACCTTTTTAGACGGTTGTAAACTTATAGAGTTAACCTCGACCGGTCGCGTGTTTATTTGTAGCCCTCATTAGCGATAAATTTGATCAACCTTGTTGACGAGACAATGCGTTTGGATCCCAAAATCTCTTCATCGCTTCACTTATTTTGAAAAGGAATAACTGTTTGATATAGGAAAAATTCGAAATCTCTACTGTTCAAGTTAGTATCAATTTCTTTTCAAGTTTGTTCTAGGCCGATCCGAACTCCTGTGCTATTGGCGATGAAGTTTCTCGTCTGATCACAGGCGTCCCGATCGTTCACCGTGACTGGCTTCCCGTTCAATGGGTTGATCAAGTGGGAACAAAAGGCGCAGGGGCTGGTGCTCGGTGCTCAGTGCCGATAACCTGAGCCCCCGGCCTCAAGTCTGTGACCGCTGCTCAACAGCAGGACCTGCAAACTCAGCGTCGTCTGCAGCAGGACAGCATCCAGCTGGCAGGCAAGACCATCTATATCAATCCTTTCCTCTACTGGAGGAGGTTTGACAGCAACACTGACCGCTGGCTCAGAGAGCCTGGCCAGCTCAGTGAGGAGCAGATCCAGCAAAACCGCAGCCGTTTTTATCCGGAGCTCGAGTGGGCGCTCCTTGATGAACGCGACCAGGAGGTCAAGGATGGTGCTGTGGAGATGTTCCTCAAGAGCCTGGAGCTGATCAGCACTTTCCATCCTGAGCTCACTTCCGGACAGATTCTGGAGGTGGAGCGCAAGATGGCGATCACCAAGAAGCGGTCTTTCGAGCGGTGGGTCGAGAAGTCTTATCGCCGCAGGTCCCGGGAGGAGACCAAGAAAAAGCGGCGTTTTGCCCGCAACCGTTTCTTGCAGGGATGGGGCGAATGGATCGCCTTGGACACGACCCATCAGGCCTTGGTGCCAATCGTGGCGCTGTTGGTGCTGTCCGCCGTTTTGGGGTGGTCGTATGGCTCTTCTCAATCCAGCTGTCCGACACTTGTGCCTCCGCAGCAGCAGACTGGAGTGCGTTGATCAAGGCATTCTGAATCCATGGCTGAAAGCCAACCGCTGGATGAGCTGCGTCTGGCTTTGATGCAGGACGTGCTGCCTATGGGTTTGGCCTTCGTGGATCGGGTGCGCTCCGATGGACCGGCTCGCGCTGTGGAGTCATTGGCTCAAGCTGATGATCTGTTGGAAGACCTGCGCAGGGAGGGTGAGCCGGCTGCACGGGTTCTGAGGGAGCGTCTCGATCAAATCAGCCCGGGGCTTGGCAATCCAGTGATGTCGGTACAGGTGCAGGTGGATGAGCCAGTGGAGCCGCTGGAGTCCCCTGCGCTCTCGAATGATCCTCAGGAGCTGCAGGAGGTGCTGGCCCGCATTGAGACGCGCCTGCAACGTCTCGATGCTCTGATCACGCCACGGAATTAACGCCATGGCGGGTTTCGCGCAGGGGGATGGTCAGCGTCATACCGGGCTGCGGCAGCAGCCATTAGTACTCCTGGGTCTGGTGTTGATGATGAGCACCGCCATGGTGTCCCGATTGGTCTGGCTTCAGGTGCTCGAAGCTCCGCGCTATCGCCAACTTGCGGATGAGAACCGAATTCGCCTGGTGCCCCGGTCGCCCACCCGCGGTCGACTGCTGGATCGCAAAGGCCGGGTGCTGGCCTCCAGCAAGCTCACCTATTCGTTGTATGTGGAACCGCGTCTTGTGGATGACGCGTCATGGCCGGATTTGCGCGATCGGCTCGCCCGACTTCTGAACCTTGATGCGGATGTGTTGGATCAGCGTCGTGGTGGTGGCCTGGCAAGGGATGGCTACCGCATCAATCTGGCCACGGATCTGAAGCCGGAACAGGTGCTGCGTTTCCGGGAGCAGGCACGTGGGCTCAAGGGGGCGCAGGTGGATGTGGACATCCTCCGGGCCTATCCCCATGGAACTCTGGCAGCCCATGCCCTCGGTTACACCCAGCCAATCACAGAAGACGAATACAAATCGCTGGGCAAGAAGGGGTACAAGATCCGTGATCGAATCGGCCGGATTGGTGTGGAAGCCGCCTACGAATCCCACCTGCGCGGCGCCTGGGGCGGCCAGATGCTTGAGGTCAATGCCATGGGTGAGGTGCAGCGCCACCTCGGTGATCGTCCGTCGGTGGCGGGCAAGGATCTCACTCTCACCCTGGATCTCGATCTGCAGAAGGTGGCAGAGCAGGCCCTGGCGGACAAACCCGGGGGCGCCATCGTCGCCATGGATCCAAAAACCGGCGCCATCCTGGCGTTGGCCAGCAAGCCCACCTTCGACCCCAACTTCTTCTCCAAGCTCGTCACCACACAGAAGGAGTACGACGCGCTGTTCTCCAACCCGAAGAAGCCCTTGCTCTCGCGGGCGATGAACCCTTATGACCCCGGCAGTACCTGGAAGGCGGTGACAGCAATGGCCGCTATGGAGTCCGGCAAATTCCCTCCGGACACCAAGTTGCCCACCATGGCCTGCATTACTTATGGGGGGCATTGCTTCCCCGACCACAACGGCGCTGGTTTCGGCACCATCGGTTACGCCGATGCGTTGCGCTTCTCCAGCAACACCTTTTTCTATCAAGTGGGGGTGGGAGCCGGCTCGCGTGCTCTTCAGAAAGCGGCGACAGCCCTGGGTTTCGGGCAGAAATCAGGCATTGAGATCGGCTGGGAGGAAAGTGTCGGTTTGGTGGGTGATGAAGACTGGGCCGCGGCCGGTCGCGGCTGGGCGGAGCCCGGTACGACCCCATGGATTCCGGAGGACATGGCCAGTGCGTCCATCGGTCAGTCGGTGGTTCAGATCACCCCCCTGCAGTTGGCCCGGGCGTATTCGGTGTTCGCCAACGGTGGCTGGCTGGTCACACCCCACCTTGCGGATCAGGGGCTGGACTGGACCGATGCCTCCCGTCGTACCAAGGTGGACCTGAAGCCTTCCACGCTCGCCAAAATCCGAGAAGGTCTGCGCAAGGTGGTGTCTGATGGCACTGGGTTTGGGCTGAACGGTCCAGGCATTCCTCCAGCAGGCGGCAAGACGGGGACCGCAGAGGACAGCACTGGTGGTCCGGACCATGCCTGGTTTGCCACTTACGCCCCCTATCCGGAAGGAGAGATCGTGATCGTGGCTTTTGCACAGAACACACCCGGGGGAGGCTCAGTGCATGCGCTGCCGATGGCCAAAAAGGTGATGGAGGTTTGGAACCGCACCCGTGGTCAATCGGAGGCGTCGGGAGTGTGAGCGCCTGATTCAGGCGGCCTCGTTCAATTGAGGTTGCTTCAGAACTTGGCGGTAATAGCCGCGAAGCTGCTCGGTGGCTCCAGCCCATCCCCAGCGCTCGGCTTCCGAGCGGGCAGCGTTGCGCAGGGCCTGGCGTTCAAGGTCGTTACCCAGCAGGCGTTGGGTGGCCTCGATCAGGCTGGCGGCTCCACTATCGGCGCCATCGGGTTCGTAAAGGCAACCGTTCACTCCGTCGGTGATGATGTCGGGAATGCCTCCTCGGTTGGCGCCCACCACGGGGCATCCGGCCGCCATCGCTTCAAGCAGCACCAAACCAAGGGTTTCCGTACTCGAGGGGAACAGGAAAGCGTCGCCGCTGGCGTAGGCACCGGCCAGTTCTTCGCCAGCCAAATAACCCACGAAAGTCGTGGCGGTGCCCTCGAAGTGCTTCTCCAATTGCTGACGGTGAGGCCCATCACCCACAAGGGCGAGGCGGGCGTCGGGTAAGGCCTCCAGTACCGGTTTGATTCGCTCGATCTGTTTCTCAGCGGAGAGACGGCCCACGTAAAGCAGCAGGGCTCCGCGGTCGTCGTAGCCGCCGAGCAGTCGCTGCCGGAGCTCAGGACTGCGGAGCTCAGGGCGGAACAGTTCGGTGTCAACACCGCGCTGCCAGAGGTCTGTGTGCTGAATTCCTTTCTCACTCAGTTCCTGCACCATGGCGGTGGAGGTGCAGAGATTGAGCAGAGCCTGGTTGTGGGCCGCCTTGAGTAGCTCCCAGAGGAGGGGTTCAAGCATCCCCATGCCGTAGTGCTCGAGATATTTGGGCAGGTGGGTGTGGTAACTCGCCACCAACGGAACCGATTTTGCTTTGGCTAGCCAGATGCCCCCCAAGCCCAGCACCGCCGGATTCACCACATGGATCAGGTCCGGCTCGAAGCTGTCGATCGCTTCGGAGACGGCGGGTCGAGGAAGCGCCAGCTTGAGTTCGGGATAGAGCGGCAGTGGCATCGCCGGAACGCCGATCAGGCGAGCTCCCATGTATTCCTCTGGGCATCCCTCCGGACAGAACACGATCACCTCATCACCGGCCTCTACCAGGTGCTTCACCGTTTTGGTGAGACGAGTGACGATCCCATCAACCTTGGGGAGGAAGGTCTCGGTGAAGAAGGCGATTTTCAAGGGAGTGCCCTGATCAAGCGGTGGCGATGGCCTGGGCCTGGGTCTTGGTCCAGGCGGAGGTGCAGAGGATGCGGTTGCGATCGCAGCGGTCGGCGTAGCGCGTTGCGATCTCCACCACTTCCTTGAGCAACCCATCATCGAGGGTGGTGGGATTGAGTCCCAGCTCGATGAAGCAGCGGTTGTCCACGATCAGGTCGTTCTCCACGGCCTCATTCCGGGGATTGGGCAGGTTGTTCACCTGTGCTCCGGTGAGGGCAGCCACCTTTTTGGCGAGTTCGCCCACCTGATGGCTTTCGGTCATCTGGTTGAAGATCTTCACTCGCTCCCCCTGGGTGGGGGGGTTCTCCAAGGCGAGCTGAACACACTTCACGGAATCGCGGATGTGAATGAAGGCGCGGGTCTGGCCGCCGGTTCCATGAACGGTGAGGGGGTAACCGATGGCCGCCTGCATCAGGAAGCGGTTGAGCACCGTGCCGTAATCGCCGTCGTAATCGAAGCGATTGGTCAGGCGTGGGTCGCGGTCGGTGGCGTCAGTGTTGGTGCCCCAGACGATTCCCTGGTGGAGGTCGGTGATGCGGACCTTGTCATTCTTGTTGTAGTAAAGGAAAAGCAGCTGATCGAGCGTCTTGGTCATGTGATAGACGCTGCCAGGGCTGGCGGGATGGAGGATTTCCTCCTCGAAGCGGCTGCCGTCCGGCTGGGGCACTTCCACCTTGAGGTAGCCCTCGGGAATGGTGGCGCCGCGGTGGGAGCCGTAGCCATAAACACCCATGGTGCCGAGGTGCACCACATGGATGTCGAGCCCGCTCTCCACAATGGCGGCGAGGAGGTTGTGAGTACCGTTGACGTTGTTGTCGACGGTGTAGCGCTTGGTGGCGCTGTTTTTCATTGAATAGGGCGCGGCCCGCTGTTCGGCGAAATGAACAATGGAATCCGGCTTCTCCTCTAACAGCAGATCAAGCAGCCGCTGATACTCGTGAGCGATATCCATATGAAGGAATCGCATCGGCTTGCCGCCGATCTCCTCCCAGGTTTTAAGCCGCTCACCGATGCTGACGATCGGTGTGAGCGATTCCACCTCTAAATCGATGTCGATCTTGCGGCGGCTGAGGTTGTCCACGATCAACACGTCGTGGCCCTGATCAGCGAGATTCACTGCACAGGGCCAGCCGCAGAAGCCGTCACCACCGAGAACGAGAACTTTCACCTCAAACTCCTGCTGAAGCGTGCGAGCCGCCAATCTGAGGCAAGCTACTACAGGCTTTTCAGCTGATCGCCACAGCGAAAGCCATCAGGACGGCCACGAGCAGGGAGCCACCGATCATCGCCAGCCGGGAGCCGTTGCTGTGTCTGGCTTCCTCGCTCAATATTTCCATCCGAGGTTCTTTGGCGAATGCATTGAGACGACCTCCGTCCTCTTGAGTGACCTGCATGCAATTTCTCGGAAACTGATCCGGAACTTATGGAATTGGTCGCGGTGTGTCCTCGTACCTCAATGCAGCGTCATAGGCCTTGATTTGTCTTAACAGATGCTTCAGCCGTTGACCTTGCCGGTGGTCGGGGAGCTTGGCGATGCCTGAGCCCTGGTCGGCAGCCGTCCGGCCTGATGGGCCTGGCGCCCGGCAAGGACGGCGGAGGCCATCGCTTCGGCCATCAGAGGCGGGTCACCGGCAAGGGCGATGGCACTGTTCACCAGAACGGCGTCTGCTCCCATCTCCAGAGCCGCGGCCGCCTCGCTAGGCACGCCAATGCCCGCATCCACGACCACGGGAATCGAGGCGTTTTCGATGATCAGAGCGATGTTGGAAGCATTGCGCAACCCCTGACCCGATCCGATCGGAGAACCCAGGGGCATCACCGTGGCGCATCCCACCTCTTCGAGGCGTTTGGCCAGCAAAGGATCCGCATTGATGTAAGGGAGCACCGTGAATCCCTCCTTCACCAGCTGTTCAGCGGCGTCCAGGGTTCCGAAGGGATCCGGTAGCAGGTGGCGGCTGTCGGGAATCACTTCCAGCTTGACGAAGCTGTTGTTTTCTTGGCCGGCGAGCTTCGCCAGTTCGCGCCCCAACCGCGCCACTCGAACAGCTTCCTCTGCTGTCGCACAGCCAGCGGTATTGGGCAGCATCCAGATCCGTGACCAGTCGATCGCCTCCATCAGACCAGCGTGCCCAGCTGCCACCGTCTGCACTCTGCGAACGGCCACGGTCACCATCTCGCAATTTGAACGCTCCAGGCTCTGTTGCATCAACGCCAGGTTTGGATATTTTCCCGTGCCGGTGAACAGCCTGCTGTGGAACTGGCGGCCACCGATCAGAAGCGTGTCGGTACTGGTCGGGGTCGAATCCATGAAAAAGAATGGAGGGACTGGTTAGGGAACCGGAGCGGAAAACGGACGAGTAACGCTGGAGCGCACTACCGTGCGCCCATCATCATTCTCGTCACGTCTGTCACCATGGACATGAACGCGCCGATTGAGATTCCGGCGACCTTCGAACCGTCTCTGCCTCTCGATAGCTCTCTTCTCGATGAGCCTCTGGTTTTGAATGGTGCTGTTCAGCAGTTCGATCCGGTGCTGCGTGCGGCCGATCTGGCAGCGACCATGCCTCGTCAATGGTGCGGAAGCTACAAGTCGTTCACGTCCGGCAACACGGTTGATGTGAAGCTCACCCTGGCGAGCGTGCAACCGATCGGCCAAATGGTGGATCTGCGAGGTGACATGGTGATCGCTGGCGTCAGCACGCCCGTGCAGGGCAATCTCAATGCCACATCGGACCAGCTCGATCTGCTTCCTTTGGCCGGTGAGCTTGCTGACGATCTCGAAGCTGGTGGTGACTTTCTCGGACTGCAGGGAATGAGTCTTTCAAGCTGGCAAGCACCCAGGCTCACCAACCTTGGCGGCAGTCTCAGCCTGGCTCCCAGCTGCTCCGCTTCAGAAGCCCCTCCCATCCGGGCTCTCTGGTGATTCGTTCGTCGGCGTTGTCTCAGAGCGGCTGCTGAGCTGACGCTTGGCGGCTTTTTCTAAGCGTTTGAGGCGCTTCTTCGCTGTTTGATTGTCCGGCTCGAGCCTGAGAACCTTCCGATACAGCTCACAAGCCGCATCTCTGTTGAGCAGTCGTTCTTCTGCAAAGGCCAGATTGTTGAGAGCCACGGGATATTCCGCCTTGGCTTGCAGTGCCGATTTGTAATGCCTGATGGCTGTTGAAAAATCCTTTTGGGCGGCCAGAGAGAAGCCAAGAGCGTTTTGGATCAGTGCTCGAGCTTCCTGCGGCTCGTTTCCCAGTCGTTTCACGGCTTGCCGCAAGGTGGCCGTGGCCTGTGGATAGAGGCGTTTGCGTAATTGAACAGAGGCCAGCTCGTACAGATCGCCGGCATCGCGAGAACCAGCTGCATCCGCCTGTTCGAGACGGATGAGGTTCTGTTCATCGCGACGTACGCGCAGGAGCTGGCGACCAACAACAACGGCAACGATCGCAAGCAGGCCTATCAGGCCCAGCAGATAGGTCTGCGGAAGGAGGGATTCCATAAAGGAGAGCAATGGTCCCGGGGCGGGACGCTACTCAACCCTGGGTGGCATTCACCACAGTTGCGAAGCTGGAGGGATCTGCAACAGCGAGTTGGGCCAGCATCTTGCGATTGATACGCACGTCCGCCTGCTTTAAACCACCGATTAGGCGGCTGTAACTCACACCATTGAGACGTGCTGCCGCATTGATGCGTGCAATCCAAAGACGGCGAAAATCGCGCTTGCGCCGGCGCCGGTCGCGGTAGGCGTTGCACAGGGCTTTCATCACCCGCTGGTTGGCAGTTCGGAACAAAGTTCCGTTGCTGCCGCGAAAACCGCGGGCTAGGCGGAGGATCTTGTTGCGACGCTTGCGGGCGACGTTGCCTCTCTTGACGCGTGCCATTGATTCGGTGAGTAATTAAGAAACGATCGTGCTCTGACGCTATTAGGCGTAGGGCATCATCAGAGACACCCGTTCTTCGTCCGTCCGGTCAACCACTGCTTTGGTGGCCAGGTGGCGCTTCAGTTTCGGGCTCTTGTGATCCAGCAGGTGATTGCGGAAGGCGCGCCGACGCAGGAACTTGCCAGTGCCTGTTGCCTTGAACCGCTTGGCGGCTGCTTTGCGGGTCTTGAGCTTGGGCATGTCTCTGGCGGCACGTGGCACAAACAAAGACAATAGAACTTCATCCGCCCTTCAGCCAAATGTTCGGCGTCAGATCTCTGGCCAACCTGCTGGTGCTGCCGGTTTTCGCGACGGTCGGTTGCCGTGCTCAGGACCTGAGGTCCCTACCTCCAGACTTGAAGGTTCCGGTGCTTCCCACCCATCGCTCCGTGCCTGCGCCGCCCGCTGCGGGGCAGGGGACTCTGTGGGTGTCGCTCGCGGATCACCTCGGCCGCGGCACTCGTCCGCAGCGTTCTGCGCCTCTGCTCACGCTCACCAGTGCCGGCCAAGCGCCGCTGCAGCTTCTCGATCCCAGTGGAACGGTTGTGGCCGATGGCCCAACCCTGCGCTTCAGCTGGCGATTGGTGCCTTTGGAGACCCCCCTTGCCGTGGCCAGACGGGTGGCAGGGCCTTTGGCCAGTTTCGAATCAGCCGAGCGGCTTGCGGATCGTTGGCGGGATCAAGGTGTGGAGGCCAAGGTCGCCCACCCCGATGAGTGGGAGGTGTGGGCACCGCTCGATGCGCCGGATCTGTCCGGTGTGGCCTTGCGTGATGTCACCATCACGATTGCGGCCGTGGTTCGACCCGTGTTGGAGGGGACTGATGGTGGCCGCACGCTCCAGGGACCTCTGCAGGTTCAAGCTCCGACTGGACTGCGTTGGCAGGGCGGTGTGATGCGTGGACCTTTCCGACTGCAGGCCGATGCTTATGGCAGCTGGACCTTGCTGGAGCAGGTCCCTTTGGAGCGTTACCTGGAGGGCGTGGTGCCCCATGAGATCGGCGCAGGCTCTCCCGCTGCAGCGCTTCAGGCCCAAGCGGTTCTTGCCCGGACCTGGGCCCTGGCCAATAGCCATCGATTCGCGATTGACGGGTATCACCTCTGCAGTGATACCCAGTGCCAGGTCTACAGCGATCCGCGGCAGGCTTCAGCCTCGGTTCGCGAGGCCATCCGTACGACATCCGGTGAGGTGCTCCGCTGGGAGGGCGAACCCATCCATGCGGTGTATCACGCCACCAATGGCGGCATCAGTGCCAGCGGAGAAGAAGCCTGGGCGATGGACCCTCTGCCCTATGTGCGCGTGCAACTGGATGGATCTCAGGCCTGGCGCGATTCCACGATGCTGCCGCTGCAGTCGTCGGAGGGTGTGAAAGCGCTCCTGCAGCGCCGGGATGGGGCTTATGGCTCTGGTCATCCACGCTTCCGCTGGACCCGCACTTATTCGGCTAGCCAACTGGCCCAAGCACTGGCGGCCGCTGGCAAGGGCAACGCTCTTCCCTCCGCAGTCAGTGTGAAAAACCGGGGCCCCAGCGGACGCGTTCTGACCCTACTGATTGAGCGAGACGGGGGTGCGTCACCTGTGGTTTTACGCCTCGATGCGATCCGACGCACGTTGCGCCGCCTACCCAGCACCCTGTTTGTGCTTCAGCCTGATGGACCTGATGTTTGGCAATTTCAGGGCGGTGGATTCGGTCATGGTGTCGGCCTCTCGCAGGCCGGGGCCATTGATCTGGCTGGCCGCGGTTGGAATGCTCAGCGCATCCTTCAGTATTACTACCCCGGAACTCTCCTAGAGCCACTCAGGCCGAAACCGGCGACTCCTTCTGTTCAAGCCCCTTAAAGTTCGAGGCAATTGAGGTCGGGGAAGGGGGCGTGGCCGCAGGCACAGGGGATCACCGACGCGGCAAGACGGCTGTCTTTCTTGTTGCCTGCGGCTGGGCCGGAGCGGCACCCCATTGGCTGGATCCGAGTCGAAGTCTCCTCCCAGCACTCACCCTCGCGATCGTGCTTGGTGGCTACGGCCTCCGAACAGTGCTTCGCAGGGCCGCGTCTGCTGATGGTTCTGAGACCGTTTCCGATAGTTCTGATTTGCCAGATGCGGCAACGGCCTGTTGGCCTTCTGTTGATGTGGTTGTGGCTGCCAGGGATGAGGAGGCGGTCGTCACCCGACTCGTAGAACGTTTGAGTGCGCTGCGCTACCCCGCTGATCGCCTCAGCCTGTGCGTTGTGGATGACGGCAGCGAAGACCGCACGCCCGACCGATTGGCTGTGCTGCAGGATCGCTTCCCAGCCCTGCGGGTGATCCGCCGGCCCCGCAATGCCGGTGGAGGGAAATCCGGTGCCCTCAATGCAGCCCTGGCTCAAACGCAGGGGGAGTGGTTGCTGATTCTTGATGCCGATGCCCAGCTCGCGGAAGATCAGCTCGAGCGGCTCATCCCCTTTGCCAGCGGCGGGGGTTGGTCGGCTGTACAGATGCGCAAGGCCGTCAACAATCCCGAGGACAACTGGCTGACCAGAGTGCAGGCCATGGAAATGGCCTTCGATTCCCAGATTCAGCAGGGACGTCTTGCCGGTGGTGGGGTGGCGGAACTGCGGGGAAATGGTCAGCTTCTGCGCCGGGATCTGCTGGAGGCCTGCGGCGGATTCAACGAGGAAACGGTTACCGACGATCTGGATCTGAGCTTCCGACTGCTGCTGCATGAGGCTCGCATCGGCATCCTCTGGAATCCACCGGTCCAGGAAGAAGCGGTTGAAACACTCCAGGCTCTCTGGAAACAGCGTCAACGTTGGGCCGAGGGGGGGTTGCAGCGTTTTCTGGATTACTGGCCGGGTTTGCTTTCATCCCGACTCACCCTGGCCCAGCGCCGCGATCTCGCCAGCTTCTTTCTTCTCCAGTACGCCCTCCCCGTGGTGTCCTGGTCGGATCTGATTACCAGTGTGCTGAGCAGAACCTCACCGGCGTACTGGCCTCTCTCGATCGTCGCCTTCGGTGTGTCGGGTGTGGCCTATTGGCGGGGATGCCGCAGGGCCAGCGATGGTCCTGATCTTCCTCAGCCAGATCTATTCAACCTGTTGCTTGGTATTGCTTATCTCAGCCACTGGTTTGTGGTGATCCCCTGGGTCACTCTGCGTATGGCTCTCCGTCCCAAACGGTTGGTGTGGGCGAAGACGAGCCACCGCGGCCAGGAGGAAGCGGTTCAAGCCTGAGGCTGTTCAGGTGGATCAAGTCTCCAGATCCACGTTCAGCACCTGACCGTTGAAGAAATCAGCCAGGCGCTTGGCTTTGTCATCCAGCACGGATGGTTCCTGTCGCTGTGCAGGTGGGGGGTCGGATTCCGGCTTTGGGGCAGGAGCCGATGTCGGTGTTGGTGGTGCGGCTACCGGTCGCGGCGGCAATTGCGCTTCGCTGCTCGTGATTGCTGGAACTGGAACTGGAACTGGTGTGGGAGTCGGTGCTGGTGCCGGCGTGGCGGCCATTGGTGCAGCCCCCCCATGGCTCTCCAGCACGAGTTGGCGGCTGCCGCCAACAGCCCGGGCGATGGCCTGCTCCAGCAAGGCCACGCGGCTTTGCACCATGCCCATCCAGTTGCCGGCCACCTGCACCACGGCGCGGTGATTGTCCAGCCTCACCAGCTCGGCCTGTTGGGACAGCAACATGCGCGTGGAAGGCAGTTCCAGGCCAGCCAGGATCTGTTGCCAGAGCTCTTTGAGATCTTGAGGAGGCGATGGGCTTGCTGCCACTGCAGGCTCTGCTGCCGGGGTGCTGGTGTCCGGAAGGCTGATGGGAGCTGGTGTAGAGGCCTGCGCTGGCGCTGGCGGGGTTGGGTCCGCAGTTGCGGGGGATGGACGAGGGGGCTGACGGGAGGTTGGGACGGTGGCTTGGGGGGCAGTGGGCTCTGAGAGCAACCCCAGCAGCAGCACCTCCAGCCAGAGCCGGGGTTGCACGCTCTGGCGCAGTTGTTGCTCCGTCCCGCGCAGTTGGGATTGCCACTGCAGCAAGCGGCTGCGGCCGATCGCTTTGGCCAGCTCTGGCAGCTGGTCGCGGAACTGGGGCGACACGCTGGTGAGTTCCGGCCGGTCCGGAGCTGCAGCCATCAGCACCAGATCGCGCAGGATTCCTGCAAGGCCCTGCAGCACGGAGCCAGCATCGCGACCACGGTCCAGCAGGGTTCGGGTGGCTTCCAGCAGGGCTACCGGTTCGCCGCTGCTCATGGCCGTCACCAGCGCCAGCAATTCCTGTTCGGGCACGGCACCCAGCAGATCCCACACCGCATCGGCCTGAATCGGTCCGGGCAGAAGGCTGAGTTGATCCAGCAGGCTTTCGGCATCACGCAGGCCTCCTTGTGCCCGTTGGGCCACCACATGCAGGGCTTCGGGCTGGATCGGGATGGTTTCCTGCTCTGCAATCCAGGTGAGATGCCGTTCAAGCGCCTCCAGGGGAATGCGCCGGAAGTCGAAACGCTGACAGCGGCTGAGGATCGTGGGCAGCACCCGTTGCGGGTCGGTTGTGGCCAGCACAAACACCACCTGCGGCGGCGGTTCCTCGAGAGTTTTGAGAAGGGCGTTGAAGGCCGCTGTGGAGAGCATGTGGCATTCATCCACCACGTACACCTTCCAGCGCGCCTGCACCGGGGCAAAGCGGGAGCGTTCGATCAGATCGCGGATGTTGTCCACGCCTGTGTTCGAGGCCGCATCGATCTCGATGACATCGAGGGCCGTGCCGGCTGCAATCGTGGTGCATAGCTCGCAGTGGCCGCAGGGTTCCGGTGTGGGCCCCTCACTGTTGAGGCAGTTGAGGGAGCGGGCCAGGATCCGAGCGCTGGAGGTTTTGCCGGTGCCCCTGGGCCCGCTGAACAGATAGGCCGGGGCGATGCGTCCCGACCGCAGGGCGTGGCCAAGGGTCGCGGCAATCGCCTCCTGCCCCACCAGTTGATCGAGACGCTGGGGCCTGTATTTGTGATGCAGTGGCTGGTAAGCCTGACTCATGCACTGCCAGCGGGATGCTGAGGCTACCTAGATTTCAGGCTGGCTCTCTAAGAGAGTTCTGATGCGGTTTTCCAGGTCTTCCACAGCAGCCAGTTCGTCGGCGATGGTGCGTCCGGTGAGCAGCAGCTGGCGTCCACGGCGATCCAGGCGGTCATCTGCACCCTGGCCTGGCATGCCTTTCAGCCAGACCTCCGCCTGCTCAAGGGTGGACTCCAGCTTCTCAAGCAGGGTCTGACGCAGGCGCTGGAGCTGCACCAGTCCCTGACGGGCTCGTTCCTTCGAGGCCTCGTCGATCAGACCTTTTCGGAGCAGCAGGCCCAGCCCGGTGAGCAGTGCAGCGGGCATCAGTTGACCGAGGGCGAGGGCGCCGAGGCTGCCGGTGTGCAGCCAGTCCTCCACCTGTCCACTGCGATGCCGGCCTGTTTTGCACCAGTTGGCGAAATGCTCGCAGTTGTTGAAGAGCAGGTTGTAGTTCTGCTCGCCGATACGACTCATCGCCCGGCGCAGGGTGACTCCGGCTGGAGAGGCTTGATCGTGACTGACGACGCTCACCTCCTGGCCGCGGCTGAACTCCTCAAGCGGACTGCGCAGGATCTCCCGCCCCTCGAGATAGTGGGCGACGCTGCCGTCGCCCAGATCGATGCCGTGGTGGAGAAAGAGTCCGTGCTGGCGGGGCACCCGAAGATGGTCGGCAGCGGCCATGCTGGCCTCAGGCGGATTCTTGTTGCCGCTCGCTACCGGGAAGAGGCAACACCTTGCCTCCGGTGTGTTCTTCCACCATGGCGCGTGTGATGGTGAACGATGACACGTTTTTGCTTGAGGGCAGTTCGTACATCAAATCGAGCATCAGCTCTTCCACAATCCCCCTCAGGGCACGGGCTCCAGTCTTGCGTCGATGGGCTTCCTGGGCGATGGCTTCAATCGCTCTGGGTTCAAATTCCAGTTGAACGTTGTCCATGCTCAGCAGGGTTCTGAATTGCTTCACCAGGGCGTCCCTTGGTTCGGTGAGAATGGATTCAAGAGCGTGTTCATCAAGGGGCTCGAGCACGGCGCTCACAGGCATGCGGCCGATGAACTCCGGAATGAGCCCGTAGCGCACAAGATCATCGGGCTCGAGATGGCGCAGCACCTGAGCAGCCTGCAGGTCACGGGTTGCTTTCCCGCGCCCTCGGCCATCGGCGGGTACGAAGCCGATGGCATTGCGGCCCATACGCTTCTGCACCACGTCATCGAGCCCGACGAAGGCTCCGCCGCAGATGAACAGGATCTGGCTGGTATCGATCTGGATGCAGTCCTGGTATGGATGCTTGCGGCCACCTTGGGGGGGAACGTTGGCCACGGTGCCTTCCAGCATTTTTAAAAGCGCTTGCTGAACCCCTTCGCCCGAAACATCCCGGGTAATGGACGGGTTCTCGCTCTTACGGGCGATCTTGTCGATTTCATCGATGTAGATGATGCCCCTCTGAGCAAGCTCCACATCCATGTCGGCCTTCTGCAGCAACCGCAACAGGATGTTTTCCACGTCTTCGCCCACATAACCGGCCTCGGTGAGGGTGGTGGCGTCGGCCACGGCGAAGGGCACATCCAACATCTCTGCCAGCGTCTGAGCCAGGAGGGTTTTGCCGCAGCCAGTCGGCCCGATTAGAAGGATGTTGGATTTGTGCAGACGGGTGGCGGTTTCTTCCGTTTCGCCTTTGCCATCGCCTTGCCACGCCAGGCGTTTGTAGTGGTTGTAAACAGCAAC
>NZ_CH724168.1:1553847-1608212 GCF_000153285.1 Synechococcus sp. WH 7805 | reverse complement strand
GTCGAATTTGGCCATCGGGCGCTTCGCAGATCAGTCAGTACAGGGAACCCGTTCGATGGGTCATCGCTCGGAACACTAAGGATCGCGGCGGAACAGAGCAATGTCAGCCCCCCGTAATGATTCCTCCGTCCTTCAAACTGTCCACCACCCTGTCGATCAGGCCGTAATCAACTGCTTCGGAGGGGGACAAAAAGTAGTCACGATCAGTGTCTTCGGCGATTTTGTCGAGCGGTTGGCCCGTGTGCTCTGCCATTAGGCCATTGAGCGTTTCTTTCAGAAACAAAATTTCCTTGGCTTGGATTTCGATGTCCACGGCCTGCCCTTGGGCTCCTCCCATGGGCTGGTGGATCATGATTCTTGCGTTAGGCAAGGCCAGGCGTTTGCCCTTGGTACCCCCTGAGAGGAGAAAGGCGCCCATGGAGGCGGCCAAGCCATAACAAATGGTCACCACATCAGGAGCCACCTGCTGCATCGTGTCGTAGATCGCCAAGCCGGCCGTCACCGATCCGCCTGGGGAGTTGATGTACACCTGGATGTCTTTCTCAGGATCCTCTGCTTCGAGGAAGAGCAACTGAGCCACTAGGGCATCAGCCACGGCATCGTCGACGCCGGTGCCGAGGAAGATGATCCGCTCACGCAACAAGCGTGAGTAGATGTCGAAGGCCCGGTCACCGCGGCCGGACTGTTCAACCACTGTTGGAAGCACACCCGGTGCAGCCTGTGGATGGACCGACATGGGCTGAGTGCCCCGCCAGCGGTTCTGAATGGGATGGGAAGTAAGGGCGTCGATCACGCGGCGACTGGCGGGCTGTTCTTGATTTGCAATCTATGGGCGCCGATCAGGATTCGGCGTTTTCACTGTCGGCTTTTGCCGTTTTTGCCTTGCTGGTCTTGGTTTTGCTGGCGCTTTTTTTGGCGGCTGATGGCTTGCTGTCTTTGGGTTCCGCTGTTTCGGGTTCTGCCGCTTTTTCGGTGATTGTGCTGTTCTCTTCCAGCCATCCCAGGAGCTTCTCCTGAAGCAGATCGTCGAGAACGGCCTGACGCAGACGTTCAGGGTCGATGTTTCGCTCACCGGAGAGCTGGCCTTTCACCTCCTTGAGCTTGGTGTTGAGCTCCGTGTCATCCACGCTGAGCTTCTCGCTTTCAGCCAAAGCAGTGAGGGCGAGGCTGCGGCGCAGGCGTTCTTCGGCTTCAGGCCGGGAGGACTCCATCAGATTGCGCACCAATTCGGGGGTGAACAGGGACTGCACATCCATCCCCTGTTGGGCGAACTGGCCGGCCGTCTGTTCCACAAGGTTGCGCACTTCCTGTTGAATCAGGCTTTCAGGCAGTTCCACTTCGAGCTGCTCCACCAGAGCCGCGAGGAGGGCGTCGTGACGGTTGCTGCGGGAGCGACGCTCGGCGTCATCTTTCAACCGCTGCTCCAGGTCGCTGCGCAGATCAGCCAGGGTCTCCTGTTCGCTGGCCTGCTTGGCGAAGGCGTCATCCAGCTCGGGCAGTTCGCGGGTCTTGAGATCCTTGAGCTCGATGGCGAAGCTGGCCTTGCGGCCGCGGGCATCCTCCTTGGGGTAATCCTCGGGAAAGGTGCAGTCCACGGTTTTGCTGTCGCCCACGGCCATCCCCACGACGCCTTCAACGAAGCCGGGAATCATGCGGCCGTGCTCGAGATCCACATCCATCGAGTCGGCACTGCCGCCTTCGATCTCGCTGCCATCGTCGCTGTAGGTGCCCTTGAAGCCCACCACGGCGATATCACCCTTTTCAGCCTTGCGACCTTCCACAGGCACCACCGTGGCCAGTTGCCGGCGGGACTGTTCCAGCATCTCGTCCACCTTGGCGGCATCGAAGGCAACGCTTTCCGCTTCCGCCTTCAGCCCCTTTGTGCTCTTGAGCTTTGGTGACGGCGCCACATCGGTTTCCATCGTCACGGTGAGGGCTTCACCGGGCTTGAAGGTGTCCAGCAGCTCCTCGAAACCGCCGCTCAGTTCCGGTTGGCCTAGGGCTTCGATCGTTTCCTGGGCAAGGGCATCACGCCAGATGCTTTCCACCAACGTTTCCAGGGCTGTGGCTCGGATGCGCAGGGCGCCGAGCTGCTGAACCAGAACCGTGCGGGGTACTTTCCCCTTGCGGAAGCCGGGCAGGTTCACGCTGCGGCTCAGGCGATTGATCGCTTCCTCGTAGCTTGCCTGACTCCGTTCCGCTGGAACGGCCATCTCCACGGCCAGGCGGCTGCCGGGTCGGGAAGCGGTGGTGACCTTCAGGCTGGCGGCACTCATTGGCGGGTCGCAGTACAAGCAGCCCAATACCTTAAATAAGTGCCTGACCATGCCCTGCCGCGTAAGCTGACAGAACGATCAGCAAAAGCTGCAAGTCCGCTCAGGCGGTGCTGAATCACCCGGCGATGAATCGCTGGATTCAATTGTTTCGATACGCGTCCACTTGTCCACTGCCGCCTCACTGCCGAATCGACCTCTCACGGTGGCCATTCTTGGTGCGAGCGGAGCAGTGGGTCAGGAACTTCTCCAATTGCTGAATGAGCGTCGTTTCCCTGTCGAGGAACTCCGCCTGCTTGCCTCAGCCCGCTCTGCAGGAACCCGCTGCTCGTGGAACGGTCAGGATCTGACGGTTCAGGAGGTCCGCGAGTCCGCTTTCGAGGGTGTGGATCTCGTGCTGGCTTCGGCCGGTGGTTCCGTGTCGCGGCATTGGCGTGATGCGATCGTGGCAGCAGGGGCCGTGATGGTGGACAACTCCAGTGCTTTCCGCATGGATGACGACGTCCCCCTGGTGGTGCCTGAAGTGAACCCGGAGGAGGCGTTCAAGCATCGGGGTGTGATCGCCAATCCCAACTGCACCACGATCCTGCTCACCCTGGCTTTGGCACCTCTGGCGGCCCGACGGGCGCTGCGTCGCGTGGTGGTGAGCACGTACCAGTCCGCCAGTGGTGCGGGGGCCCAGGCCATGGAAGAGCTGAAGACGCACTCCCATCAAGTGCTCGCTGGGACGACACCCATCCCCGCAGTGCTTCCCCATTCCCTTGCTTTCAACCTGTTTCTTCACAATTCACCGCTTCAGGCGAACAGCTACTGCGAGGAAGAAATGAAGATGGTGAACGAGACACGCAAGATCATGGGATTGCCGGATCTGCGCTTTACGGCCACCTGTGTGCGAGTGCCCGTGCTTCGGGCTCATTCGGAAGCTGTGAATGTGGAGTTCGATGCCCCTTTCCCTGTCCAGGAAGCCCGAGATCTGCTCGCTGCAGCTCCGGGGGTGCAGCTGATGGAGGATTCCGCTGCAAATCGCTTCCCGATGCCCACGGATGTAGCCGGCCGAGATCCCGTGATGGTGGGCCGTGTGCGTGAAGACATCAGCGAGCCCAAGGCTCTCGAGTTCTGGCTTTGTGGGGATCAAATCCGCAAGGGGGCTGCTCTCAACGCCATCCAGATCGCCGAACTGCTGCTACCCGCCTGAATCGTTATGAGCCCTGCCGCAGAACTCTCTCCCACCCCCTTTGGCCGTTTGCTGACGGCCATGGTGACCCCGTTCGATGCAGAGGGAGCGGTGGATCTTGCCCTTGCCGGACGTCTGGCACGTCATCTTGTGGATGAGGGGTCGGATGGTCTCGTGGTGTGCGGTACCACCGGTGAATCCCCCACACTCAGCTGGGGTGAACAGGTCCAGTTGCTGGAGGCTGTGCGTCAAGCCGTTGGCCCCGGGGTTTCTGTGCTCGCAGGCACAGGCAGTAACTGCACCCAGGAAGCCGTAAAGGCCACCTGTGAGGCGGCTGCGGCTGGTGCCGATGGGGCTCTGGTTGTGGTGCCTTACTACAACAAGCCTCCCCAGGAAGGCCTGGAGGCTCATTTCCGTGCCATCGCCGAGGCCACTCCCGAGCTTCCGCTGATGCTTTACAACATCCCCGGTCGAACGGGTTGCTCCATCGAGCCTGCCACCGTTGCGCGCCTGATGGATTGCAGCAACGTTGTCAGTTTCAAGGCTGCCAGCGGCTCCACTGAAGAAGTCACGGCGCTACGTCTGGCCTGCGGTGCGCGACTGGCGATCTACAGCGGTGACGACGGTCTGCTGTTGCCCATGTTGTCGGTGGGTGCCGTGGGTGTGGTGAGTGTGGCCAGCCATCTGGTGGGCCGCCGGATGCGCGCCATGGTGGAGGCCTATCTGAGTGGTCAGCCCGCTGTCGCGCTCGGCCATCACGAACAATTGATCCCCCTGTTCAAGGCTTTGTTCGCCACCACCAATCCCATTCCGGTGAAAGCAGCGCTCGAGCTGAGCGGCTGGCCGGTGGGTTCTCCCCGTTGTCCCCTTCTTCCCCTCGATCCCGCGATGCGCGCTGCCCTCTCCGACACCCTCGCTGCCCTGCGTCCGACCTGACGCCACGGCTGCTGACAGCGCTGCGCGCGCCATCTCCATTGATTTCTTCCCTTTTCTGAACTGAATCCATGACCGCCTCCACCGCCACTGCCAAGCAACCCTGCCTTCGCGTGATTCCGCTCGGGGGTCTGCATGAGATCGGCAAGAACACCTGCGTCTTCGAGTACGGCGATGACCTGATGTTGGTGGATGCCGGCCTCGCCTTCCCCAGCGACGGCATGCATGGTGTGAACGTGGTGCTGCCGGACACCAGCTTTCTGCGCGAGAACCAGAGGCGCATCCGCGGCATGATCGTGACCCACGGTCACGAAGACCATATCGGTGGCATCGCGCACCACCTCAAGCACTTCAACATCCCGGTGATCTATGGCCCGCGCCTGGCGCTGTCGATGCTCACCGGAAAAATGGACGAGGCAGGCGTCACCGACCGCACCACCCTGCAGACCGTGGGTCCGCGGGATGTGGTGAAAGTCGGCCAGCACTTCTCCGTGGAGTTCATCCGCAACACCCACTCCATGGCCGACAGCTTCTCGCTGGCCATTAGCACCCCGGTGGGCACGATCATCTTCACGGGTGACTTCAAGTTCGATCACACCCCCGTGGATGGTGAGCACTTCGATTTGGCGCGCCTGGCTCACCACGGTGATCAGGGGGTGCTCTGTCTGTTCAGTGACTCCACCAACGCTGAGGTGCCTGGCTTCTGCCCACCTGAACGCTCCGTGTTTCCGAATCTCGATCGCCACATTGCTGATGCCGAGGGTCGGGTGATCGTGACCACCTTCGCCAGCTCGATTCACCGGGTGTCGATGATTCTTGAGCTTGCGCTCAAGAACGGCCGCAAAGTGGGCCTGCTGGGCCGCTCAATGCTGAATGTGATCGCTAAGGCCCGCGAGCTGGGCTACATGCGGGCCCCCGATGAGCTGTTTGTGCCGATCAAGCAGATCAACGATGTGCCCGACCGGGAAACCCTGCTGCTGATGACCGGCAGCCAGGGTGAGCCCCTGGCTGCACTCAGCCGGATTTCTCGCGGCGATCACCCTCAGGTGAAGGTGAAGAGCTCCGACACAATCATTTTCTCGGCCAGCCCCATTCCTGGAAACACCATCTCGGTGGTGAACACCATCGACCGACTGATGATGCTGGGCGCCAAGGTGGTGTACGGCAAAGGCGAGGGCATCCACGTGTCCGGCCACGGCTTCCAGGAAGACCAGAAGCTGATGCTGGCGCTCACCCGTCCGAAGTTCTTCGTGCCCGTGCACGGGGAGCACCGCATGCTGGTGCGTCATGCCCGCACCGGGCATTCCATGGGTGTGCCTGAAGACAACACCCTGATCATCGATAACGGTGATGTGGTGGAACTCACCCCAGATTCCCTGCGCAAGGGCGATCCGGTGAAGGCCGGCATCGAGCTCCTGGATCAGTCGCGCAATGGCATCGTCGACGCTCGGGTGCTGAAGGAGCGTCAGCAGCTCGCTGAAGACGGTGTCGTTACGATCCTGGCGGCGATCAGCACCGATGGGGCGATGGTGGCCCCCCCTCGGGTGAATCTGCGCGGTGTTGTGACTACAGCCGATGCCCGCAAGATGTCGCTGTGGACCGAGCGTGAAATCAACTGGGTGCTGGAGAACCGCTGGAAGCAGCTCACCCGCAATACCGGCGGCAAAGCGCCCGAGGTGGATTGGATGGGCGTGCAGCGTGAAGTGGAAGTGGGCCTCAGTCGCCGCATGCGGCGTGAGCTGCAGGTGGAACCCTTGATTCTCTGCTTGGTGCAGCCGGCTCCGGCTGGCACTCCGGTGTACAAGGGCCGGGCTGATGCCGAACCTGACAATCGTCCGGCGCCCCGCGGTCGCGGAGGTCGCCATGGTGGCGGTGGCCATGGAGGTGGTGGACGCAACGCCGCCGCAGCTGGCGGTGGTCGTAATCGCGATACGGCACCCGTGCGGGTAGCCAAGTCTCCGGTTGCCACGCCTGCATCCCCGTCAACCTCTGTGCTTTCAGCACCAGCTCCTGCTGCAGCGACGACAGCTGTGTCCGCCCCGGCCGCTGCATCCGTTGATCAGGAGATGCCCGCTGGACGCACCCGCCGCCGCCGCTCGGCTGCGGTTTGATCTCAGAGGTCGACCCGCAAGCGTCCAGCTTTCAGCTTCTGCAGCAGGCCTTCTGGAGTGGGCGTGCTGCAGATCAATTCTGGTTTGTTAGTCGCTGATTCAAGGATCGCTTCTTCGTCGGGGTTTTCTCCCTTTCCAAGAATTTTCTCTTCCAGATGTTTTTCTTCCTCAGGGAGAGAGAGTGGTGGGCCTCCAGGCTCAGAAATCAGGTCGGGAGCTCTTCCCTTGACGTCAGGTGAGCTGGTGTCGAGCCAGGGTGTGGCAGTTGTCTGCGCTTGGAAATCCGGTGCATTTGTCAGATCCGATGGTGCTGACAGAAAGGGGTCTCTGATCAGTGAGGTTTGAGCCGTCTCCGATTCCGCAGTTTGAATTGTCTGCGTTGTGGTCTGTTCCGCTAGGCGCTCGAGCCCCTGCTCCGCTAATTCCTGAAGTGTGTCGGGGGGATGGCTGTTAAGCACCAGGTTGTAAAAAGCGCGGGCCTGATCCGTTTGCTGCAGGCCATAGAGCTGGATATGGCCCGCGAGCAGGGCCACGAAGGCTTGCCAGGCCAGCGCCGCATCTCGTTCCTCAGCTGCCTCAATCAGCGGCTCCAGCTCTGCCATCAATTCGCTGGTGATGGCCTGGGCCGTCTGAAAATCTCCAGCTCCGTAAGCCTGCTCGGCCGCCACATAGCGCGTCTGAAAGTCGGCGTCCACGCTGTTTAATCTCTGTTGTTTAGTTGTACCCAGTTCCGGCACCAGTGCAGGCGATGGCCGCTGGAAAGATGGCGTTCTCCAGGCGGCTGCTGGGGCCCGATGGCGCGGCTGAGTTCCTCCAGCTGCCGTGCTTGAAGAGATCGCACTCCCCTCTGCTGAAGCCAGCGTTGCAGCAGAGTGCGCCTGGGATCAGGAGCCAGAGCCTGCAATGGAGGACGTTGCAGCCCGTTGCCGGGGCTGTTGATGCTCTGCAGGCTCAGATCCACCAGGGCGTTTTGGGTGTCGTGCACCTGGGAGATCCGTTCGCTCAGCAGGGCCATGCGCCGGCTGCAGCCGGCATGAAGGGACTCGAGCACGGGCAGCAGCTCCAGGCGGATGCGGTTGCGTTCGATGCGCAGATCGCTGTTGCTGGGGTCGTGCCAGACCGGCAGTTGCAGGTCTTGGCAGATCGCTGCTGTTTCTTCCCGGGTGAAATCGAGTAGGGGTCTCACCAGCCGAGGGCCGTTGCTGGCGTTGGCCTGCAATGGTCTGCTCTGACGCAGGCTGCCCAGGCCTGCCAAATCTGTGCCGCGGCTGAGCTGCATCAGCAGGGTCTCGGCACGGTCGCTGGCGGTGTGGGCAGTCACTACCGTGCAGGAGTTGCTGGATGCGCACGTCTGGTTCAGCTGCTGGGCGTACTGGCTGAGCTCGCTGTAACGCCAGGCGCGTGCTGCCGCCTCGCCGCTGGTCATTTCGGCTGTGCTGCGGCTCACCCGCAAGGGCAGGGCCTCTTGTGCGCACCACTTGGCGAGATCCTTGGAGACGCACGCTGAGCCGGGATGCCAGCCATGGTCGCCATGCCAGAGCTGCAGGGTCCAGTGGTGGTGTTTTCTGAGATCGCGCAGTAGCCCCAGCAAGGCCATCGAGTCCTGTCCGCCGGACAGCGCCAGCAGCAGGGTGGTGCCCCGGGGCAGAAGTGTGGGTTTCAGAAGCAGCTGGCGATGCAGCCGGTCGTGCCAGTGCAGCCAGGGCTCGCTGGCGGTCATCGGGCTGGAGCAGTGGCTTTCTGATCTTGCCTGCGCATGCGGTGGGAGAATGCTTGAATCTGATCATTCAGCTGGATGACCCGCCTTTCACTGCTGTCTGCCGCTCTTCGCCGCAGCCTGGACCAGCGGTCCACGCTCAAAGTGATCGCTGGCTTGATGAACTTTGATGCGGCCTCGGTGGCCCGCGTGTCCCGCGCCGCGGGGCTGGGCGGGGCTGATCTGATCGATGTGGCCTGTGATCCAGAGCTGGTGGCGCTGGCATTGGAGGTGTCTGGTGGCGTGCCGGTGTGTGTGTCATCGGTGGAACCTGAGCAGTTCCCGGCTGCAGTGGCCGCCGGTGCGGCGATGGTGGAAATCGGCAATTACGACGCCTTCTATCCCAAGGGTCGGGTCTTCGGTGCCGAGGAGGTTCTGGAGCTCACCCGCCGCACCCGCGCCCTGCTTCCAGATGTCGTGATGAGCGTGACGGTGCCCCACATCCTGCCGATGGATCAGCAGGAACAGCTGGCAGTGGAGCTGGTAGCCGCCGGCGCAGATCTGATCCAAACCGAAGGCGGTACCAGCGCCAAGCCCTTCAGTGCCGGCAGCCTTGGCTTGATTGAAAAGGCCGCACCCACCCTGGCTGCTGCCCACAGCATTAGCGCCGCCTTGCAACAGGCCGGTCTGCGTGCACCTGTGCTCTGCGCGTCTGGACTGTCGGCCGTCACCGTGTCGATGGCTATTGCTGCCGGTGCTTCCGGTGTGGGTGTGGGGTCGGCGGTGAATCGCCTCAGCGATGAGTTGGCGATGGTGGCTGTGGTGCGCAGTCTGCGTGAGGCTCTCACTGCGAGCCCGGCCACAAGTCGCGTGTGATTCATGCCCTTGGCAGCTCGGGCGAGGGTTTCTAGGTTGAAACTCTGATCAATCCATTCGGTATGGGAACCCTCGCCTGGCTGCTCCAATGGCCCGTGAGAGCTGTGGTGCTGCTGGTGGTGGCAGCTCTGCCTCTCGGTGTTGAAGTGGCCAATTTCGGCACAGCGTTGTGGGCCGCAGTGCTGATCGGCTTGCTGGGGACGTTGCTGATCCTGCCCTTGAAACTGCTGCTGGGGCCGCTGTGGGTGGTGACGTCCCTGGGCGGTTTGATTTTTCCTGTGTCGTTCCTGTTCAACTGGTTGATCGCCACCATCCTGTTCGCCCTGGCGAGTTGGCTGATCGATGGATTCACCCTCAAGCGCGGATTCTTCAGTGCCCTTCTCGGCGCTGGGGTGTACAGCCTGATCGGCACCGTGGCGGTGCGGGCTTTGTTGGGGCCTGGTGCGTAGGTTTCTGCTGCCCGCTTTCTCGAAGCCAAGGCAGTTCTCCGTAAGGTGGTTGGCCATTCCGGGCGACTGACGCAAGGACCATGCCCGCCTTCGACCTCACAGCTCCCTACAGCCCCAAGGGTGATCAGCCGACGGCGATCAAGCAGCTGGTGGCGAGGGTGAATGACGGGCAGCGTTATCAGACTCTGCTGGGCGCGACGGGCACGGGCAAAACGTTCACGATGGCCAATGTGATTGCCCAAACCGGCCGGCCGGCACTGGTGTTGGCCCACAACAAAACCCTGGCGGCCCAGCTCTGCAACGAGTTGAGGGAGTTTTTCCCTCACAACGCCGTGGAATATTTCATCTCCTACTACGACTACTACCAGCCGGAGGCTTACGTTCCGGTGAGCGACACCTATATCGCCAAAACGGCATCGATCAATGAAGAGATCGATATGCTGCGCCACTCGGCAACGCGGTCGTTGTTTGAACGGCGCGATGTGATTGTGGTGGCCTCGATCAGCTGCATCTACGGGCTGGGAATACCGAGTGAATACCTCAAGGCTGCTGTGAAGTTTGAGGTGGGCGAGACGCTGAACATCCGCGGTCAGTTGCGGGAGCTGGTTAATAACCAGTACAGCCGCAACGACACTGAAATTGCCCGTGGTCGCTTCCGCATGAAGGGCGATGTGCTGGAAATCGGCCCCGCCTATGAAGACCGGCTGGTGCGGGTGGAGCTGTTTGGCGATGAGGTGGAGGCGATCCGCTATGTAGATCCCACCACCGGGGAGATTCTTCAGAGCCTGGAGACGATCAACATCTATCCGGCCAAACACTTTGTGACCCCCAAAGACCGCCTGGACACTGCGGTTCAGGCGATCCGCTCGGAGCTCAACGAACGTCTGGATTTTTTGAATGCCGAGGGCAAGCTGCTGGAGGCTCAACGGCTTGAGCAACGCACGAAGTACGACCTGGAGATGCTGGGGCAAGTGGGGTACTGCAATGGCGTGGAGAACTACGCCCGCCATCTGGCCGGTCGTGAGCCGGGCTCAGCACCGGAATGCCTGATTGATTATTTCCCCGACGATTGGCTGTTGATCGTGGATGAAAGCCATGTGACTTGCTCCCAGTTGCAGGCGATGTACAACGGCGACCAGGCCCGCAAGAAAGTTCTGATTGACCATGGCTTCCGCCTGCCCAGTGCAGCGGATAATCGCCCGTTGAAGGGGGAAGAGTTTTGGACGAAGGCACGCCAGACCGTGTTTGTGAGTGCTACGCCGGGGAACTGGGAGTTGGAGGTAAGCGGCGATGAGGTGGCTCAGCAGGTGATCCGGCCCACCGGCGTGCTCGATCCGATCGTGGAGGTGCGGCCCACTAACGGCCAGGTGGATGATCTGCTCGGGGAGATCCGTGACCGGGCCAGCAAACAGCAACGGGTGCTGGTGACGACCCTCACCAAGCGGATGGCGGAGGATCTCACCGACTATTTGGCGGAGAACGACGTGCGGGTGCGCTATCTGCACTCGGAGATTCACTCCATCGAGCGCATCGAGATCATCCAGGACCTGCGTTTGGGTGAATACGACGTGCTGGTGGGGGTGAACCTGTTGCGGGAGGGCCTGGACCTACCGGAAGTGAGTCTGGTGGCGATTCTCGATGCGGATAAGGAGGGCTTTTTGCGGGCTGAGCGGTCGTTAATTCAGACCATCGGCCGGGCGGCGCGCCACGTGGAGGGTAAGGCGCTGCTTTACGGAGACAATCTCACTGATTCGATGGCCAAGGCGATCAGCGAAACCGAGCGCCGACGCAGCATCCAGCAGGCCTACAACGAGAAGCACGGCATTGTGCCGACGGCTGCGGGCAAGAAGGCCAGTAATTCGATCCTCAGTTTCTTGGAGCTGAGCCGCAAGCTCAAGACTGACGGCCCGGATGCCGATCTAGTGAAGGTGGCCAGCAAGGCGGTGGAAGCTCTTGAGGACGATGCCGATGGCATGACTTTGGATGCCTTACCGGAGCTGATCGATCAGTTGGAGCTGAAGATGAAGGACGCAGCCAAGAAGCTCGACTTCGAAGAGGCGGCGAACTTGCGGGATCGCATCAAGCGGCTGCGTCAGAAGCTGGTGGGTCAAAATTAAACAACATTTTGTTGCGGAGGTGTTTAATCGAATCTTGATTTTGGGGGTTTGCGTCGAGGTGTGTTGGACGTTTAAAGTCTGACTGGTAATTACGTATTTCTATGCTTAGAACAGCTGATTGGACTTACTTAGATTTAGAAAAAACCGGATGCTCTTTTCTGACTCGTAAGCTACGAAGAATATGCGAGGGTGCAAAATTTGTGAAAGAAAAAAAGCACTCACGCCCAAAAGTTGTTGATAGTACCCCAAAAATTCTGACAATTCGACAACCCTTTTTGTGGTATTTTTCGCTTTGGTCTTATGGATTGGATGGATGCGGCAAGTTTTTCCGATCGTTCACGAAACTACATCCCAAGTCTGCTAGTCTCGCTTACGGTTCAAAGTCAAAAGATAGTTTCTCGTATTTTCTTGATTTCACCCTCTCTCATAATTTAATCAGTCCCGCGTCAAACCAAAATACGCGTTTACCATTTTCGTGCGATGTTTATACTTCTAGAATACTAACAATGCTAGTTCCTGCGGAGAAGCTGCCCGAATTTAATGGAACAATTTCAGGCAATTTGTCTTACGATTCTATAGCTAAAGCTTTGAATCCTTTTTTGCCGGAGGTTGTTATTAGGACGTCAACATTGAATAATGATTTTTATGCATATGCAAGCTCTGGTCGGTTAAGCTTCTTAAATTTGAAGTCTGATTGGCAAGAGGATTTTCCATTGGAATCAGAGCAGCGGAATGTATCAAGCCTGTCGTCTTCAAATACTTCGCTTGATAAAGTGCAGGATTACTGTTCTGACTATCATCGCTCATTGCTTGCTGAGAAGTCTCATACGGCGTCTTACCTTTTGGATCAGGCTCAAGTAAAGATTGCAAGCCTCAGTAATTAGTCATTAGTCATCAGCCAAATCGGGTCGTCTTAATGATCGACTGCAGGCTTTAATCGTGAACTTGGTCGATTTTTTGAGCCTCTAAAAGTTATTTCTCCAGAGGTGATTCCGTTCCCTGGGCTTCGTGGTGGGTTGATCCACCCAGCTGGAATCCGGTATGGACAGCCCGAAGGGCGGCAATGCCGTCGGACTCAGCCACAACGCAACTGGTGCGAATTTCGCTGGTGGCGATCATCTCAATGTTCAGCCCCGCGTCCGCCAGATAGCGGAACATGCGTCCAGCGGTGCCGGCCGTTGCCGGCATCCCCGCACCCACGGCGCTGACGCGGGCAATGGCGGGACCATCCTCCAGCAGTGCTCCGGGCCATTGGGCCAGCAGGCCTCTCAGGGCGCGATCGGCGGCTGCGCGGTCGTCACGCTTGAGCGTGAAGCTGATGTCGCGGCTGCCATCGGCGTGCTGTCGCTCCGACTGCACGATGCCATCGAGGCTGATGCCTGCGTCCGCCAAGGCATGGCAGAGAGCACCGGCGGTGCCGGGTTTGTTAGGCACGTGTCGCACGCTCACCTGGGCCTGATCCCTGTCCAAGGCCACACCACGCACTTCCGGTTCGCCCTCGCCGCTGGGCAGGGGATTAAGGCTGATCAGAGCGCTGTCGAGTTCGAACGCTTCCTGGGTGGCTTGCAGGGCCTTAGCACCGGCGGATGCCTCGATCACGCAGCTCACCTTCACTTCGCTGGTGGCGATTAAACGCAGATTGATGCCGACCCGTGACAAGGTCTGGAACAGGCCGGCGGCGATGCCGGGCCGACCCATGATCCCCGCGCCGCTGATGCTGAGTTTGCTCATGCCGGCTTCTGCAACGAGATCACCGCCCAGGGTTTGGAGCTGGGCGTTGCAGATGCAGCGGGCCTTATCCAGTTCGGATTCGGCCACGGTGAAAGTGATGTCGTTGCTGTTGTTCTCGTGGGTGGACTGGATGATCAGGTCCACATTCACCCCGCCTTTGGAGAGGCTTTCGAAGAGTTGGGCGGCCACGCCGGGTTGATCCGGCACATGAGAAAGAGCCAGCACCGCTTGCTCTTCTACCAATTCGGCTCCATCCACCGGCCGCCCCAGTTCCAGTCCCTCGCGTCCAATGGGCTGGGCGCTGCGGCTGGTCAGGGTGGTTCCGGCGTCATCGCTCCAGCTGGAGCGCACCACCATGGTGACGCCATAGTTTCGGGCGATCTCCACGGCGCGGGGATGGAGGACGGCAGCCCCGAGGCTGGCCAGCTCGAGCATTTCATCGCAGCTCACCTCCGGCATGAGCTGAGCATCCACCACCTTGCGCGGGTCGGTGGTGAGGACTCCGGGTACATCGGTGTAGATCTCACAGGCGTCGGCGCCGAGGGCTGCCGCCAGGGCTACCGCCGAGGTGTCTGAGCCACCGCGGCCCAGGGTGGTGATCTCGGCGGTGCCGCCACTGCTCAGGCTGGTGCCCTGAAAGCCGGCCACCACCACCACCTGCCCTTCGGCCAGGCGGCTGCGCAGACGGTCGGTGCGTACATCGAGGATGCGGGCCCGGCCATGGGCTGACTCGGTGACGATGCCGACCTGGGAGCCGGTCATCGAGACCGCTGGCACGCCTAGGGCGTGCAGAGCCATCGACAGCAGGGCGATGGACACCTGTTCGCCAGTGGCCAGCAGCATGTCCATCTCCCGCTGGGGCGGGTTGCTGTTGATGGCACGAGCTTTGGCGGTGAGTTCATCGGTGGTGTGGCCCATGGCCGACACCACGATCACGAGGTCATTGCCGTCTTCCTTGCAGGCGGCGATGCGCTGGGCAACGGCCTGAATGCGCTCAACGCTGCCAACGGAGGTGCCGCCAAATTTCTGCACCAGCAGAGCCATCCTTGCCGCTTCATACCGGAGGCGATTGTCTCATTGAGTCGTCGGCTGCCGGGGACATTAGAAAGACGGAGCGATTTAGAATGAGAAATACTGGATCTTATTGCCAGAGTTTGCCAAGTATAAGATCCCAGATTTTTGGATTAAAAAATATATTCCCTGCAAGGGGTGTAAATGTTAACTCGCTGAAGCGGATTATCCCATTTTCATTGTATAAATCAACGCGCACGAATCTGAAAGGCTTGCTTAGTTTTTCTGCGATTCGAATTAGCTCGTTTAAATTTTCTGGTCTTTTGATCTGACTTTCTGGGGGCTTTCCGTTAACTCTTGAGATCTGCATATCTTGCCATTGACGATTGTAGAAGGGACTGACTGGATTGCCATCGTCTGCTTGGATGAGTGCCACTGATCCTGTAAAGCACCAAAGACGAAACATGAGTGGAGGCTTATTGCGGTCACTTTTGACAAGTTTTTCAATAAAAGCTTTGGGTTCGATAAAAAAGTATTGTGGTTCAGCTGCGGCAAAGTAGTAGTTTTTTGTAAGTAAATTCTTGATCGCTTGTCGAATCTCGTTCAGGTTATTCTGCCTGATCACTTGATGGCCACCACAGCCATGATTGGTTTTGAGAATCCAATTGCCACAGGCGTAATCTTGTAACGGAGCATCGTCTATTTTGCTGCTTGTCCAAATTACTTCGTTGAGGTATTCGGGGCCAATTTGGGAGGCAACGTACGTGCGTACATTGATTTTGTCAGTCATTTCGGTCACAATTTTAATGTCTTGCCAATGGGCAGCTATAATGAAGTGATGTATTTTGTCTGTGAATGTTATGGGCTTCTTGATTGTTAATTTTCTATTGAAAAAACGCTGGTAGCGGTTGAGCGTGAATCGTGTGCCTTTTTCTGCTAAGTCGGATGGCATTTTCATTGATTGTTATTGGGTAATTGCGAAAATTGCTAGTTTTTTGATTGTTTTGTCAGGCTTGATTGGACTGAAAAGGTTTCTCAACCAAGCAGCCCATCACGGAAGGCATCGCCTGGTAAAGCGCCGCGTTTGAGCGCTGCTTCCACATCCAGAAGCCGGCCGAGCAGCTTGAGGCAGCGTTCCGGGCTGCGGCCCTGTAGCTGCTTGCGCATCACGTAGATCCGCTTGGGATTGCCGATGCCGGCGGCCTTGGCGATCACGGCCACATCCCGTTCTCCTTGCTGCTCCAGCAGCAGTACCCAGAGCCAGCCGCGAATCTGCCCAGAGAGGGTGGCGACGATGCGCAGGGCTGGTTCGCCGCCTTCGATCAGAGCATCGAGCAGGGCGATTGCTTCCCCGGGATCGCCGGCGAGAAGGGCATCGCCCACCTGCAGGGCATTGGTGCTCAGCCCGTCGATCAGGCTTTGCACGGCTGCAGCGCTGATGCGATCGCTGCCAGTGCTCTCGGCGTGCAGGGCCAGTTTTTGCAATTCCATTGTGAGCCGGGCGCTGTCGCTGCCGATGGCATCGATGAGGGCATCCACTGCGTTGGGCTCCAGGGTCAGAGCGAGCTCGTCAGCAGTGCGCTCCACCAGCTGCCGCTGACCGGCGCCATCCCAGACAGCCGGCAGTTTGAAGCTGAGTTCCTTGGCTTGCCCTGCCTTCACCCGCTTCTGCAGGGCCTTGGTGGTGCGCAGCCGGCCATCGGGTTTGGTGGGGTTGCAGAGCAGCAACTGGGTGCTGTCGGGGATGGCGTCGATGGACGCTTCAAAGCGATCGGCCAGCTCACTGGGGCAAGCATTGCAAAAGGGTGAGCGCTGTAGCAGCACCACCCGCGCCCCGCCGCCAAACGGCGGCGTTCGTGCCTCTTCCAGAGCCTGTCGGGCCTGCCCGCTCTCGCTGCCATCCAGCCTGCTCAAGTTCACGCTGGCCCAGGCCGGATCCAGCGCGCTGTTGATCACTGACTGAATGGCCCGCTCCAATGCCGCGGAATCATCGCCCCACAGCAGCTGGATCGGCATGGTGACGGGGCGTCAGAGGATGCTGAAGTCTGCCCTGTGTGGGCAGTGCCTGTCTGAGGAGAGCGCCGCCATGGCCGATCACCCGATCTTCACGGAAAGCATTCGGCGCATTCGTGCCCTGCTGGGGGAGACGGATTTGGACACCCTGGAGCAGCAGGTGCTGGAGCGGCTTGTGCACAGCAGCGGTGATCCCGGCCTGATGTCCCTGCTTCAGTTCAGTGATGGCGCCTGCGCTTGCGGTGTGGAGGCGCTTACGGGTAAGGCTGTGATTCTCACGGACACGGCCATGGCCGCGGCGGCGGTGTCACCGATGGCGGCCCGAACCCTGGGCAACGCAGTGCATTGCCTGCTCGACTGGGCTCCGCCGCTCGCGCCGCAGGGATCCACTCGATCAGCAGCGGCGATGCAAAGAGCCTGGCCTGAACTCAGCGCAGCGGCTCGCGCATCCGGCTCTGCCCTGCCGTTGGTGCTGGTGGGCAGTGCCCCCACCGCGTTGGAGCAGCTGCTCGATCAGGTGCAGGCAGGGGCCGATACCCCTTCGCTGGTGATCGGCATGCCGGTGGGGTTTGTGGGAGTGCCGGAAAGCAAACGACGCCTGGCCGTTAGTGGTCTGGCCCAGATCCGCTTAGAGGGCACCCGTGGCGGCGCCGGTTTGGTGGCTGCAGCCGTGAATGCATTGCTGCGGGCCGCTCAGGCCGCCAGCTGATCGAGCACCTGCCGAGCGCGTTGCACCACGGGTGCGGGCACGCCGGCGAGGCGCGCGGCTTCGATGCCGTAGCTGCGGCTGGCTCCGCCAGCCTGCACTTGATGCAAGAACACCAGATCGGCGCCGGTTTCCTGCACCATGACCTGGAAGTTGGCCACGTTGGAGCGCTCTGCGGCCAGGTTGTTGAGCTCGTGGTAATGGGTGGCAAACACGGTGCGGGCTTTGAGATCGCCGGCCAGGTGTTCGCTCACGGCCCAGGCGATGGAAAGGCCATCGAAGGTGGCCGTACCCCGGCCGATCTCATCGAGCAGCACCAGGGAGCGTTCGCTGGCGTGGTGCAGGATGTTGGCGGTTTCCGCCATTTCCACCATGAAGGTGGACTGGCCCGCAGCGAGATCATCCACGGCGCCCACCCGGGTGAAGATGCGATCGGTCAGGCCGATGGCGGCTGAGGCGGCAGGCACCCAGCTGCCGATCTGGGCCAGCAGCTGAATGACACCGATCTGGCGTAGATAGCAGCTCTTGCCGCTTGCATTGGGGCCGGTGAGCACGATCAGATCAGTGCCATTGCCCAGGGCGAGGTCGTTGGGGGTGAAGGCGGACTCAACCAGCAGCTGTTCCACTACCGGATGACGACCTGCGCGGATCTCCAATTGGCGATTGTCACTGAGCACTGGGGCGCACCAGCCGCCTGTGGCGGCGGACTCTGCCAGCGAGGTGAGGGCGTCGAGACTGGCTATTGCTCGGGCCGCTTGGCGGATCGGTGCGGCCATCGCCCCCACCTGCTCACGCAGGCCACAGAAGAATTCGTATTCCCGCTGGCAGGCCCGAGCTCGCAGTTGAAAGATGCGTCCTTCCCGCTCTTTCAGTTCTGGGGTGATGAAGCGCTCCTCATTGGCCAGGGTCTGGCGGCGGATCCAATGGTTCGGCACCGATGAAGCCTTGGCTTTGCTGACCGCCAGGAAGTAACCGAAGGTGCGGTGGTACTGCAGGCGCAGGTTGTTGTTGCCGCTGCGCTCACGCTCCAGACGCTCCTGCTCGGCCAGCCAGGCGTTCTGATCGTCGAGTTGGTTGCGCAGGCCATCGAGCAGGGGGTCGACGCCGTCGTGGATCAGGCCGCCTTCGCTGAGTGAGAGGGGAGGGGCGGCGATGAGGGTCTGGCGGATGTCAGCGGCCAGCTCGACTAGAGCTGGTTCAGGCTGATGCAGAGCTGTGAGCTCCTCGGGCCAGTGCGTCAGCTTGCTTTGCAGGCGGGCCGTTAGTTGGGGGAGCCGCTCGAGGCCATCGGCGATGGCCACCAGATCGCGGGCACCGGCATGGCCTGCACCGGCCCGGCCTGCCAGGCGCTCCAGATCGCCCATGGGGCGCAGCAGGCGGCGCAGCACCTGGCGCAGAGAACGCTGATCCACCAGCAGGCTCACCACCGCCTGGCGCTGTTGGATGGCGGTGAGGTCCATCAGTGGCGCCTCCAGCCAGCGGCGCAGGCAGCGGCCGCCCATGGCCGTGAGGGTCTGGTCGATGGCCCAAAGCAACGATCCCTGCAGCTGTCCGTCCCGCTGGGTGGCTGTGAGCTCCAGGTTGCGGCGGGTCTGGGCGTCGAGCACCAGGGTCTCGCCGCTGTGCACGATCCTGGGTACATCCAGAGGTACACGGGCGTTGTCTTCCAGGGGCTGGGTGTCGTTGACGTACTGCAGCAACCCTCCGAAAGCCCGTAGGGCCAGGGGTAGCTCCGGCAGGCCCAGGCCATCAAGGCTCGTCAGTTTGTAGTGCGCCTTGAGGGTCTGTTCCGCCTCGGGAGCGCTAAAGGGGGTGCGGGCCATGGGGCTGAGCCGCAGGCGATCGGGGCACCAGGCCGGTCGCGCTGGCTCGGTGTCGTCCTCAGCGGCCCAAAGCAGTTCAGATGCTTCGAGCTGGGCCAGCTGCTGGTGAAGGGCATCGCTGCCGCTGCGCTCCAGCACCAGCACATCGCCGGTGCTCACGTCGGCACTGGCCAGTCCCCAACGGAAGGGCTTTTTACTGGTGGAGGGCTCCACCACCACGGCGGCCAGCCAATTGTTACGGCGGGCGCTGAGCATGCCTTCTTCCAGCACCGTGCCGGGAGTGAGCACGCGGGTGATGCCGCGTTTGAGCAGGGCACCCTTGCTGGGGGTTGTTTCGAGCTGATCGCAGAGGGCCACCGAATAGCCGCGTCGGATCAGGTCGGCGCAGTAGCGCTCAGCGGCGTGATGGGGAATGCCGGCCATGGGCACGCGGCCGATCGCTTTGCCCCCTTCTTTGCCGGTGAGGGTGAGCTCCAGAACCCGTGAGAGCTCAACAGCATCCTCAAAGAAGCACTCGAAGAAGTCACCGAGGCGGTAGAGCAGAACGCGCTCGGGATGCTCAATTTTGAGCTCTACGTAGTGGCGCAGCATCGGCGTGAGCTGGGCCAGATCCACTTGGTTGTGGTGGGCCCAGGCCGGTTCATCGCCGTTGTCGTCTGGATCCGAGCCATCTGCGTCTTGTTCGTTTCCAGCGTTGGTGAACGCATCGCGCTCCTGGCGTTGCCGGGGCCGGGCGGCGGCATCGGCGCTGAGGCTGGCATCCGTCAGGTCATCCAGCTCGGTTGCAGCGGACGGCACCGAACGCCTTTTTGATGTCTCGGCGGATTCAGGAGCTCCGAACAGACTTCCCTGAAGGGTTTGCGCTTCGGATTGGGCAGCGGAGCGCGGCATCGGACGATTCACCCTGCTCGGGATCGTACCGATGGTCGGTTGGTCCTGTCGCCGCGTGGATCACCACAGGCTGTGAAGGTTGGTGCAGTGATCGTGAACAGGGGTGTCATCGTCGTGGGAGAATCTGGCCAACCGACCAGGCGTCGACCGAAACCCCATGCAGATCCTCAACACACTCACCGTTCTGGCGCTGGTGGTGATGTCGTTTGCCCTGATTGTGGCCGTTCCTGTGCTTTATGCCTCCAATGAGGACAGCGGCCGCTCCAATCGTCTGATCCTTTTGGGTGGCATTGTCTGGGTGGCTTTGGTTTTAGTGAACTGGGGCATGAGCTTCTTCGTGGTCTGAACCTGCTGGCGGTCACGCTCAGTGGGAGCATTGAATGAGCCGACTGCCACTCCATGGCCACTTTTGAAGGGCGTTTCACTGATGTGCAAGGACTGCGCATCGCAGTCGTGATCGCTCGATTCAATGACCTTGTCACTGGCAAATTGTTAAGTGGTTGCTTGGACTGTCTCGGTCGGCATGGCGTGAATACGGCTGCTGACAGTGAGCAATTGGATGTGGCCTGGGTGCCGGGGTCGTTCGAGTTGCCCTTGGTGGCGCAGCAACTGGCGCGGAGTGGGCGCTATCAAGTGGTGGTCACCCTGGGTGCTGTGATCCGCGGAGATACTCCACATTTCGATGTCGTGGTTTCGGAGGCCAGCAAAGGGATTGCGGCTGTGGCGCGGGACACTGGTGTGCCGGTGATTTTCGGAGTGCTGACCACCGACACCATGCAACAGGCGCTTGAGCGGGCGGGCATCAAGAGCAATCTGGGCTGGAGTTATGGCTTGCAGGCCCTGGAAATGGGGTCCTTGATGAAGACTCTGCCCACCTCGTTGTCAGTGGATTGACCCAGGGCCCCCTTGTAGTGCATGCTTGCCAGGTCGCAAGGGACACATCCCACGCGACTGACATGCGGATGTAGCTCAGTGGTAGAGCATCTCCTTGCCAAGGAGAGGGTCGAGAGTTCGAATCTCTTCATCCGCTTGCCTTGATCATTGTTTTCTGATCAACAGCTTCTGCGGCTGAGCAGCTTCGAAGCCCAGTTGTTCATAGAAGCCCGCGCTATTGGTGGTCATCAGATAAACGCGCTCTGCGCCACGAATGGATCGTGTGCTGAGCAGAGCTTCCACCACCCGGCGTCCTAGCCCACGGCCCTGAAGGTCGCCGGCCACCACTACATCCCAGAGCACCGCACGGTGAATGCCGTCACTCGTTGCCCGTCCGAATCCCACGAGACGTTTGCCTCTCCAGAGGCTGACCACCACCGTGCTGCCCGCCAGCATGCGTTTGAGTTGCCGTTGGTTGCGTTGTTGAGCCCAGAAAGCGTGTTTGTCAAACAGACGCTGCAGCTTCAGTAAGCCGCGGGTCGGCCTCAGATCCGGGCCCATTCCGAACCATCGCAGCCCAGGTGCTCCGGACGCATGTTCCACCAGGCGGTAGCGGGTCATTCGGTCATCCTCTGATGCAGTTCGGCCTTCAGCCGCCCCGCCGCTCCAGCAGCGTGAACGGGTTGTAGTGAATGGAGATGCCGAACTCTTCGGCGAACTCCAGCACCCGGCACCAGGCCCGATCCCCTGATTCCGATGGCCGCACGATGCCTGTGAGGATCACCGGTGCATTGCCCGATTGCAGGGTCATGGTGAATAGGGGCCAGCCCACCGAGGCTTGCACGCTGTCGTCCCGGTAGGTGGGCGCAACATCCAAGGCGCCGATCATGATCTGTCGCTCACTGGCGTTCCAGGCATAGGGGATGCCATAGCGTTCCAGGAGATCGGTTGCCGGGGCCCAGGATCGGCCTTCGCCGTCAATCGTCACGGTTAGCGCTTCGCTCCGGGCCTGGATCGTGGTTTCCCCTTTGAAACCCAAACGATCGCTGACGGCGTCGCTCACTGAATGTCCATCCATGAGTGCCCGGATCCGGGCTCGAAGCTGTTCACCGCCATCAATGGGGCCGTTTTTGGCTAACTGCAGCAGATCCCAGCGCTCGCCCGTGCCGCCCCAGACCACCGGCCCGTAGTTGTCGTGCATCATGCGTCCGTCTTTGTTGGAGGCCGCCTCGGCGTGGGTCATGACCCGCTGGACCGTGATGTCCGCTGCTGTCCAGCCCCAGCTGGCCGCGATCGAGGCGGTTTCAGCGCAGAGGCTCATGAGCTGCGCAGGCGTGGGCGGCAGAGTCCAGGGGTCGGGCTGGCCGCCCATGCAGGCGCAAGAAAGGGCCACGGCATTGCTGTTGCGCGCCCAGGTGTGGGCCGGAAGATCCACGCTGGTGGCATGCAGCCTGTGCACCCGCCCATCACCGCTGATGATCGCGTGATAGTGACCAGGGCGGATCCAGTCGTAGCCGGTGGCAGTCCAGTGCAGGTAAATCGTGGCGGCCATGGGCCTGGGCAAAGGTCTTGGCGTTCAACGCACTCTTAACAACAACTTCAAACGCTTGCCTCAAGCGTTGCCGTGTGGGATCTGATGAGAAAGTCGATCTGAACGTTCACACTGAGACAATGGCAATCCGGAACTGGGTTGCCATGGCCCGCAAGTGCCTCATTCAGCGGGTGGAGGCAGATGTTTCTGAACCAAAAGTCTTGATTGACGATCCTTTCAACCCATGGAGGCTGTGGTCATGTCTGCTGGATGATCTGTGGCCTTTGTGGCGCCGCTGTGCAGGAGGTGATCGCTGATGTGGGGATGTGATCCTCGCTCGTTGCTGCTGCGGGCAGTTCTGCTCGATTGGCTTGGACAGCTGCTGATTCTGCTGGTGATCGTGGTAGCCCCTGATGCACTGTCGGCGGTCCCCACGGGCAGCTCGGATCTGGAGGGTCAGAGGGCCTGGCTGGTGTTTAGTTTTTTGCTCTATCCCCTCCTGGGTTGGTTATTTGGTGGGTACACCGTGCTGCGCTGGCGACAGCTGGCGTTGCCAGTGTTGCTGCAGCGGCTGCTGCTGACCAGCGTGGTGACCCTGATGGTGGTGGCGATCGCTCGCTGGCTGATCAACCCTGGAGAGGAGGTGTGGCTAGTGGAGCGGCGGGTGCAGTTCCTTTGGATGGGTCTGCTGTTCGTTTGGTCGCTCCTGGTGCGCGTGGGCCTGCGACGTGGTGTGCTGATGCCTGACCGGCCTCGTGTGTTGTTGCTGGCTGGCCCGGACGATCAAGAAGCGATGTTGGTGAGCTGGCGACGGGTGCCGCAGCGAGAGCGCCTGGAGCTGGTCAGTGTCGAGCACTTGCAGTTGGTGTTGACTGACGTGGATCGTCCCTTCCTGCTGGCCCTGGCGCCCGGGTTGGAGGGCGATCCCCGCTGGGTTTCCCTTCAGGAAACACTGGAGACCCTCGACCCGCGCCAGGTCAGGGTGGTTTCACCTCTGAGTCTGTTTGAACAGCAGCAGGAACGGTTGCCACCGGCCTTTCTGCCCGAGGGCGGCCTTAGCTACGACGATCTTCCCTGGGCTGCAGCCTTCAGCGTGCAGGCCCAGCTCAAGCGGATGGCCGATTTGGTGGTGGCTGGTGGTCTGCTGTTGCTGAGCATTCCCTTTGTGGGCTTGGCTGCCTTGCTGATCTGGCTGGAAGATCGCGGGCCCGTGCTGTATGTGCAGTGGCGCAGTGGTTGGCTGGGTCGACCCTTCCGCGTGTTCAAGTTGCGCACCATGTCTGTCCAACCGGCTCATGCACCAGCGCTCTGGACTCAGCCCGGTGATCAGCGCATCACCCGGGTGGGGCTGTGGTTGCGCCGTTTGCGCTTCGATGAGTTACCACAGCTGCTGAATGTGCTGAACGGTGAGATGAGCCTGATCGGTCCGCGTCCGGAGCGTCCGGAGCTGGAGCACGAGCTGGAGCGGCACATCCCCCATTATCGCAAACGCCATTGGATGCGACCGGGATTGAGTGGTTGGGCTCAGGTTTGTGCACCCTATGCCAGCAGCATCGAAGACTCCGATCTGAAATTGTCGTACGACCTTTACTACTTAAGGCACTTCAGCACATGGTTGGATCTGGTGATCCTTTTCCGCACAATTAAAACTGTTCTCAAAGCTGGTGGCCGCTGAATTCAGGCTCCGATTACCTTTCTGGCCACCAGATTGATCAGCTCAAGCTGGCGCGGTAGGCATCGCTCAAGGCTGTACTGCTCAACAGCACGCTGATGGGCGTTTTTTCCCAGTCTGGCTGCGCGGTCGCCATCGTGAAGAAGATCAGTGATGCCTGCAGCGATGGCCTTGGGGTCAAAGAAGTTGACGAGAAGACCGTGCACGTTGTCCTCAATCACTTCTGTTACCGGAGCAGTGGAGGATCCGACAATCGCGCATCCTGTGCTCATGGCTTCGAGCAGGCTCCAGCTGAGCACAAATGGATAGGTGAGATATACATGAACGCGACTCAGCTTCAGCAGATTTAAAAAGTCTTGGTAGGGAAGCTGACCCACAAAAAGAACCTTTTCAGGATCGTAATGACCTTCGATTTCCTTGAGGAAAACGTCTTTCCACTCGCCCTGGGGGCAGGGGCTCCCGTAGCTCACGCCCTTGGCAATGCCAACAATCACGATGATGGCGTTGGGGTTTCTTTCCTGAATGAGAGGAATAGAACGGATGAAGGAGTGACAGCCGCGGTAAGGCTCGACGCGGCGGTTCACAAACGTGATGAGTTGATCCTGATCACTGAGAATGGTCTGCTTGCCTACCTGGACTTTGATGTTACTTTTGTCCGGTGCGGGTTGTGCATGGTTTGAAATTCCATCATGAATGGTGGAGAATCGTTGGTGAAACTGGATTGGGAAAGAACTCCGTTGGAAGTTTGTTGGTGTGACATTCCAAGTTGCGTGTTGAAGGTTAAGTAGTGAATTGGCATTTTTCAGATACGTTTCCGTTTTTTTTGACCAATCGCTTTGCTGCTTTGCAAATTCTGGGTCGAAATCACTATCGAATCCGTGTTCATTGTAATAAAATTCTTGATACATCAGGATTGGTGATTGGGGCCAAACGTAGGGGATGCCAAGGAGCTCTCCCCAGCCAGGATGGCCGCAGATAATGTCAGGAACAAAGCCCTGTGACTTCAATTTTTGGCATACTTTTCCGCAGGCTTCAGCGCGGATGCTTTTCGTTTCGATGTCAGTGACCCAAGGATGAATCCCCCTGGTGCTTGAACGTTCAGCCGAGTATTGTATGTGCGCGTAGTTTTGGCTATTTTTGAAGGGGCTTTTCCCCATCCCAATTGAAACTATCGTATGACATTCCTGTCGAAGCAGTTGTTGGCAAATGTGTCGGTATTGTGCTGGGAAATTCTGGTGAATGAAGAGTACGTTCATCGCCTTCTTGTTTTGGGATGAAATGACAGGGTCTTATTAGTATCCCTGTTTGGAGGGCTTTAGAAGGGGATGTTCGCTCGAGGAAGGACAGCTTCGCTGATGCCTGTGATGTGTTGACCCTAATTTCTGATGAACGTTTTGCCGTTTGCGTCTTGCTGGCACTGGCCAAAGAATCTCTTTGTTTGGAGTCAACGGTAGTATCACTCTATGATTGACACAGTCCACACCACTCAGGCTTGCGACACCGGTGAGAACTCTAATCTGGTTTTGCGCTTGGAGAATGTGCGTCTTGATATCCCTGTGGCCACCACGGAAACCCGTAGTTTGAAGGCTTCTCTGATTCGTTCGGTGACAGGTGGGCGCTTGAATCGCAGGCGTGGTGGCGCGGTGATTACGGCCCTTGCAAATGTGAGCTGCACCGTGCGGGAAGGTGAGCGCGTGGCCTTGATCGGTCACAACGGCGCCGGCAAATCAACGTTTCTTCGCCTCGTTTCCGGGATCTATCAGCATTCAGCGGGGGTCTTTCAGGCCCATGTGACTGTGCATCCGATGATCCATAAAAGCTTCATCACCAGTCCTGAACTCAGTGGTCAGCAAGCGATCAAAGCCCACTACCTGCTCACCCACGGCAATCTTCGTGGCTTTGAGGCCTTCTGCAATGACGTGGTGACCTTCTCCGGCCTCGGTGATTTCGTGCATCTCCCTGTGAAGACCTACAGCCAAGGGATGGCGGCACGATTGATGTTTGCGGTGCTCACAGGATCCCGCCACGACTGTCTGGCCATGGATGAGGGCTTTGGTGCTGGAGACAGCAGCTTCTACGAGAAGGCCAAAGTTCGTTTGGAGTCATTCCTGGCCTCCGCTGGCACGTTGTTATTGGCATCTCATTCAGACGCACTGCTGAAGCGGTTTTGCCGACGTGGGCTGGTGTTCAGTGAGGGCAGCATCGTCTTTGACGGGCCCCTCGACCAGGCTCTCAATCACTATCACGCGACCCGTCGTTGATGAGCGTGTCCGACATGTCTGCCTCTATTCGTCCCCGGCGTGAGTCGGTGCGCCGCATCCTGCGTCATGCCTGGGAGAGCCGCAGGGTGTGGTGGTTCACTGCAACGGCACGGACCCGAGCCCGTTTCGCACGAACCACCTTGGGGAGCTTCTGGCTTGGACTGTCCAATTTGTTTTCAATCGCAGTTCTGGCTGCTGTGTATGGCACGGTGTTCAAAGTGCAGAACTTCACTGTTTATGTGGTTTATCTCGGCTTGGGATTAGTGGTGTGGAACACCATCAGTGGGGCGGTGAGTGGTGCTCCTAATCTGTTTGAGCATAATCGTGATCACCTGCACAACATTAACCTGCATCCGATCTTTTACACCTTGGAGGAATGGGCTTTTCAGTTGCAAACGTTTCTTCAATCGTTCTTGATGGTGTTGTTGGCGCTGAGTTTCTTTCAACACAACCTGCTTTTCAATCTGATTCTTTGTGGTTGGTTGCCTTTGCTGAATTTGTTTTTATTTCTCTATTGGTTTCCGATGCTTACCTGTCTTCTGGGGGCTCGTTTTCGGGATCTCTATCAGCTGGTGCCGATTGTGCTGCAGTTGGTGTTTCTGCTCTCCCCGATTCTCTATGAGAAAAAGAATCTTGGGGCGATGGCCTGGACGGCCAACATCAATCCCCTTTACCGGGTTCTGTCTCCAATTCGCCATAGCTTGATGGTTGGAGAGGTGCAGTGGGGTGTTGGTTTTGTGCTTTTGGCTGCGAATGCACTGGGCATCTGGATCGCGATCCGGCTGCTCAGCAGTGAACGCCGCACTCTTCCCTTCCTGATCTGATGCATCTGATCAACCTGCTCTCCTGGCTGCCCGGGCATTCAGGTTTCGGCAGCTATGTGCAGCGGGTGGTGCCTGGTCTGGACGGAATGCGCCTGCAGCTTGGAGCGGATGGCCAAGGCGCCTTGCTGAGGCCTGAGCAGTGGTTGGCCGATCCTCCGGCTTGGGCGCCAGGACGGCGCATGCGTTTTTTGCAGAGGTACAGCCTGGTGCAGCATGGGCTCGACTTGCCGGCTCTGCTCCAAAGAAATGGGATCAAGCTGGATCAGCTGGAGGCGATCTATTCCCCCTTCTTTGATGCCCTGCTCTGCTGGCCTCAAGTGCCGCAACTGATTACTTGCCACGACCTCACACCACTGGTGGCTTCCAACAGCCGCAAGGCTTGGTTGCGCTACCGCCTCTGGCAGCCGCGCCATTGCAGGGTCGCCACCCGGCTGATCGCGATCAGTCGCTATGTGGCCGATCAGCTGGTGCAGTTCGGTGTGGAGGCGGAGCGTATTGAGGTGATTCCAAACGGCATCACCATTGAACGCCCTCGTGTGCTTTCGCCAGGAAGTGAGGATCTTCTAGCGCTGGCTCGCCACGATGTGAACAAGAATGTCCCGGCGCTGTTGCGAGGTGTGGGGCAGTTGCAGACGTTGTGCCCCCAGTGGAAAGGCGTACTGCGGATTGTTGGTAGGAGCGGTCGGCAGTCATCACTCATACAGCGTCTGCATAGGCAGTTGCCTGCTCCAGCGCAAGTGAAGTTGATCGATGCAATGCCCCTGCAAGAGCTCATGGCCTGCATGCGGTCGTCTTTGGCCCTGATTTCTGCCAGCAGTGAGGAAGGATTCGATTATCCCGTTCTTGAGGCGAAGGCTGAGGGCATTCCCACCATCGTCAGCGACATCCCTGTTCATCGAGAGTTTCACGAGACCTCATCCCTCTTGTTTTCCGGTGTTGATGATGGAGTTGGTTTCGCTGAGCAAGTGCGCACCCTGTTGGTTGACTCCAGTCTTTGGAGCCAGTTGTCGCGCGATGGATGGACTTTGGCGGAGCGATTGTCTGTGGATGCTCAGCAGTCGGCCATTGTTAGTCAGCTCGCCAGTTTGGTGAGATGAAGTGGAGGATTGCTCTACGCGACCGTTATTTCTTCTGAAGTGAGTAGATCGCAGATTGTTGATTGAAAAGCTTCGTCGATCAGCGTCTGGTAGTGGCGGTAGCGCTGAATGCGTTCGGCACGCATTTGATTCAGCCTCTTGCGTTGACGCTTTGGCGACAATTCAGATAACGAGAGTTCGTTTTTGAGAGCGATCAGACGCATGGCACTGGCCCAGTCGCTGGTGACCAGTGTTGAGCACAGCATCACATGGTCTTTGAAGTCATGCATGGCCTGAATCTCCCGGTGTGAGCCGAGTGGACTGGCGATGGCGCTAAGTCCAAGGCAAGCAGCATCCAGCACTGGGATTCCGAATCCTTCGATCAGGGACGGGCTGAGAAGAGCAAGAGCATTCAGATAGAGCTGTCGTTTCGTGGCTTCGTCCACATATCCCGTAAAAATCACACTCTTGTGTTTTGCAGCCACACTTCGAACCGCTTCGCTGTATTCATCATTCTGAGGTTTGCCGGTGATGCAGAACCGAATATTTTTTTGCTCAAGGTCCGACTCCATGAATGCTTTGAGTGCGAACAAGAGATTCTTGTGCGGTACAACCGACGAGTTGAACAAGAAGTAGCTGCATGGTTTGAGAGCATGCAATTGGCTTTGATTGCTCGACAGCACGCGCACCTGTCGGGTGCGGGCTTCCCAGTCAAGGCAATCTCCCGGGAACTGCAGCGAGGGAGACTGTGTCACGACGCGTTGCAACCGATTCGGATTCGACAGCGTCCCAAGGATGCTTAGTTCATAGTGTTGCCTTGCGTCCTCAGACACGAAGAATCGCCTAGCTGGCCCTGCCGCCTGCAGCCTGCGTGTGAAGCAGGGCAGGTGATCGCGGGTACGCTGATAATCAAGGGGGATCAGGTCGTGAACTGTTTGAACAAACAGACGGGTGTTCACAGGCTTGATGTTCAACGGACTTGTGGTGATGAGCCCATCGAATCCCCGCAGATCGATGTGTAAGCTGTGGGGGTGCTTTCGTTTGGCTAATTCGATCGAATTTAGAAAGCAGTTGTTGGCACAGATCAAGCCGTCGATTTCACTCAGATAGGACAGTCGTTCACAACGCTGGTAGGGACTGTTGATTAGTTCAGAGCGTGGTAACAATTGCAATTCTTGACGTGTGATCCATCGTTTTGGAAAGAGTTTTTGCTTTAGGCGGTGGATCTGTTTGAGTATATTAAGGATTTGCTTGGTCAATGGGAGCAGTTGAAGCAGCTTAATCAGGAGGCCTGATTCATCATCCATTGATTCTGCACTGTTCAGAGTGTCCAGGATTCGTGCGGCTCTGATGCGTTTTTGAACGTTTTTTGGAAGCTGTGCTTTCGCAATATCTTGCATGGGAGCCTGGAATCCCGTCAGTAGCCATATTTCGGCTCCGGATTCTTTCAGGGCTCGCAGCAGTCCTTTGCTAAAAACAGCAATGCCGCGATGCTCTTGCTGCTCAAATTCATATCCACTGACGACCAGGCGAAGCCCTTTCAGAGGGCGTGTCATTGATGATCTCCAGGTAGGAGTTCCAGGTCTTGCTTCAGTCGCAATCGCTTTTCGGGTAAATCAAACAATACTTGTTTCCCTTCTTGCTCAAGGTCTCGGGTGTTCACCATGTTGTCATAGAACTGGCGTTGCTTAAAAAACTCGGCCTTCTGGGCTTTAAGTCTCGGGAGCTCATTGCGAACCGTGTCTCTGAGGGTTTGTAATTCTCGTTGTTGCTGTTCTAGAAGCACTCTCAATTGATCGGCGCACGCCTGATTGAGAAGTTTTTCTGTCCATGCTCTAAGCCTGAGCAAGTCTTCGCTGTTTTGTTCTTGGTCAGGTTGTTGACTGCGGGTTGTACCCCACTCATGGATTGCTGTTGCCTGATTGCACTTCAACACCACTTGGTTTAGGAGCTGCTGAATATCAAGGCAGAGCTTGACATCTTCATCGCAGATGTGGTGGCGAGTGTGGAGGGGCTGTTTCAGAATGCTCCGCGCCGGATCCACTGCAAGGCTCCTGTGACAGCTGCCAGCGGGCTCCTCGGGCTCGACCTGGGTTTAGATGATTCGACCAGTCGATCGAGAGGGTGATAACTGGAATCTTGGCTGTCGAACTGAATCTCTGCCTGGGTGAGTAGTCCGTTTTTATCGCGCAGCCTTGCACCGACCAAAGCCACATTTGGTTGGTTTGCAAGCACGGCGATGGTCCCATCGACGCAGCCTGGGTATAGGAATAGGTCGTCATTCGCAAGCTCTAACACATCTCCTGTCGCTTTGTTGGCCAATCCATTCATGTTGCCGGAGAAATGAAATGACTTGCTCTATGTTGGGCAACGTGGCAGTCGTAGCGGTTGGTGTGATTAAGACGCTGCTCATTGTCCTTGGACCCATTCCAGAAGCATAGGATTTCAGCCTCATGGGCAGGCGTAAAGTTTGACGCTTGATTTAGCCCTCAACAAAGCCTGTTCCCCAGGTCGGTCGTGAGTGATAACGCCAGAATCGAGAGCTGCACGCACCTGAACGGAGGATTGCTGACGATATCAAGTACTCATGAGTTTCGATCGCGGCAGCTCTTCAACGTTGTAGAGCAGGTCTGGCTCTGCTGTGGTGAGGTGCTCTTCGCGTTCGGTCAGTGGGTTGGTGTTTAAGCCATCGAGTGAGGGCGGATTTAACATCACTTTTTTTCTGATCAGCGGGAACGGGCGACAATCAACGTCCCTGGCTGGATGAGCGACTGGCGGAAGCGTTTGCGGTGGTGCGCGAAGCGGGCAAATGGGTGCTCGGTATGCGCCACTTTGACGTGAAGCTAAGCGGCGGCATGGTGCCGAACGAGGGCAAGACCCTGGTGGCTACGGTTCCCAGTTTTCACAATGCCTTGATGGGCCTTGCTGTGGCACGGTCGTTGAACGTTGAGGCTCAGATCGCGCACATTGATGCTCAACAATCGCCGCAGAGTGTGTGCAGCGGTTGAGATGGTGACATTGTTCAATCAATGCGTTGTGCCATGGGGTGACTTGAAGACACAAAAACTGCCTGCGATGGACATCGACATCACAGGCAGTGGGTTTCCCAGATTTTGTTGTCGACGAACCGGCTTAGACGATGTTGAGGTTGTTGATCACTACCACCACATCATCAAAGTCAGAGTCGCCAGCATTGCGTTGATCTTCAAACCCGAAGGTGTTGCCACCCAGCAGGCGGATATGGTCTGTTCCGTTGTCAGCGTTGAGGCTGGCTGGTGCAACGTAGAGGTTGTTGAAGTTCGAAGCGACATCGCTCAAAGTGCCGTTTCTGACCAGGAAGGGCAGGAGAACTGCATCGTTGAAATCGATGTTGCCACTGATCGTCGCTTCAGAAGTATCGAGGCCGCCACTGTTGTTGTTGGCAATTTGCCCGGAGAACAAGTTGTTGTTGACAACTGCATCGAGATACGTGGAACGATCGCCCTCGAGTGTTGCCACTTCTTCTCCAGTCAAGGGATCAAGAACGCTCCCAGCGCGATTGGCGAGATAGAAGCCCACTTGATTGTCGAAGGCTGCTTCACGGAATAGGGTCGCATCCAGCTGCAGTGTGAAGTCTCCACTGGGATTAGCCAAGTCAAACAAGTCGATGGCTTCAGCGGTTTCACCCAAGAGCGTCAACTCTTCGGTCGTGCTGGAAAGAAGATCGGTTGTTGTGGTAACCGCAATACCATCGCCATTTAATTCAAATTCTCCATCATCTACTGCTGTTGCTGTGAGGAAGTTCAGATCCCCTGTGATGCTATCGCGTAGGGCAAAGTTGTAGCTGTCTGCCTCCAGATTTTCTGTTGATGAGTAGTCAAAGTCGAAGCCAGCCGGTGTGCCTGAGGCTGTTCCCAATGTCGAGAGGATGATTGATCGGCTTTCTCCCTCAGTGGTGGAGACTGCGACCAAATCTTGCGTTGCCGCGGCATTGGCATTGGCACGAATTGTGAAATTGAAGTCACCCCCCCCGGGTCACTGCCACAACACTTCCATTGTCGTTGCTTGAAATCTCACCCACGACTGGTTCGGCATTATCCAGAACGGTGTCGTCCCGGAATGCCAGGTTTTGAATGCGCTCATCGAAGGCTGGACCAACGTCTTCCTGGTTGAAAGCGGTTTCTGCTGTGGCGAAGTTATCGAGAAGAAACTCGGCCAGAGCATCCTGCTCAGTGCCGTCATCGGCAAAGGTGGCATCACCGGTGCGAACTCCCTCTTGCTCCAGGAAGACAGGATTCACCCGTGCTGCAATGGCAGGATCGTCAATGTTGGGGAATGGATAGCCATCATCACCACCGATGAATGCACCGGTTTCTTCATCGAATCGTGGTTCGGCCAGGAAGTTCAGAGTGACGGTCCGGAATTCCTGGTTGGGATCACCGACAAGTGCACCATCGCGTACGAGTTCAGCAATGAGATTGTTGTCGCTGTCAACAATTGCGGCGCTCTGAATTTTCTTCCTGCTGGATCGTCTTGATCAAAGGAGAACTTGACACCTGAAATCTGTGGGAACTGTCCACCAATCTCAGGAAGGATGGAAACGCCGTAATCGAGAAGATCCACCAGTTCCTGCTTCGTCAGTGTCAGGAGGGTGAGCCCGTTATTGAAGGCGAGGGTTGCAGCAATGTCGTTTTCGCTGATACCACCCTCAGGCTTCACTACGTTTCCATTGCTATCGACGATTTCCGGATTGGGAGTTCGTACGAAAGCGCCCCCACCTGCTGGCACAACTGATTCGCCGATGGAGGCGCGAATGCCGCCGCCATTTTTGAGGGAGACAACAACGGTTTCATCCAACTCTTGTGCAGCGGCCAGATTGGCATCGGCGGTGAGATTGCCGAGGTTGGTTTCCTGGGTGCGGACTCCGTCGGTGTTGTCGGCGGTGAAATCACCAGAGCGGTTGCCGTTTAGGAAAACATCAGCATTGCCGAGAACATTGGATTCTGAAAGAATGATCTGTTCTTCGATGGTATCGACAATCTCCTGAATGCCAGGATCGACCAGATCTTCGGCGCCCAAATCGGCAACGCCTTGTGCATCAGTGGCATAGGCACCGGACACCTCGGGGTTGTAGCTCTCAGGAATGATGTTGCCATCGGCATCGAATTCAAGAACTAAACGTCCGAGGTACTTGTAACTGCCGTCAGTATTGACTAATGCGGTTTGCGTTCCACCAGCATTGGTGATGAAGGTGGGGTACTCGCCTTGGCTGGTGTAACCGTCGCGAATGCGATCGTTGTTATCAAAGAGGCGAGTATTGGATCCACCGGCAACAATGATGTCAACATCTGTCAGCCGTTCTGCAATGGCCTGTTCGATGCTGATTTGCTGGAAGTGTGACAGCAGCACAACCTTGTTCAAGCCGGGATTGGCTTCCAGCAAATCATCAACGCCGGCTTGAATTACAGGGGCCAGAGCATCCAACTGTTCGGGCGTTGGATTGGTGTCAAAACCACCAGGGCTGATGGCTAGATCTCCTGGGCTCGAAATAGATGCAAGGGTGGGTGTGATGGCGCCAATGACACCGACTTGCTCACCGTTGACATCAAACACCACCGAGGATGTGACGGTGCGTGGGATTGGTGCCTGTCCAGCGGCGACTTCAAGGGGTGCCAGATTGATATCGGTGCTGAAGTCCAGATTGGTGGCCAGGTATGTGAAGTCTGCTCCGGCGTAATCAGCACCCAGAATCTCTCCGGGTGCTGAACCATCGATCAGGCCTGCCAGATTGGCCGTGCCATCATTAAATTCGTGATTGCCGAGTGCACTGGCTTGAATGCCGAGCAGATTTTGAATGGTGATGCTGGCGATGCCACTGGAACCGAAAGCGGCTTCCGAGGCGCTGTAGAAGTTCCTGGGGATGAAGATATCTCCAGAGGAAAGAACCAGAGTGTTGTCTTCAATGCCGTCATTGCCGAGATCTTGATTTCTCAAGGCATTCAGGACCGCCGAAGCACCTGTGATATCAGTCAGGCCTCCAACATTGAGAGGCTCTTGATCGCCCAGGTGAAACAACTCAAAGGTGAAATTTTCTTCAACGGCGTGGGATCCTTTCTCGGAAGCCATGAAAGAATTAATTCGATAACATATTTAACCTAAAATTGAGAGTCTGATTTGCGGCTAAGGCTGGTTTAAAGTTTTTTTGTCCTTTTTTATCATTGAAATAATCAATTGCTAACGTGTGTTGCGCGCTGCATCATCACTTTTCTTTTGTCTTGATTCTCTCCTTTTATTTTTTTCAAAAGTGATCGAATTAATGCAGATTTAGTTTTCAAGTTCAAGTGCGTATTTTGCTTGGCTCGTGCTGAAGACAACGTTTTAATTCCGAGGAGCTTTTTGGCAGAGCTGTGAGGAATGTCTGATTGATCATTTGCCTGCGATCCCGAAGGGTGCTCACCCTTCGTTAAGAGGTCCGATTGATCCGTCGCCTCGATCGATGCAGCTTCTGGCTGTCATGAGTGCCGGTGCAGCGCTTGCCTGAAGCCTCTGCAGAGGTTCGGGCACTTGTCTTTGTAGGGATGCAGCCAGTGGTACGGATCGCCGGCGCATCGCCCCTTGGCGGCCTCAGTAGGCTGTCCCCCAGTTGATTTAGCGCTTTCCATGCTCAAGCTGCTGCTGGGTGACCCCAATGCCCGCAAGCTGAAGCGCTATCAGCCGATCGTGTCCGATATCAACCTCCTCGAAGAGGAGGTGGCTCCTCTAAGCGACGAGGACCTGCGCCGGCGTACCGCCGAGTTCCGTCAGCGCCTTGATAACGCCGGAAGCCTCGAAAATCAGCGACCCGTGCTTGATGAGTTGCTGCCGGAGGCCTTCGCTGTGGTGCGAGAAGCTGGCAAGCGAGTGCTGGGCATGCGCCACTTTGATGTGCAGTTGATCGGCGGCATGGTGCTGCATGAGGGGCAAATCGCTGAGATGAAAACCGGCGAAGGCAAGACGCTGGTTGCCACGCTGCCCAGCTTCCTCAATGCCCTGACCGGTCGCGGAGTCCACGTGGTGACCGTGAACGATTACTTGGCACGCCGTGATGCGGAGTGGATGGGGCAGGTGCATCGTTTCCTCGGCCTCTCCGTGGGTCTGATCCAGCAGGACATGACCCCCGCCGAACGTCGCCGTAATTACGGATGCGACATCACCTATGCCACCAACTCAGAGCTCGGGTTCGACTACCTGCGCGACAACATGGCTGCTGACATCAATGAGGTGGTGCAGCGGCAGTTCCAGTACTGCGTGATCGATGAAGTCGATTCGATCCTGATTGATGAAGCCCGAACGCCACTGATTATTTCTGGCCAGGTGGAGCGGCCTCAAGAGAAGTATCAGAAGGCGGCGGAAGTGGCTGCAGCCCTCACCCGGGCGGCCGAGATGGGCAAGGACGGGATCGATCCCGAGGGTGATTACGAAGTGGATGAAAAGCAGCGCAGCTGCACCCTTACCGATGAGGGCTTTGCCAAGGCTGAGCAGATGATCGGTGTGGCCGATCTTTATGACCCTCAGGATCCCTGGGCCCACTACATCACCAACGCCCTCAAGGCCAAGGATCTGTTCACCCGCGATGTGAACTACATCGTGCGCGACGGCGAAGCGGTCATCGTCGATGAGTTCACCGGCCGCGTCATGCCAGGACGTCGCTGGAGCGATGGCCAGCACCAGGCGATCGAGGCCAAGGAGGCCCTGCCGATTCAGCCCGAAACCCAGACCCTGGCGTCCATCACCTACCAGAACTTCTTCCTGCTCTACCCCCGCCTTGCCGGGATGACCGGCACGGCCAAAACAGAGGAAACCGAGTTTGAGAAGACGTACAAACTCGAAACAACCATCGTGCCCACCAACCGGGTCCGGGCCCGGCAGGACTGGGTGGACCAGGTGTACAAAACGGAAGAGGCCAAGTGGCGGGCCGTGGCCAAGGAAACCGCCGAGGTGCACCAGCAGGGCCGGCCAGTGCTGGTGGGTACCACCAGTGTGGAGAAGAGTGAGCTTCTCAGTGCGCTTCTGGCAGAAGAGAACATTCCTCACAACCTTCTTAATGCCAAACCCGAGAATGTGGAGCGGGAAGCCGAAATCGTGGCTCAGGCCGGACGCTCCGGGGCGGTGACCATCGCCACCAACATGGCGGGTCGTGGCACCGACATCATCCTTGGTGGCAACAGCGATTACATGGCTCGCTTGAAACTGCGCGAGGTGTTGCTGTCTCGGTTGGTGCGTCCGGAGGAGGGCCATCGTCCGCCCGTGCCTCTGCAACGCAGCGGCGCTGAGGGTGGTGGAGGTTTTGCTGCCAAGGCAGCCCCCGCCAGTGGCCCCCATGGCCATGCCCCCAGCGAAGCCCGTGCCATCGGCAGCCTCTATCCCTGCCAGCTCACTGAGGGCACTGATCAGGCTCTGGCCGATTTGGCCAGGGATCTGGTGAAGGCCTGGGGTGACCGGGCACTCACGGTGATTGAACTGGAAGATCACATCGCTACGGCGGCGGAGAAGGCCCCCACCGACGATCCTGCGATTGCGGCTCTGCGCGCGGCCATCGCCCGGGTGAAGGGGGAATACGACGAGGTGGTGAAGCAGGAAGAACAACGGGTGCGGGAGGCCGGTGGTCTGCACGTGATCGGCACCGAGCGCCATGAATCCCGTCGGGTGGATAACCAATTGCGTGGTCGGGCCGGGCGTCAGGGAGACCCCGGCTCCACCCGCTTCTTCCTCTCCCTGGGCGACAACCTCCTGCGCATTTTTGGTGGGGACCGGGTGGCCGGACTGATGAATGCCTTCCGGGTGGAGGAAGACATGCCAATCGAATCGGGCATGCTCACCCGCTCCCTGGAGGGGGCTCAGAAGAAGGTCGAGACGTATTACTACGACATTCGTAAACAGGTGTTCGAGTACGACGAGGTGATGAACAATCAGCGAAAGGCTGTTTACACCGAACGGCGCCGGGTGCTGGAGGGTCGCGAACTGAAGAAGCAGGTGATTGGCTACGGCGAGCGCACCATGAACGAGATCGTTGAGGCCTATGTGAATCCGGACCTGCCTCCAGAGGAATGGGATGTGACCCAGCTGGTGAGCAAGGTGCAGGAGTTCGTGTATCTGCTCGACGACCTCCAGCCTGATCAGCTCCAGGGATTGTCGATGGAGGAGCTCAAAGCTTTTCTGCAGGAGCAATTGCGTAATGCTTATGACCTCAAGGAAGGCCAGATTGAACAGCAGCGTCCGGGCCTGATGCGTGAAGCGGAGCGCTTCTTCATCCTTCAGCAGATTGATACCCTCTGGCGCGAGCATCTCCAATCGATGGATGCCCTGCGCGAGTCAGTGGGCCTGCGTGGTTATGGCCAGAAAGACCCCCTGATCGAATACAAGAACGAGGGCTATGACATGTTCCTCGACATGATGACCAACATGCGCCGCAACGTGATCTATTCGATGTTCATGTTCCAGCCTGCGAAGCCACAGTCAGTGTCCGAAGCAATCGCTTAGTGCGATTGCTTGTGAGGTCTGTTCAGCCAATGTGATGCTGAGCGTATGAGCTCAACGGCTTTTCGCCTGTACCTCGTTCTGGAATGTTGCAACTCCTGGTGCAATCTTTGGTTTTCGAGGTTTAAGTGTTCTAAATGAATAGTTTTTATCTCTGAAATCTTATTAGCAGGAAAAATCATATTTAATTCATCTAGGTTTGCCGCAAAATGCGTTTTGAATTCATTGGCAATGACTTGGATTTCTTGTTTGGATTTCGATGCATCCTGGCAAAAATCGTAAAGAGTTATGCAGCTTTCGCGTAGTGAATTCGAAGCACGATCTGACAGAAGCTGGTCCGGTCTGGATCGGATGAGGTCTCCGACGAACTTTTGCTCGAGCTCTTGTTCGATCGCCCAGTCTGGAATTGTGGCCGTGCTGGCCACGGCATTGCTCAATCTCTGAGAGCTTTCTTTTGGATAATGCCTTAAAAATGCGAAGCTGAGAACCTCGTTTGGCAGGCTTCTGCAGCTATTGAATAGATGATGGTTGTAGCACATCCAGAGTGCTAAAGCGCGGTCGGAATGCATCCCGTCTCTGGCCAGGAGTGAGTTGGCCACTGCGAAGGGATGTCTGATAATGGCTATCGACGGAACTTCCTTGAGCAGGAGATGGAAATAGGCTTCTCTTGTTAGACATAAGCGCGGATCTTTGTCAATCCAATTGCTTTTGAGTGCCCATGGCCTCAGCGTTTGTCGCGTTTCGTTCAGTGATAGATAGTGTTCGAGATCGGTCCAGTCAGGAGTGAGTAGGAATGGGTGATTCCAGCTTGCATTCGTGATGGTCAGTAATCGTTCGTTGAGGTCAACGATGGCAACGCTTTCATGGTGGCCTTCTGGATTGTCGATATTTGATTCAATGGTTTGTTGTGCGGTTCCAGTTTCTTCAGTGTTATGACGCTCAAGTGCTGATTTGAGTATGTTTGTGAGCAGAGAAGTGCCCGATCGATGGCAGCCTAAAATAAACATTCTCGGTCAATAAGTTGAATTTGATTGGTCGCCAATGAATTCGAGAATTTCTCGATCTTTGAGGCTCTGAGCCTCGCCGCATCGCTTGTCAATGATCGGCTCTCCCTTGATCGTGGCGATGGCTCGGAGATGGTCTTGCAAGTTGCGTACCTGTCCTTCCAGTTGGTCAATGCGCTCCATCAGGTTGCGAATCACATTGGCTTCGGCATCCGGAAGGGCGGAGTGGGCCAATGGATTGATCCTTACGCCACTCTGATGGACGACCCTTCCTGGAACTCCCACAACGGTGCAGTCGGCCTCCACGTCGCGGACAACGACGGACCCAGCGCCGATTCTGGTGTTGGGGCCGACTGAGATTGCCCCCAAAACTTTGGCGCCTGCCCCCACAACCACGTTGGTGGCAAGAGTGGGATGACGTTTGCCGTGCTCCTTGCCAGTTCCACCCAGGGTCACCCCCTGGTAGAGCAGGCAGCGATCACCCACTTCGGCAGTCTCGCCAATCACCACGCCCATGCCGTGGTCGATGAACACGCCATGGCCAATTCTGGCGCCCGGATGGATCTCCACACCGGTGAGATTGCGTCCCATTTGGCTGAGCAGCCGGGCCGCCAGTTTCAGGGGCAGCTTGGAGCGCCAGAGCCTGTGGCTTAACCGGTGCAAGCTCAGGGCTTGAAAGCCTGGATAGCAGAGGAGGATCTCCAGGGGGCCACGGGCTGCTGGATCCCGTTCACGAATGATCGCCAGGTCGGCGCGGATGTGGTTCAACATGCCTGCTCGCCGCGCCCTCAGCGCTCGTGGGCGTCATTTTGGCAGTTGGTCTTCATCAAGCGGTTTGCAGACCGATTTCCTTGCGCAGCAATTCGATCGTGTCGCCGCTCAGGTAACTCTCGGCGCAGTGCACCTGGGGCATGCGCATCAGTTGGGAGCGATTCTGGCGCAGGCTTTGCTCAACGAGTGGCAGGCTGGGCTTATCGCAGAGCACATGGCTGGAGGCCCGCAGCAGAGCCAGCAAGCGGCTGCCCACATCTGGAGTGGCGGTCATCAGCAGCAGTTCGTTGCCGCGCATGCTGTGCAGGATGACTTCGGCGGCCCGCAGGATGCCTGGGCTGATGCTGACCAGGCCCACGCAGCTTCCCTGCCGTAACTCTTTCAACATCGCTAGTTCGGCCCGGAAGTCGTTGAGGTCCACCGCCACGGCGCGCACTCCGTGGCGCTTGGCGAGTTCTTCCACGGGCTGGAGGAAATAGCGGCTGGTCACGACCGTGCCATTGCTGGCGCTATCCAGGACGCTCTCCAGTTCCTCCATTGGCACCACCTCCACCGGCACATCCAGGCTTGGCTCGAGTTCCTCAGCGATCAGCATTGAGGCGCCGATGTCCTCCCGAGGAGTGCTGACCAAGACCCGGGCACCACAGCGCAACCTCCAGTCGATCTCGCGGGTGAGCAGATCCCGGGTCTGCTGAAGGGTGCATCCGGCGTTCAGCAGTCCGTCAACGCATTTGCGCACCTCCCTGTCGAGGTCTGTCACCCCGCGGTTGCGTGGCGTCATCGGCGTGCGGATCTCCCGGGGTTTCTGCTGGTCGCGCACGTAGATGCCCGAGCCGGCCATGGCTTCCACCACTCCATCGGTTTCCAGCTGGCGATACACCTTGCTGATGGTGTTGCGGTGCAGTCCGGTCTGCATCGCCAGTTGGCGGGTGCTTGGTAGGCGATGTCCCGGGCGGATAGTGCCGGGCGGCAATGGCAAAGCAGATCTGGTTGTAGAGCTGGGTCGATGCCGGTATGTCGCTTTCCTGTTGGATGTGGAATCGCACGCCGGTGGGCCAGGTCTGAATGCGGCCACCTTAAGGACAGGATGGCCTGGTGACAATTGTCCGGGTGGTCCGTGTCCTTATGCCAATTTCTTCGGCTGAGCCTCAAGTGCGGGGTTGGTGTTACGTCAATGACGGGCCTGTGCCCTTGCGCTGCTGGTGGGCACCCACAGGAGTCGAAACAGGTGCAGTTGGTCGGGTTGCACGTAACCGTAACGAAACTGAGTCATATCAGGAGCGAAAACGTGCTGTTCTCGTTCTGCCCGAAGTGTTTGGCGTCAACGCCTGGGTGAGGTCGGTGGCTGATCGCATCGCCGCTACGGGAGTGCCTGCTCTGGCGATGCCTCTGTTCGCCCGCACGGCTCCAGAGCTCGATCTGAGCTATGGCGAGATGCAACTGGCCGAAGGCCGTGGTCACAAGATCGCCACGACCGCGGCTGCGCTTCTGGCCGATGGAACGGCCGCGATCAGTTGGCTGCGCAGACAACTCAACGATCCTCAGGCGGAGATCACTGTGGTGGGATTTTGTTTCGGAGGGCATGTGGCCCTGCTCATGGCTTCCCTGCCTGAGGTAACCAGAACCTTCGATTTCTATGGTGCCGGTGTGGTGCAGGGCCGTCCGGGAGGTGGTGCGCCCACCCTGGACAGTCTGCCCCAGGTGCAAGGGGAGCTCACTTGTCTCTTCGGTTTGGACGATCCTTTGATCCCCAAGGTGGATCGGGATGCCATCGAATCAGCTCTGCGCCAGGCGGATCCCTCCGGTGAGAGGTTGCGTTGCGTCAGCTTTCCCGACGCCGATCACGGTTTCATGTGTGATGCGCGCGCTGCGTATCAGCCGGAGGCTGCTGCGCAGGGTTGGCAGGTGCTGCTGGAGGCGCTCAGGCGTTAGCCGTTGCCCCCGGGCTTGCTCGCGAGCCGAGCTGAGGTGGGCCGGGGCGGCGCCGTGATCGTGCGCACGGCCCTAGTGGCGCTCTGCTCTTTGTCGTCTTTTTTCGCCAGCGGGGTCTTCCGCGGTGTAAGGAACATGATCATGTTGCGGCCTTCCCGCTTCGGGGGTTGCTGGATCTCAGCAGGTTCCTCGAGATCCTTGGCCATGCGCCGCAGCAGCGTTTCTGCGAGAGCGGTGTGCTGAATCTCCCGACCGCGAAAGATCACCGTGCACTTCACTTTGTCGCCAGCTTTCAGGAAACGCTGGGCCTGACCAATACGCACGTCGTAATCATGCTGATCGATTTTGTAACGCATCTTGACCTCTTTGACTTCGGTCTGGTGCGATTTCTTCTTGGCCTCCTTGGCTTTTTTCTCCTGTTCGAACTTGTATTTGCCGTAATCCATGATCCGGCATACCGGCGGATCGGCCTTCTCGCTGACCAGCACTAAATCGAGTTCCCGCTCCTGCGCCACCTCCAGCGCTTTCTCCCGGTCGATGACTCCCAACTGGGTGCCGTCGGCATCCACCACCCGAAGCTGGGGGTAATTGATGCGGTCGTTGATGTTGGGGAGCTCCCGGACGGGAGCACGGCGATCAAAACGGGGACGTGGTGGCATTCAGTGAGGGAAGGGGCCGCGGGCCGTTGGAAAGAGAACCCGCTGCGGTTGCATCCTTCACCCTAGACCCGCCTCGATCAGGTGTCCGGCTTCACTCAGGGGATTGTCATCGGGCAACCAATGGGGCTGATGCTGGCGCCGGAACCAGGTGCGTTGCCGCTTCGCGAATTGCTGGGTGCGCCGTGTGGTTTGGGCGATTGCTGCTTGATGGCTCAGAGTGCCATCAAGCACTTGCAGGGCTTCGCCGTAGCCAATGGTTTGGAGGAGGGGCAGGTCGGGGCCATAGCGTTCCCGCAGGCGTTGCGTTTCCTTTAAAAGACCATCGCTGTAAAGCGACTGGGTGCGCTGGCCGATGCGCTGTCGCAGATCGGCGGGGTTGAGGCCTAGCTCCAGCACGCGCCAGGGCGGTGGGCTGGCACTGGTCTGGCTGCTCATTGGCGCTCCCGTGGCATAGAGCACTTCCAAAGCGCGTTGGGTACGCACCGCATCAGCGCTGGCGATGCGCATGGCCGCTTCTGGATCGGCATACGTCAGTAGCTGGTGGCACACCGGTTGGCCCAGATTCGCCAGTTCTCGGCGCAGTGCCGGTTGGGGAGGCACGGCGGGGGGACGCAGCCCACCGGTGAGCGCTTTGAGATAGAGCCCGCTGCCGCCGACTAGAAAAGCGGCGCCACGCTTGGTCAGGCTGTGATTCACAGCCTTCAGTGCCTCCTGCTGGAACTCCTGCAAAGTGATGGGCTGGTCGGGGTCACGCAGGTCGAGCAGATGGTGGCGGATGCGCGCCTGCTGGTCTGGGCTGGGCTTGGCCGTGCCTACGTCCATCTCCCGATAAAGCTGGCGGGAATCCACGTTGAGAATCTCCAGATTGAACCGCTCCGCCAGTTCCAGAGACAGGGCGGTTTTGCCGCTTGCGGTGGGGCCAAGCAGCACCACCACGAGGGGAGCACTGCTATCGCTGCTGCCCTCCGTTTCAGAGTTGGTGTGGGGCATCGCACATCAAAGGGGGTGCACCCCCAGGAAAAATGACGCCTCAGAGGCCTCTGTGAGCGCCTCTGGCACGCCGGTGGTAGATTCAGCCTGACAGGAAGTCAGGCCGACCTAAATCGCATGAGCGAAGCCGCGAAAGTTCAAGCGGCCTACGGTGCCGAACAGATTCAAGTGCTGGAGGGCCTTGAGCCCGTCCGCAAGCGGCCGGGAATGTATATCGGCACAACAGGGCCGCGTGGACTTCATCACCTGGTTTATGAGGTGGTGGACAACTCGGTGGATGAGGCCCTCGCGGGGCATTGCACGGAGATCCAGGTGGTGCTGGGGGAGGACGGCTCCGCTTGCATCACCGACAACGGACGTGGAATTCCAACGGATGTTCACCCCCGCACTGGCAAGAGTGCTCTGGAAACAGTGCTTACTGTGCTGCATGCCGGCGGCAAATTTGGCGCCGGTGGATACAAGGTATCCGGGGGCCTTCACGGGGTGGGCGTGTCGGTGGTCAACGCCCTGAGTGAATGGGTGGACGTCACCGTGCGCCGTCAGGCCCAGGTGCACCGTCAGCGCTTTGAGCGGGGTGCTCCGATCGGCAGCCTGGTGTCCGAGCCCCAGCCGGCCGAGGAGGAAGGTCGCACTGGCACCAGCGTGCGCTTCAAGCCCGACATTGAGATTTTCACCGTCGGCATCGTTTTTGATTACGCCACCCTTTCGGCTCGTCTGCGCGAGCTGGCTTATCTCAATGGTGGGGTGCGCATCGTTTTCCGTGATGAGCGCGAGAACGCCCGCGATGCCGAGGGCAATCCTCACGAGGAGATCTATTTCTACGAGGGCGGCATCAAGGAATACGTCGCCTACATGAACGCCGAGAAGGATGCCCTTCACCCTGAGATCATTTATGTGAATGCCGAGAAAGACGGGGTGTCTGTTGAAGCGGCGTTGCAGTGGTGTGTGGATGCGTATTCCGACAGCATCCTGGGTTTTGCTAACAACATTCGAACGGTTGATGGGGGAACGCATATTGAGGGGTTGAAAACCGTTCTCACCCGCACGCTCAACACGTTTGCCAAAAAGCGCGGCAAGCGTAAGGAGTCGGATTCCAACCTCGCCGGTGAAAACATCCGCGAGGGCCTCACGGCTGTGCTGTCGGTGAAAGTGCCCGAGCCGGAGTTTGAGGGTCAAACCAAAACCAAGCTCGGCAATACCGAAGTGCGCGGCATTGTGGACAGCCTGGTGGGCGAGTCTCTGAGTCAGTACCTGGAGTTCAATCCGGGTGTGATTGACATGATCCTGGAGAAGGCGATCCAGGCATTCAATGCTGCCGAAGCAGCCCGTCGTGCTCGCGAGTTGGTGAGGCGCAAGAGTGTTCTGGAAAGTTCAACCCTGCCCGGCAAGCTCGCTGATTGCAGCTCCAGAGATCCCAGCGAATCGGAGATTTATATCGTTGAGGGTGATTCTGCTGGTGGTTCGGCCAAACAGGGTCGTGATCGACGCTTCCAGGCGATTCTGCCCCTACGCGGAAAGATTCTCAATATTGAGAAAACTGACGACGCCAAGATCTATAAGAATACAGAGATTCAGTCCCTGATCACGGCGCTCGGCCTCGGGATTAAAGGCGAGGATTTTGATGTTAAAAACCTGCGCTATCACCGGGTCGTGATCATGACTGACGCGGACGTGGATGGTGCACATATCCGCACCCTCTTGCTCACCTTCTTCTATCGCTACCAGAAAGAACTTGTGGAAGGTGGTTACATCTACATCGCCTGCCCGCCCCTTTACAAAGTCGAGCGCGGCAAGAACCATACCTATTGCTACAACGAATCAGAGCTACAGAAAACTCTGGAAGGATTTGGCGAGAAAGCCAACTACAACATCCAGCGTTTTAAGGGACTTGGTGAAATGATGCCCAAGCAGCTCTGGGAAACCACCATGGATCCCACCACTCGCACCATGAAACGGGTGGAGATTGAGGATGCCCTGGAGGCCGATCGAATCTTCACGATCCTGATGGGTGACAAGGTGGCCCCTCGCCGCGAATTCATCGAAACCCACAGCGCCGAGCTCGATATGGCGGCCCTGGATATCTGATGCAGCGTTCCGCTTCCTCCGTGCTCCGCTGGGGCTGGCTGCTGGGTGTGGCCCTGCTCGGTCCTGCAGCGCTGCCGGCTGGTGGAGCCGAACGGCGTCTGCCCCAGATCCGCCGTCAGGATGGCGAAGGGCCCCTGCTCAGCGGCAGTGACTGTCTGTTGCAAGCCGGTCCTGGCCTGGCGGCTCCATCGCTGCGTCGCTTGGAAATCGGTACCCCCCTGCAGCTGTTGCGTCACTGGCGCAGCGCCGATGGCCGCGATTGGATTCAGGTGCAGGTGTCCTCTCATCCAGCGTTTCCTGGGGTGACCGACCGGCAACGGGGCTGGATTCATGGCTGACATCGTTCCCTCCCAGGCGCTTCTGGTGGGTCTGGGTGCCGTTCCCGGTGCCTGGTTGCGTCTGCGGGTGGTGAACCACTTCGAGCCGATGGTGCCTCGCAAGCACTGGGGCACCTTCCTGGTGAACCTGGTGGCGGCCTTCGCTCTGGGCCTTGTGTTGGGATTGCAGACGTCCGGCCGCTGCACTCCTCCTGGCTCGACGTCGTCGTTGATTCTTTTGATCGGCGTTGGTTTCTTCGGAAGCCTCAGTACCTTCTCCACCTTTGCTGTAGAGGTGCTGGTCACCCTGCGGGACCGCCAGTGGGGTGAAGCGCTGTTGCTCACGGCCGGTTCAGTGCTGGCCGGTCTGTTGGTGGCCGGTGCTGGCTACGGCCTGGGCTTGGCTGATGGCTGAACAATTCCAGCCCACAGCACGCCAGGAGATACAGGAATTGCTGCTGGTAGCCCTTGGTGCCATTCCCGGGGCTTTGTTGCGTTGGCAGCTGTCGGTGTTGGCACCAGATCGCAACCTGCTGGCGAATGTGCTCGGATCGCTTGTGCTGGGGTTACTGCTTGGGCTTCCCTTTCGGCCGCGGCTGCAGCTGCTGATCGGGATCGGCTTCTGTGGATCGCTCACCACCTTCAGCAGCTGGATGGTGGATTGTGTGAGTTTGATCGCAGCGGGGCAAGCTGCGGCCGCCATCGGTCTGATCGGCGCCACCCTCGGGCTGGGCCTGGGTGGCGCAGCCCTTGGGCTTGTGCTTGGCCGCGGCGTGAGCGCCCGCTGGCTCAGGCCTGCAGAGCCGCCTCAATCGCAGCGCTGAGTTCGGCGTCCTCAGGGGCCACGCCACTCTTGAAGCGTGCAAGCACCGTACCGTCTTTGCCCACCAGGAACTTTTCGAAATTCCAGGCCACATCACCGGCCGGCTCGGTCTGGTTGAGGGTGGTGTAAGGCTCGGTGGTGCTGCCGGTGGCGTGCACTTTGTCGAACAGCTCGAAGCTGGCACCGTAGGTGGTGGAACAGAAGCTCTTGATCTCGTCGAGGGTGCCGGGCTCCTGGGCGCCGAAGTCGTTGCAGGGGAAGCCCAGCACTTGCAGGCCGCGGGGCCCGAAGGTGTCCTGCAGGCTCTGCAGACCGGCGTACTGCTTGGTGAATCCGCAGCGGCTGGCCACATTCACGATCAACAGCACTTGGCCTGCATAGCTGCCGAGGGATTTTTCACTGCCGTCTGGGGTACGGACGGACACGTTGCTGACGCTGGGAGCCATGGCAGAACGAAGCATTCGGCGCAGACGATAACCCTCTGGAATCGACATACACTTGGATTTGCTGGGTACGGGGCATGGATCAAGCACCGGACAGCCGCACTCTCAATGCCGGCAGTGGAACGACGCTGGCCCATCCGATGCTGGCTGAGGTGGTGACCCGTCAGCTGGAATCCATGCTCAGCGTGGGCAATTACGACGGCGTCAAAATGCTGCTGGCGCCAGTGCAGCCCGTGGACGTCGCCGAAGCGATCGGCAGCCTGCCGCGCACCCTTCAGGCCCTGGCCTTCCGGCTGCTCAGCAAGGATGAAGCGATCGAGGTGTACGAGTATCTCGATCCAGCGGTGCAGCAGAGCCTTCTGGAACGGCTGCGCTCCGGCGAGGTGTTGGAGCTGGTCGAGGAGATGTCTCCGGATGACCGGGTTCGGTTGTTCGATGAACTCCCCGCCAAGGTGGTTCGGCGTCTGCTTGCGGAGCTCAGTCCTGCGGAGCGCAAAGTCACCGCCCAGTTGCTGGGCTATGCCCCGGAAACCGCCGGCCGTCTGATGACGACGGAATACATCGATCTCAAAGATTTTCACAGTGCGGCCCAGGCCCTCACGATCGTTCGACGCCGGGCGCGTCAGACCGAAACGATCTACAGCCTTTATGTGACCGATGGGGAGCGTCATCTCACGGGCATCCTGTCGCTACGTGATCTGGTCACAGCCGACCCTGAAGACCGGATCGGTGATGTGATGACTCGGGAGGTGGTGAGCGTGGGCACTGACACGGATCAGGAAGACGTGGCCCGGGCGATTCAGCGTTACGACTTTCTGGCAGTGCCGGTGGTGGATCGTGAGCGACGCTTGGTGGGGATCGTCACCGTGGATGACGTGATCGATGTGATCGAGCAGGAGGCCACCCGCGACCTTTATGCCGCCGGTGCTGTGGAAGCCGGGGATGAAGACGATTATTTCCAGAGCAATCTGTTCACCGTGGCCCGGCGCCGGGTGGTGTGGCTGTCGGTGCTGGTGGTGGCCAGCTTCTTTACATCGGAAGTGATTGCTCTCAATGAGCAGGTGCTTAAAGAGGTGGTGCTGCTGGCGGCATTTATTCCACTCTTGGCGGGCACCGGAGGCAATGTGGGCGCTCAGAGCTCCACTGTGGTGATCCGCGGCTTGAGCACCCAGAGCATTGCCTCTCTCGGGCGCATCAAGGCTGTCGTGCGTGAGGCCACGGCGGGATTGCTGCTGGGATTGCTGATGATGATCTTGGTGGTGCCCTTTGCCTGGTGGCGAGGCGAGAGTCCGCTAGTGGGCCTTTCGGTGGGAACCAGCCTTCTGGCGATTACCACCCTGGCCGCCACGGCTGGAGCAGGCTTCCCGTTGCTCTTCGATCGGATGGGGTTGGATCCGGCCTTGATGTCCACACCCTTCATCACCACCTGCACGGATGTGGTGGGAACCCTGATCTATTTGAAAACAGCGCAGTGGTTGCTCGTGCATATGCCCCAGCTGCTTCAGTCCACAGGTATTTCTGCTCATTTCTTGGCGGTAACCCTTTTCTGAGAGCTCGTTTACGTTTCTTAGGAGTACGCTTCACACAACTAAACGAAGCACTATGGCTCCCGCCCTTGCCGAAGCTTCCGTCCCTGTTTCGACACTCGTCCTTCAGACGGTTTCCTCAAAAAATCAGTCATCGAAGAGCAGTCCTGCAAAGACGACTGCGTCCCGCCCATCCGGCACAGATGTTGATCTGGTGCGCTCCTACCTGCGTGATATCGGTCGTGTGCCGTTGTTGAGTCATCAGCAGGAGATCACCCTGGGCCGTCAGGTGCAGGAGCTGATGGAGCTGGAGTCCGTGGAAGCCGAGTTGCAGGAGAAACGCGGTGGTGAAGCGGTGCTTGCAGCGGAGTTGGCCAAGGCTGCGGGATTGAGTGCTGTGCAACTGAAGCGCAAGTTGCAGGCCGGTCGCCGCGCCAAAGAGCGGATGGTGGCGGCCAACTTGAGGCTTGTGGTGAGCGTTGCGAAGAAATACACGAAGCGGAATATGGAGCTGCTGGATCTGATCCAGGAAGGGACGATCGGCCTGGTGCGTGGTGTGGAGAAATTCGATCCAACGCGGGGCTACAAGTTCAGTACCTATGCGTACTGGTGGATCCGTCAGGGAATCACCCGGGCAATTGCGGAGAAGAGCCGGACGATCCGGCTGCCGATCCACATCACCGAGATGCTGAACAAACTGAAGAAAGGTCAGCGTGAGTTGAGCCAGGAACTGGGGCGAACGCCATCAGTGACGGAGTTGGCGTCGTTTGTGGAGCTGCCGGAGGATGAGGTGAAAGAGCTGATGTGCCGTGCCCGTCAGCCAGTGAGCCTGGAGATGAAGGTTGGGGATGGAGATGATACGGAGCTGCTGGATCTGCTGGCTGGCGATGGAGAACTGCCGAGTGAGCAGGTGGAGGGCGAGTGCCTGAAGGGAGATCTGAGGGATCTGCTGGGCCAACTGCCTGAATTGCAGGAGCGTGTGCTGCGGATGCGGTATGGGATGGATGGTGAGGAGCCGATGAGTCTCACCGGCATCGGCCGTGTCATCGGAATCAGCCGGGATCGCGTTCGCAATCTTGAGCGAGATGGTCTCGCTGGACTGCGCCGTCTCAGTGATCAAGTTGAGGCGTACGTCGCTTGCTGAGGATTCCTCCTCGCTTCGATTTCAACTGAGATAAGAGATTGCCTGAACATTGTCGATGTCGTAATCGATGATCGCTGCGGGCAATCCCACCAGAGTGCTGCTGTCGTAAGCGGTGAAATCCTCCACCCGTTTGAACAGGGGGAGGAGCACTCGGGCTAGAGCGTTCGGAGCTCCATAAAAAAATGAGTGGTGGCCCAACAGAAATTCGGTGGTGCCGGTTCCTTCCTTTTGTTGTTGCTTCCTGAGGAAGTGCTGCAAGGATCGCCGTTCGTTTTGTGTGAGGCAGGGATGGGCGGTGACGGGAAAGTCTTTTTGGGCTGCCACTAATCCGCAATTGGTCCAGTCGAGCTGAGCCAAGGCCTCGATGAGTTGCTCCCGTTCGCCAGAGAAATCGATGCAGGCCAGCTCTCGCTCTTCAATGGCCATCACATCGTGGAAGCAGCGGTGCTGTAGCAACTTCCATTTGTGCCGAGCATCGTCGTGTACCACGATCGCCCCGACCCGCACCTTGGCGTAGCGCTGCAGCAGGTTGAGATGGGCCGGTTTCCGCGCCAGGAAATGAAACAGGAACTGCGATCCGGTGCCGATATAGTCATCCAGCACCACCAGGGCGCGACGTTCGTGGTCTGCTGGCGGATGGGCCAGTAAGGACTCCATGCTGCGGAAACAGGTCACTGGCAAGCGGTTGGCCTTGCGATAGGCGTAGGCAATCAGATCACCGCTTTTGCACACGAAGGCTCGCGTGAAGTCGATGTCACGGAAGCTGGCCACGTCAAAGCCATCGCTGGCCAGATCCCTGCAAAGCCGTTGGTGGAGCAGCCGGCATTCACGCAGCAGCCTGGCCCAGCTGTGCATCTCGATGCACTCCAGCAGCCGCAGGGCGATGCCGTAGTCGTCCGCTTCAAATTGCGCGAGCCAACGGTCGAGGGATGGTCGGGGAATTTCCGCTTCGTTCCACTGGACAGCCAGTTGATCCAGGCGGGCCTGCGTGGTGGTGTCGGTCATGCTCCCTGCGCCTGGAGAATCTCCAGCAACCGGTCGTTGACAGCCTGCGGTGCTTCGTCGTGCGGACAGTGTCCCACCAGAGGAAGCACCGTGAGTGATTCGACGCAGGCAAAGCGCTCAGCCCAATCGCGGGCTTCTGCCACGGGTTCCCAGGGATCCCGTTCCCCCCAGATCAGATGCACCGGCTGTTCAAGGTTCGCCAGCAGCTCTGGAGCCAGGTGGTCATCGAAGAGGTTGATAAAGCCTCGGAAAGCCTCGGCGGCCCCGGGGCGCTGCGTTGGTTGGTACAGCAGGTCAACCAGTTGGTCGTCAACATTGGCTCCGCTCGGGTAGGCCTGGCCGAGCACGCTGCGGATCACCCGGGGCCTGGCCGCGTTGCGGAACAGGGCTGTGCTCAGCCAGCGTTGGCTCACCAGGGCTTTCAGCAACGGCCGGATCCAAGCCATCCAGGCCGGTTGGCTGGCCAGCTGTTTGTCATCCATCAGCCGCTGGGCGCAGTCGATCAGTACCACGCCCTTGCAGTGCACCCCCAGCCGTTGGGCTGCGCGGAGCACCACTACACCGCCGATCGAATTGCCCACCAGCAGCACCGGGCGCTGCACGATCTGCCGGCAGAAGGCCTCCACCTGCTCAGCCCAGAGATCGAAGCCATACACAAGCGCTTCATCGCTCGGTGCTTGGAGGTCGGCATCGGGATCGCTGGGCAGCACGGCCCTTGGCTGACTGCTGCCGCCGAAGCCGATCAGATCGAGGGCGAAGGTGGGGGTTCGCTCTGCCAGCGACGGCATGGTGTGACGCCAGTGGCCGCTGCTGGCACCGAAACCATGCACCAGCACCACCGCCGGCGATGCACTGTTGTCTTGGCCCTGCCGGCACCAGGCCACATCGAGATCGCAGCCATCGGGCTGCTGCCAGGTCCAGTGGGCCGAGTCAGGTGGCACTGGCAAAGGATTCATCCTCATCACCGTCTCCTTGTTTTCTGCCGAAGAAGCGTTCTTCCAGACCCTTGATCACTACATAGAAAGGCGGCACCACGCCGAGGGAGAGCACGGTGGCGACCACCAATCCGCCGAAAATCACGGTGCCCAGGGATTGCTGGCTTTGAGCGCCGGCGCCGTTGGCCACCACCAGGGGTAGAAAGCCCGCGAGAGCAGCGATGGCCGTCATCAGGATCGGCCGCAGTCTTGATTCAGCTGATGCAATCACTGCTTCGCTGGCACTCATGCCCTCCTCGAGGTGTTGCTCGGCCACCTCAACAATCAGGATGCCATTTTTGGCTGCCAGACCAATCAGGGTTACGAGTCCAACCTGGGCGTAGATGTTGAGGTCGATGGAGCGGATGGCAAGGAACACCAGGGCGCCAAGCATGGCCAGGGGCACGGTCATCAGGATGATCACCGGGGTGACGTAGCTCTCGTATTGCGCTGAGAGCACCAGATACACGATCAGGATGCCGAAGCCGAACACGAGCACACTGGCGCTGCCGGCTGAGAGTTGCAGGGCGGCAAGGCCCGTGAAGGCATAGCCGATGTTGTTGAAGTTCTCTTGTTTAAACAAGGCCTGAATTGAACTCAGAGCTTGCCCGGAGCTCTTGCCGACTGCCTGGGCACCCTGAATCAAAACGGTGCGGTAGAGGTTGTAGTGACTGATGATCGGCGGTGCACTTGACAGTTCCGACTTGGCGAACTGTGACACCTGGATGAGATCGCCATCGCGATTTTTCACGTAATAGCTGAGAATTTTTTCAACGGTGTCGCGCTGCTCTTCGCCGGCCTGTACGTACACATTCCGAACCTGTCCATTCTCGTAAGTGAGGCCCGTGTAGGAGCCACCGGCCAGTACGGCGATCGTGCTCATTGCCTCCTTGTAATCCACATTCAGCGCTCCCATCACGGCCCGATCCACCTTCAGTCCGAAGGCCGGGGCACTGGGAATGAACTGGGTGTACAGACTCGAAAAATTACCGCTGGCTTTTCCGGCCTTGATCAGCGTCTGCGCCTGATCATCGAGCTGGTTGAAGCTGTAATTGCCGGTGAGATCGTTGAACTGGAAGTAAAAACCACCTTGGGCTGAGAACCCTGGAACGGCAGGAGGCTGGCCTACAACTGCCAAGCCGCTGCTCAATGACGAGAGCTTGGCGTTCAGTCGATCAGCGATGGCGAAGGAATTGTTCGCTGCACCAGGTCGTTCGCTGAGCGGCTTCAGACCGATCAGGATCGTGCCCTGGTCGGGGCTGGACCCGTTGAAGCCGTAACCGCTGATCACGTTGGCGTTGAGCACATCCTTTTCTTCTTTGAGGATTGCCGCAATCTGCTTGGCCATTGTTTCGGTCTGGCTGAGCGATGCACCGTTCTGCAGCTGGTAGAAGCCGGCCAGATAGCCCTGGTCTTCATCGGGAATGAACGCTGAGGGAAGGGCCGTGAAGGCCAAAACCGTGAGCACAATGCCGCCGGCCAGGGTCACCATCACCCAGCGCCGGGCCTTGATCAAGGTGCGGATGAGCCGGGCGTAGCCGTTCTGGAGCCGGGAGAAATTGGTGTTGAACACCCTGAAGATCAAGGAAAGGTTCGCCCCTGCGATGCCTCCCACCACCACGCCCAGAACGTAAGTCCAGTTGCCGAAGGCGGCGGAGCTGAAGCGTCCGAAGGCCAGACCCACGATCACTCCGGCCACGGGCCAGATCCAGCCCTTCGGGGGAGCGGTCTCACCCGGTTTGAGGATCAGGCCCGACAGCATGGGCGAGAAGGTGAGGGCGTTGAAGGCGGAGATGGCGATTGAAAAGGCGATCGTGAGCGCAAACTGCTGGTAGATGATGCCGATGCTTCCCGGATAGAACGCCACAGGAACAAACACCGCCATCAGCACAAGAGCCGTGGCCACGAGGGCGCCGAACAGCTCTCCCATGCACGCCAGCGCGGCCTGCCTGGGCTTCATGCCTGATTCGATGTTCTTCGACACCGCTTCAATCACCACGATGGCGTCGTCCACCACTAGGCCTGTGGCCAGTACCAGACCAAGCAGGGTGAGTTGATTGATGGAGAACCCGAACACCTTGATGAAGGCGAAGGTGCCCACCAGGGAAATTGGAATGGCCAGGCTGGGCACCACCGTGGCCCTCCAGTTCTGCAGAAAGATGAACAGGATCAGCAGCACCAGCACGATCGCCAAGCCGAGAGCATCCACAACGCCCTCCACGGAGGACTCAATGAACTGGCCGATGTTGTAGACCTGCGACACGGTCACGCCTGGAGGCGCGGTGGCGGCAAAGGCATCGATCTGTTTCACGACGGCATTCGCCACATCCAGAGCATTGCTGTCCGGGGTCTGGAACACCGCCACGGAGACCGTGTCGTGGTTCGAGACATCAACTGCTGCTGTTGTGTAGTTGTTGAAGCCGTATTGCACCTCGCCCACATCTTTGAGCAGCAGAAGATTGCCTGTTTCGGTGCGGCTGATGATCAGATTCTCGAAGTCTTCCAGGCTGAGCAGATTGCCGTTGTTCTGCACCAGTAGCGGGTAGGTGTAGGCCTGGTCACCGGACGCGGGCGGTCCTCCCACCAGACCACCGATGGCGGTCGTGTTCTGCGCCTGCACAGCATCCACCACCTGGTTGGCGGTGAGATTGTTCGCCGCGAGCTTGTCGGGGTCGATGAACAGCCAGTAGGCGGGGTTGGTTCCCCCCAGGATGTTCACTGTGGCAACGCCGGGAACCCGTTCCAGGGGGTAATACAGCTGTTGATACACCAGCCCATTGAGATAGGCCGCATCGAACTGGCCATCCGTCGATGACACCTGATAAGCCAGCAGGATCGAAGGGGTTGACTGCTTCACGGAGACGCCCGTATCCGACACCTGGCTGGGAAGCTGGGGCATCGCCAGGGATACGCGGTTTTGCACGTTCACCTGGTCGATGTCGATGTCGGTGGTCTCGTCGAAGTAGACCGAGATAATGCTTTGCCCCTCCATGTTGCTGGTAGAGGAGATGTAGGAGGCTCCAGGAACTCCATTGATCTGTTGTTCAAGCGGATTGGTCACCGCTTGTTCGGTGACCAGGGAATTGGCACCGCCGTAACTGGCTGTGACCTGGATCAGGGCGGGGCGATGTTGGGGAGATTGGCGATCGGCAGGGT
>NZ_CH724168.1:1383007-1553747 GCF_000153285.1 Synechococcus sp. WH 7805 | reverse complement strand
CAGGGTGGGGATCGCGATCACGCCCATCAGCACGATCAGAATGCTGCAGACCGTGGTGAGAACAGGCCGCTTGATGAACTTGTCGGAGAAGGCCATGGATCGTTCAGTTCGCGGTCTTCACAGGAATGCCGTTGCTCAGCAGGGCTGTGTTGCTCACCACGACGGTGTCACCCTTCTTCAGTCCTGACTTCAGGGGATAGAGATTGTTCTGCAACTCACCCAGTTGCACCGGTTTCTGCACCACGATCGGAGTGGTGGGGGGGAGTTTCTCCAGCTTTTTCTTCTGCTTGTCTGGAACGGAGGCTGAGGCCTTGATCTTCGGCAGGGCCTGGCTCAAGGGAACCGTGACGTAAACGAAAGGTTGCTGAGCCTGCATGAACACCGCCTGCACAGGCACGGCTAGGGCCTGCTTTTCCCCTACGACGATCTGACTCTTCACGAACTGACCGGTCTTCAGTTGGCCGGTGAGATTGGGGAAGGTGGCCTTCACCATCAGTGCGTTGGGGGAGCTGTTGGAGCCGCTGACGCCGAAATAGGGGGAAATAAAGGACACTTCCCCTTCCCCTTTGACCGGAGGATTGGTCTGGGAGGTCACGTTCACGGTCTGGCCGATTTTGACTTCGCCCGCTCTCGTGGCGGGGATCTGCATCAGGGTCCAGAGGGTGGAGTTGTCCACGATGCCCGTGATCGCTTGGCCGGCCTTTACGTAATCGCCCAGCTTTACTGAGTCGAGGTCGCCCACCACGCCATCGATCGGTGAGCGCACAAACTTGTAGCCAAGGGTGGCGGCATCGGCCAGGACCTTGTCGCGGGAGGAGATCGCCTGGGTGACGTACTGATCACGCTCTTTGGCGGAAGAGGCCCCGTTCTTGAAGAGAAACTCGTAGCGCTCGGCGTTGAGCTTGTCGGTGCGCGCTTGGGCCCGGGCAGCGTTCAGAGCTGCACTCTGTTGCACATTGTCGAGCTCGAGGATCGGCTGCCCGGCCTCTACCCGTTCACCGGCTTTGGCCAGCACCTTCACGACACGACCATCGGTTTCAGGTCTTAGCGACACTGTGGTGGTGGATTCCAGCATGCTGATTGCTTCAATGCTCGGCTGGAAGTTGGCTTCGGCGATACGGGCCGTCTTGACCGTCAGGATCTTTCCTGCCTCTGGCTTGGGCGCTCCACAGGCAGCCAGCAACGTTGCAGTGGTGAGGGTCAGCGCCAGTGTTCGCCGCACAGTGTGATGTCCCTGCTGCTCGGAACCTACTGGTTTTTTCTTGGGCCGTCGGTTGTTGTGTTTGTGCTTTGGCAAGCGTTGGTTGATGGGACTTGCTCGTCAGTGATTCGTGATTGATCAGCAGCTGTGAACAGACGTTGTATCCACGCTGACAACAACGTTCTTCACAGCTTTTCCACAGGCCTGTTCGTGCGAATCCTCCGCCAGATGAGGCCTAGGCCTGCCTGACGGGGAAAAGCTTTTTTCCCCTTGACGACGGGCTGGACGACCTCTAGGTGTTGTAACGCAAGACACATTTTATCCCTGATAACCCTGTGGTGCACAGGCTTTGCTGAATCAGTAAGGGGCTAAGTCGAAGTTGTTCCGTTTTTTTGACATCGCCGCGGTTGCCATGGCGTGATGGATGGGTTGACAGCGAAAGCCTGAGTTGCGCGAGACCCCTGATGCGATGCCTGTCCACGTGAGTGTGGAAAACCAAATGCCTGAGGATTTGCATCACGCCATGGGGGTGTTCATCGAGGAGCACCCCCAGTGGGATCAGTACCGTTTGGTTCAGGCCGCCATTGCTGGCTTCCTGTTTCAGCAAGGTTGTAAGGACCGTGCCGTGGTGCGCCACTACCTCGGTGGCTTGTTCCGCCGCGACACCAGTTCCCATCGGGTTGAGCCCTCCTGCTGACTGAGGTCAAGCGCCGAAGCCGTGATCGGGGCACAATGCGCTATCTCGCTTCAAGGCCCCATGGCTCACCGCCTGATTGCGTTGCTGGCCGTTCTTTGGATTGCGGTTGTGCCGGGCCTGCCAGCAGCGGCCTTGGGCCCCAGTGATCTGGAGCGCCAGTTGGCGAGCAAACAGGGAATCGCCGACTTGATGCCGGCTTTTCGCGATGGCAAGGGTCGGTTCCAAGTGCCGGATCCCACCAAGGATCCCCAGGCTTTTCTGAAAGCTCAACAGACCCTCACGATCCTGATTGATCAGGCGGAAAGTCAGGCTCTCCATCGCCTCAGTCCCAAGGAGGTGCAGCGCCGCATGAGCGGGTCGCCCACCCGCTTGCCCCCGGTGTGGAAGCGTTCTGAAATCGCTGTGCGCACGGATGGCCAAGTGGCGGATTGCGCCGATTCAGGCCCCAAGTGCTCCGCCTATGGTTCGGCCTCTTTTCTCAACACATTGGAGCCCATCAAAGGCTTGGAGCGAAGTTTTTATCGCAGCGTTTCCAGTGATGGCTCCGTTCCTGCGCTTGTTTATTTGCAGCCCACAGCCGTGCCCAGCGTGAGCAGGATCCTTTTGGCGGCGGCCAATTCCGCTGGTGTTTGGATTCCTGCGGCCTATGCACTCGGGCCAGCGGGAGGCGATGCTTTCTTGATCGTGAACAACTGCCTCGACCTCGCTCAGGAAGAGAACGGAGCTCTCAAGCCGTCAGCGATGCTGGTGGCCGCGCTGCAGTGGGTGGACTGACAGCGGCCCGTTTCATTGGCACGCTTGAGTTCGATTGCGCTGGGACTGCAGCGATCCACCGTTATGGCATCCGATCAACGCCCTGGGCAGAACGCCACGCCGAATCCCCAGTTGATCCATCGCCTGCTCGAGGTGATGGAGCATGAAATTGTGCCCCTCACAGCAAAGGAGGTTATTAAAGGCAACAAACTCTTTGGCGCTGCAATGCTGAATAAGCATGATCTATCCACGATCATTGCTGACACCAATCAGGAGACATTGAATCCTTTGTTTCACGCCGAAGTGCAAACAATTAATCACTATTATTCAATGCCAAAGCAGCAACATGTCGCCCCCGGCGATGTGTTGTTCCTGGCAACCCATGAGCCTTGCACGCTCTGCTCGTCGGCGATTACCTGGGCTGGTTTCGACAACTTCTATTACTTTTTTAGTCATGAAGACTCGCGAGATTCCTTCAAGATTGGCCATGATCTCAAGATCTTGAAGCAAGTGTTCAAGCACGAGCCGGGTGGCTATGCCCGCGAGAATGACTACTGGACGGGCTATGGCATCTGCGATCTGATTGAGAACTGCGCTCCAAGTGAGCGTGCCGCCTTCGAACAGCGCGCCTCGGCTTTAAGGGGCACCTACCAACAACTCTCTGATCTGTACCAGCAACGCAAGGGCCAGGGCCAAGTTGACGATCCTGCATTCATCCCCCTTGGATGAATTAGGGCGTCGTTGCTGACTGAGAAGGTGAGCGGATCAGACAACCAAGACCCACTGCAATCGCCACGGGAATGATGAAGGCTGTCATTGCTTCTTGGTAGAAGCGGAAGGAGAGAACGGTGTCATCCGTCAGCTCTCCGCCCACTCCTGCCATCAAGGCCCCAGCCCCCATGAAGACAATGGTGAGCAGCAGCGGAGATGCCACCAACGCAGCGCGCTCGGAGAGCTGCTGACGCACAAACGCAAGTCCGAGCGGTGCTGCTCCCAGGCCAAAGCCCAGCAAGAACAGCACCACAAAGGCGACTCCCTCGCTGAGCCGCACACTGATCAGAAGCATCATCATCAGCAGCGCCAGAATGGAGAACCATCGGGCTGGCCGCTGCAGACCTGTGCGCTCAGCCCAGACACCACTGATCACTCCACCCAGGCCCAGGCCCAGCACCGTCATGGCATTGATCGTGGCCGCAAGATTGGCCTTGTGGGCAAACACATTGATCTGAAAGCGGATGTTCCAGAGATCCTCAAGGGCCAGGAAGCACGAGAACAGGCCAAGGAAATAAAGGGTTCCAACCCAGAACGGCAGGCTGCCGAGACACTCCCGTAACCCTGATGCGATCGTGCGCCATCCCAGCGCTTGTGATGGAGCTGGAGCGGGGTCCATCCCATTCCCCAGGTCTCCAAGCAGGAGAAGCATCAGCCCAGCCAGGATCAGCAGGATCACAGCGCACAGGCTGAACAGGCGTGATGGCGTGTGCACCACCGGTACAAAGGCCAACAACCCCACCAAGGCACCAGCGCCATTGGCTGCGCTCTGGCTGATGTTGAGCATCAGTGGGAAGCGCTTGGGAGCGATCCTTCCGATCACATGCACCACGCCCACGAAGGCCATGCCAAAGCCAATGCCCAGGAGCACCCGAGCCCACAGCAAGGACAGGAACGATTCGGCCGTGACCATTCCCCAGGCTCCGATCGCTGCCACGACAGCGGTGCAGGCGATCAGTGGCCGCAAGGGGACGCAGGTGAGCAGCAGGCCAAGGGCGAATTGGGAGAGGGAATAGGCAACAAAGTAAGCACCACCGATCAGTCCCAACTGTCCTTGGGAGAGGTCGAGGTGTACCGCCAAATCGCCAGCGGCAATCGCGTACCCAACCACGCACACCAGGTTCATGCAGAAGAAGGCCTGCACGACCACCCATTGCATCCAAATCGGTCGCATCGCGTTTGCTGCGTTGGTTGTGGCCACCGTTTCATCATGATGAGCCTGTCTGTTGCCCAACCAGGCTGTTGTCTTTTTTGGGAATCGCCGGGCTGACGGCCCTGGGTTGGTGGTTGTCGCGCCGATGGATTTGGGGTCAGAGGCTGGGCGTCACCATGCTGGTGCTCCTGCTCGGTGTGGCGGTCCGCAATGGCCTCGGCTGGCAGCCGGACGCGCGGGTTTCGGGTTGGATCAGCGGTCCACTGACGTCGCTGGCGATCGCTGAGCTGCTGCTCGCGATCAGGCTGAAAACTTTGTTGCTGCGGGCCCGGCCGCTGTTGCTCCTCTTTGGCGTTGTTGTGCTGGCCACCGTGGTGGGCGTGGTGGTGGGTGCCGTTGCACTGGCGCAACCCCTCGGCGATCAGCGCTCCGTGCTCATGGGCCTTTACACCGCCACGTTTTCCGGTGGCAGCCTCAACCTTGTGGCGGTGGGGCGGATTTTGAATCCGCCGGATGCGTTGCTGGCCTTGGCGACAGCTGCTGATCAGATTGTGTTCACGCTCTGGTTCGCGTTGAGCGTTGGGTTCGGCCGCAGTGATCGTCTGAAGCGATCGGTCGGTCGGCCGCCGTCGTTGGCGCTCTCTCCGTCAGCCTCCCAGGCGCAGCCTGCAGGGTGGGTCTGGCCAGCGGCACTGCTCTGGGGTCTGGTCGCCCTCGGGCTGAGTGATCTGTTCAGCAAGGGTCTGGCTGGCATTGGGTTTGCGGCCCCCTCCATCCTTGTGCTCACCACGGTTGCTGTCGTGCTGGCCCAGGGTCCAGGCGCGGAGTCGCGGCGTGCTTGCAGCGAATTCGGTCAGTTTCTGATCCAACCGTTTTTCGCTGTGGTGGGCTTGGGGACGCCACTCGCTGGGGTGTTGACGGAGGGCGTCTGGATTCTTCTTTACGCCGCCATTGTGGTCGGCATGCATGGTGTCCTCGTGCTGGTGTTAGCGCGCTGGCGCGTTCCGCTTGCAGACATGCTTGTGGCTTCCCAGGCTGCGATCGGGGGCCCCAGTACTGCCCTCGCTTTGGCCACGGCCATCCATCGGAATGATCTTGCGGTGGCAGGCGTGGCCCTTGGCCTTCTGGGATATGGACTGGGGACCTACCTCGGGGTAGCAATGGCGGCCTGGGCGGATGGAAGTTTTCTCCAGATCGCCTCGTAGGACACCGGATCTGGAGAAACAACGCTGGGAATGGCTGTTGTGGTGATGGTCAATTGATCATTCTCGAGGTGGGTGATGCGGTGCTGGTCTGTGCCGATCCAGTTCGGATCAGCAGCAACCTCCACGTGATGGACAACGCCTGCAGCCGTGAGGCTGTAGCGCCCTGCGTAGCCATAGGAATGACGAAAGAGATCTGCTTGTTCGGCAACGTCAGCGGCCCCGGCACTGGGGGACCTTGTTGATCGTCCGGCTTTGCACAGCACCGCACTCATGCGCCCATCGGCGGTGTATGTCAGTTGGCCCAGAGGTTGCTCACCCCAGATGGGAACGGCCTCTGCGCCTCCCGCATCACGGATGGTGAGGCTCTCCAACGACCAGCTGCCCACGATGGTTGCCGAAGGCAGCGGTGATCGGTCACCGGCGAGAGGAGGGAAGGGGCTCTGGGCGATGAGGTCGCTTATTCCGAGGGCGTCTCGCCAATCACTCAGCGGTCGTTCCCAACCCTCTTCCCAGCGTTGAGCAAGGAGTGGTTTTGCCCTGGCTCCGAGGCTGAGGCCGTAGGCAACAGCGACGCCGAGGTCGACCGTTCGATCGCTCCCCTTGGTTTGGCTTGCCTCAGATTCGCTCACGCGGTGGATCAAATCCGCACTGATGAGCAGGGCGCTCCCCGGCCAGCGCAGTTGTTCTGTGGTCAGGCCGTTGGCAGCAGCTTCGCCAGCCATGGTGATCGGCAGCCCGGCAATCACATGCCAGATGTCGTGGGTGTGGCGAATGCGGTGTTGCAGATAGGTGTCTTCGCAAGAAACGGAGTCACCCAATTGGGGGTTGGGCAATTGGTTCAGCCCTTGTGATGCCATGAAGGTTCCATACACATGTCCCAGAGAGCCGGCCGGCATCGACCGCAGATCGCTCAGTGATGGCCATTCACCCCAGTACTGCTCGGCGATCAGCGGTTGGATGGAGGGATCCTCTTTGAGGCGATTGCGAGCGGCCTGGGCCACGTCGGTCCCGTAGCTGGCATTCAGCAGATCAAAAGCGTGATCAAGATCGTCGGGATTGCTGCAGAGTTTTGCCAGGTCAACAGCTAACCGTTTCAGCAGACTCTTGCTGTTGGCGGGCATGGAGAAGGCTTGATCAATGCAGGCAAACAAGCTTATGAACGAAAAGCGGATGGCTTCAATGCATCGGCGTGCAGGGGTAGGGAGGGCGTCTCTCCGTGTGATCGCGCCTGAACCCAATCGCACGATGCTGTCTGGTGGGAGGTTCATGGCCGCATGGACCCTGTTCTGAAGCTGTAGATGTTCACCGAGGACGGCGGCTGGCCCGAACCCTCGCAGCACGTCGATCCCACAATCGATAGTCCTCGCTGAGTTTTGAGATCCCGAAGGAAGGGTATCGACATCCACGATCTTGCTTCGCCATTGTTTGGATGGTGACGGGGGCTCACACTGCTGAGGAAGTGCATCGCTGTGATGCCCGTTGATGAGGCGATCACGCGGATTGTGAGGTTTTAGCGAAGAACTGCGCTCATGAATGTTTGGCAGCTTAGAATTCTTCAGGAATGATGATGAATGGGAAAGTAACTGGTTTGCTGCGAAGGAATCAGCGCTGTAAGCGTCTTTTCTTGATTGCTAATCTGCTGTTGATTGGTTGGGGTTTTTGCACTCCAGCCGTTGCATTGGCAAAGCCTCGTATTTTAAGGGTTGGCGTGGTTGATGGGAGCCAGCCTTGTAGTTATCGCGAAGCTGGTGTTTGGAAGGGACTGGCTGTTGAGCTTTGGACGCAAGTTGCGCAACGCGAAAATCTGCATTACAGGCTGTTGCCGATGTCTTCTATTCAGTCGATGTTGGATGCGACACGCTTGAATGAACTTGATGTCGCTGTTGAATGTATCAATTTAAGTCCTGGTCGGCTTCGTAAATATCAATTTAGTTTGCCTTTCCAGGAGGATGGTCAGGCTGTCATGGTTGCCAATGATCCTTTCAGTTTGAGTCGAGCTTTTCTTGCGGCGATGCTCAGTCCTTCGTTGGTGCGAATGGTCGCTCTTTTGACACTTTTGTTGTTTGTGATGAGTGCACTGGTTTGGTGGGTTGAGGATTACTCGAGTTTGGTTGAGCCTCGGGGGAAGAGTCCCTTGCATCGCTTTGTCAAAGTCTTTACGATTATTCTTACTGGTGAGGGTGATGCGGAGATTGTTGATACGACGAGAGGTCGCGCTGTATTGATGGCGGCTTATGTTGTTCGGAATATTTCTAGTGCGGTTTTGGTGGGATTTCTCACTGTTGAATTGGTTCAGGAAGCGCAAGGTTTGGCGAGTCGTCGTTTGAACTCTTTTGATGAATTATCGGCGATGCGCGTTGGTTATAAGTCTGGAACTGTCAGCGAGGAATTATTGAAAGAGCTTGGAATGCAGTTGGCTGATTCTTCGCGTCAGTCCCAGTCTGCACGTGTTCCGATTGATTCCATTCGTGATTCCTTGTTTGCTCTCAAAGAGGGTCGCGTGAATGCGGTGCTGGCAGATGAGTTGCAACTTCGTTATCTCCAGTCGCATGGGGGTTCTTCCGGAATCATCCCTGTTTTGTCGATGTCTGGCATTCGCCCAGAACTTCAGGGATTTGCCTTGTCCCCCAAGCTTAATCCTGAAACGGTGAAGCGCATCAACCTTTCGATTAGCCAGCTCAAGCGCAACGGTTTGGTCCAGCAGCTTCGCAATGAAGCGCTCGCAGGTCCAGGCTCTGCGAGCAATCGCTCAACGTTTTAGGCTCTTCCACGATTGAGCTCAATAGAAGGCGATCGACAAAATCCTGCCAGCTTATGCTTTGCTTGTCGCCCATAAAAAACAAATGCTTGTTCTTTTGACGTGAGTGGTGACTGGTCGATGCTCGTCAGGAGTCGGTCGAGTTCGCCGTGGTCGAGACGATCGTTGCCATTGGTATCTACTGGCATTAAGTAGAGCAGTAAGCGCTCCTCTTCCTGTCGCAGTCGTTGACGTCGTTGGATGAGCAGATTGAATTCATTGTGGTCGATTCGTCCATCAGCATTGAGATCCATCGAAGCTATCGTTGCCTCTAATTGATCATTCAGGGCTGATGTCCGTCGTGGTTGGGTACCATTGCTTGCCTCGTCTATTGCCAGTGCATGACGCAGTTCTTCAAGGCTGAGATTGCCATCACGATTGCGGTCGAGCTGACTAAAAAGATGTTGAATTTGGTAGTTTCTTTCTGTTCTTGGCTGTTCCAATCCAACGCTTGAGAAAGTGCTTTTGGTTCGTTGTTTCAGGTTTTGGCGGAAAGAGCCCAGCCGCTCGTTCGCCACGAAAAACTGTTTGCGATGTTCTTTAGGGGTGACCACGGCATGCAGGGCAACTGGAATTAAGGCCGGCAGCGCTCGTCCAGCCAGGCGCTGCATCAATCGCTGAGCCAGGATTGACAGCATTTGGATCAAGCAGTTGTGGCTGAGATTCTGCTGTTATCAGTCCCGGTTTTCGGTCACGTGAAGCCCATGCTGCCGATTGCCAGAGAGCTCGTCAGGCGTGGTCATCGTGTGCGCTGGCTGACAGGCGCTGCCTTCCGGGAGCGTGTCGAGGGAACCGGTGCGGACTACTGCGCTTTTCAGGAGGGCTTTGATTACTCACGCCCCGAGCTGGTGCCTGATCACCTGCAGGCTGATCGTGACTGCCTGCATGGCCTGAACAAGTTGCGCTTCGATCTCGCCACGTTTTTCATCGGGCCATGCGAAGGGTATTGCAAGGATTTGCTCCGCCTCCATGAGGAGAGTCCCGCTGAACTGCTGGTGTGCGACAGCTTTTTGATGGCCGGTGCCTGGTGGGCGGAAAAGACCGGTCGACCTTGGGTTCAATTGTGCTGCACGGTGCTGACCTTGCCCAGTCGTGCCTTGGCGCCGTTCGGGCTTGCGCTGCCTCCGGATGATTCTTGGTCGGGTCGGATTCGCAATCGCCTGTTGCAGCGGATCACGCGATCGGTGTTGTTTCGATCGCTTCGCAAGCGCGCCGATCAGGCTCGGCAGGCATTGTCTTTGCCTCCGGTCCGTCCTTGGCTGTTTGATGTTGTGTCGCCTCATCTCGTGCTGAGCGGAACGGTGCGGAGCTTCGAGTACCCCAGGCCCGACTGTCCGCCGCAGGTCCTGTTCGCTGGCCCCTTGCTGGAGAACAGCGATGAAGCATTCACGCCTCCAGCGTGGTGGACTGACCTTGACCACGCCACGGTTGTGCATGTCACGCAGGGCACGATCAGCAATGATCCCGCCCAATTGCTGCGCCCCACATTGGACGCACTGGCTGATGAGCCTGTGCTGGTCGTGGCTTGCACGGGGCGGCTTGATGGTGGCCTCGAATCGCTGGGCCCCTTGCCTGCGAATGCCAGGGCGGCCAGCTACATCCCCTATGCCGCCTTGCTGCCGAAAACATCGCTGGTGGTGAGTAACGGCGGGTTTCAGGGTGTGCAGGCCGTGCTGTCCCATGGGATCCCGATGGTCACGGCTGGTGAGAGTGAGGACAAACCTGAGGTTTGTGCGCGTCTGCTGCGAACCGGCGCTTCGATCGATCTGGCGACGGCCAATCCTGAGCCGGCATCCATCCGTGCGGCTGTCCGCCAGGTTCTCGATGACCCATCATTCAGCCTTGCAGCGGCTGCACTAGCCCAGGAGGCTGCAGAGGCTGGAGGGGCCAGTGGAGCCGTGGATGCGATCGGCACGGTTCTGCGCGACTTCAAGACGCCACACAGATAATTCACCCCATAGGGTTTGCAGAATTCAAATTGTTCTGATTGATGCCATATTTCAGCCTCTGGAGAAAGTTATAGAACTCGAGAGAGAGGTCTCTGAGATGGTCTAGAGGCTCCGTGAGTTATGCCCACAAGACCCTGTGCTGAAGGCGCACGACACTGTCGAGGGTGTCTTAGTTTCTTCAACATGGGCGTCAAGAGGCTCCCAAACGGATGCAGTTCTTGTCCTGGCAGCAGCATCTCGGTATCGCGTGGGTCAGGTGACGCTGATTCAGCTCCACTCCAACCGGCCTGTTCCCGACGGATTCCTAGGGGACTGCTTTTGAAGAGCTGCATGCCCTTCGTATGATTGGATCATGAGCGTGGCTTTGTCTTCTTGTTTGCTGGCAAGACTAAGTTCAATCAAATGATGACAGGGACAGGCAAAGCAGGTGTACGGAAAAAGCGTGGCAAGTTCCTGCGGCCTATCTTTCTCCCCAGAAGCTGCTGCTGGTCTCCAACAGATTGCTCGTTTCCGTGCATTCCAATTGGAGAAGATCTGATAAAAACCGCCAAAGACATCCAAAAACCTCCATGTTTTTCGCTAACTGATACAAGCCAGATTCTTTTTTAAGCTCATGCCTTACTTGTCGGATTAAAACTTGTCGAAGGCTCACTCCTGAGTAGCGATGAATAAGCAGGGGGGAAACAGCTGGCGAAGGACTGACCCGACGAATGGACTAACGGGATGCTCAACACCCTCAATGTGGTCCGTGAAATGGGACTGAAGAAGTCCGACGTTCACGATTCTCTACTCCGAATACCTCCTTTTAGAAGCACTAGGTCCGATACCTCACCAGGAAGCAATGGGACCGACTGTTGAAGAAGGTGATGGAACTCTTTAAAGGAGGAGCACGAACAGACCTATTAGTCTCGCAATACCAGGACCTTCAATTCTCCAAAGTGAACAACTAGAACCAGAGGAACTGGATGGATGTCTACGTCTGCTTGAACCCCATGCGGTTCTTTTGTCTTTGGGAAGAAGAGCCCCCCACGAATCAGAGTGGAGTGGTTCCAAGACAGAGGTGATCGTCTGCGTACTGGAAATCAGTAAAGGGGATAGGAACAAGCAAGAGATCACTCACTCGAGGGCTGATGCTGTGGAGAACTGGAGGCGGATGAATTAGAGGAGACCCATAGGATTCCTGCTGTTCCTTCACATCAAAAGATTAGGGGAAAAAACAAATCCAGAAATTGGTCGATGATTTGAAGACGCAAAGGCGACCCCTCCTAACTCTTCTCTTCCTCTCCCCGCACCCTGAGAAAATTATGGAACTTGAGGAGTTGCTGATCTTTAGATCACTTATGCTGGGGTTCCTTTTTTATGTCGGCGGTTCTTAGTCGGCAATTATTCGGGCACATAGGACCAACTTGCCTTCCTACAGCAAGCAAATATTTTCTCACCTCAGTATTGCTTTAGTTCCGATATTCTTGGTCTGCAGGTATGACAGCGACGAGCTCTTGCGACAAGTATGTGTGGGCAGGTCTCGAACATTTAAAGATGGGCAAATGCAGTCCAAGTCGAAAGCCAAAGAAAATGTCATGCCGGAGCTTCAAGGTGCCACGGCTCTGCTAAAGCGATTGGCAGGAAAAGGCGAATTAAATTTATACCCAAATAAATCTATTTCACATGCAAACCTTCTCTGAACGATAGAGATCATTTCGTCGTCATAGAAATCAATGTAGTTAGCTGTTGAAGAAGATGAAGAATTCTTTCTGGGAAGCGATAAATGCTCCGGTAACAGCAAGAGTTTAGAGACGCAATTAAAGTCTTCTTTTAGAAATTCATAATGCCCTAAAAAATCAACATTGATCGTGTTGTTCCCATCAACAAAGAAATCTAATTGAGAGCGCATGGAATGCAGCTTGTTAATCCATGTTTCCCCTGCTTCGCTGAGAACAAGAAAATTTTTGAAGCTTTTAATTGTATCAATTTCCTTCCTGGGGCGTGATTCATCAAGGTATCGATAAAGTGAATACATGCGAGACCATGGATTTCGAACGAATCCAAACCTAAAATAGCTACTGATTTCTTTAGACAGCTCTTTACTTTTTCCCGAAAAGCGACACTCATGCATGGAGCAAAACTCTTGAAGGGTTTCATGCTTAGTCTTCGCCAAAAGGAAACGATTATCTCCCGGAAGACTCCTAAGAACATGAGTAAGGCTTGATCCGGCAACCTTTGGGACGTGTACAAAAATAAATTTATATTTGTCGTTGATAACCAAAATTCATGACTTTAGCTAAATATAATTTTATCATTACAGCCTCTGGTCAGGTGGGAATATTAGAGTTCGATCTGTAGCTGTAGGGCGCAGGCGGGGGAATCCAAAAACAGAAAATAGGTCGCACAGCTCCTGCCGGAGCCCTACGCCAAAAGGTTTAACCTCAATCCCAGAATCAAGCGCAAGCTAAATGCTAAGTCTTGGATTTTGTCGAATGGTGATAAGAAACACCCTGAAAATTTGATTTCGGGTTTGGATCATATTAAGGCGACACCCAGATTGAGTTGGGTGTCAACCGTGACCGACAGATTCAGATGGGCGACCGTCTGACATGACGAGGGTATACCACTTCATGCCCGATCAATGATGGTGATTGCTGGCCGACGTCGATTGATTCAATTGACCAGATCTTTCCGTTGTGTCTTGTTTGCGGTCTTCACTGCTCATTAAGGCCTAGTTTTCTGATCAAGGGCTCAATCTTGCGTATGTCGATTCAGTTCATCGGGCCTGAAAGTCGCTGCTCTCTATCCCAGTGCCCAGGCAATTAACTTCACGCCGGAGGGATCCAAGGATTGAAGTTATTTCCAGATTGTTCTGAGCACTGTGTTGTGGTTTGAGATTGTGGTTGCTCTGTTCAGATCTTTGCGTTTGAACTCTTATAAAATTTGAGTAAATCTCGCTCAGATCGACTTCTGCAAAATCAAGAAATTACTCTCCTGTAATCAGTCGTATAGCTTGCGTTGCTTGTTGGCGAGATCCAGGGTTCTTAGTGCTAGACGATGTAGAGTTTTCGCTCAAAAGGTTTCTCCTGCTTCAAGCGAGCGTTCTCTAGGAGTAATGCTTCACCCTGTTCGATTTCTTGCAGCGCTTTGGTGCTCAAGTTCCTTTAGGGCGCGGAAGCGATAATCATCTTCTTGACGGAGGCCATGTAGGCACCAACTGTTGATGAAGCTCTCGAAGCTATTGCGGGCTTCCAACTCGGCAATGACCTTGCGAGTTGTTCAATGCTTATTGACTTATTTTAAGTTATTGCCACCACCAGTGCTGGTTGGATGGTGCTCACGATGATGGCCAATGTTGCTGAGTTTGAAACACGTTGGCTCACCGAGCGCACTAAGGAAGTCTTGGCGGCTGCAAAGGCCAGAGGAGTTTGTCTTTGGGGGTTCCGGGAAGGTGCTGCTGAGAAGGCTTCGGAGCTTAAGCAGAAGGCCATTGCTGAGACTGACGGTTTGTGTGGAGTCCTTGAGCCAATGGTGCGTGCTGGTTTGAGTTACGGGGCCATGGCTGATGCGCGCGCAGTTGTCGGCAAGTTCAGCAGTACAGGACGTCGTCCTCTCGCTCCGCCACAGATCGGTCGGATACTTCAGCGCTTCGGCTTATCGGGAAAGTTTCTGGTCAGTGATCAGGCTTGGGTTGCTGCCTGATGGGGCAACGTAGAGACGCTGAGTATTGCGACCTCAATGCGATAGCGCCTGAACTCAGCAAGTCTTTGTTGGCCTGGTGGGAGGTGCATGGCCGCAAGGACCCTGCGCTGAAGCCCTGGATGTTCAAGGCCGACGGCCTCTGGCCAGATCCTGATGATCTGCTCGACCCCTACGGCGTTCTGGTCGCCGAGGTGATGCGGTGCTCTGCGGCATAGGCGACTAGCTTGTCTGTGTCGGGCAAGCCTCTCCATGGCGCTGGCTTATTCCTATCGCCGCGTTTCCAGTGGTGGCCAGGCACAAGGCGATAAGTCAGGTCTGCAGCGCCAGGGTTGGTTTGGCCAGCGTTGCAGTCGCTGTCGCGGCTTGGAGCATTAGGCCCAACAGAACGGGCAGTGTCTGCAGAGGCCGTTGCCTGGATGGGTGTGTGTGAGTGGTCATGGTGTCAGTCCTCTTGGGGTTGGCGGGCTTGAAGGGCGGCCTGTAGGCAGTAGGCCAGCGATATGGCACCAGCATCTGGATGCCCCAGGCTGCGCTCACCGTGGGGCCGGGCTCGTCCTCGCTTGGGCAAAAGATCAGCGGTTGCCTGGGCGGCCTTGAGGGAGACAGCTGCTGCATCGTTCAGTGCTGCTTCCAGGCCAAGACCCTGTTTGAGGTTGTTGTGCAGACGTTGGTGAAATGGTTCGAGAGCATCAAGCATGGTTTTGTCCCCCAAGGAGGCCTGCCCAAGGGTGCGGACTGCCAGCAGTGCCGCTTCGATCGCTGTTGTCACCTGCTCGTCTACGGGACGATCCGAGATCCGCGCCAGGCTCTGACCGGCCGCCAGCAGTGCACCACCCCAGAGGGCGCCGGACGCCCCGCCGCCATGGTCCGACCAAGCTTCGCCGGCTTCCATCAACACTTCACCGGTTTCGCAGTTCTTGGCAAGGGCGGCATGGGCTGCTGCGGAGGCTCCCCGGATCCCGCGCACCATGCCGAGGCCGTGGTCACCATCTCCGGCGACGGCATCCAGTGCACCGAGTTCCTCCTCCCGTTGACAGAGGGCCTCTTCAACCGCTCTGAAGCGCGCCAACAACATCCGCTGCGGCGCGGTTAATTCGGCTGATTCGGCGGCGCTGGACTCGGCTTGTGGAGCTTTTGCGGAAGGCTGTCTGCCGACTGTGCTCGTGCCGGCGCCCGGAAGGGACGTTGCGATCTGGGCATCCAACCCACGTCGGTAAGCGGGGCTGTCGGCTGGGGCCCTCCAGAACGGTTCCAGCTCCGCATCCAGCCAGAACAGGCTGAGTGAGACTCCTGCCATGTCGAGGCTGGTGACTAGCTCACCGCATTCGCAATCGGCCACCGTGACGCCGGCCTGCTTGAGGCTGTCGCTGATCGATGCGAACAGTACGAACAGTTCCTCATATTTGAAGCCCCCGAGGCCATTGAGCAGCACTACAACACGCTGTTCCGCTGCCGTTACGTCCAATGGGCGTTCGTCCAGGAGCCGCTCCACCAGCAGCGAGGCAAGGCTGTCGGCATCACAGAGCGATCCCTCGCTCAGCCCCGGTTCCCCGTGCAGTCCCATGCCGATTGCCATCCGGCCACTTGGCACGGTGAAGAGCGGAGTACTCGCTCCTGGAAGTGTGCAACCGCTAAAGGCCACGCCCAGCGAGCGGGTGCGGGCATTGGCTTTTCGGGCCAGATGCTCCACCGCATCCAGGGACAACCCGGCCTCGGCGGCCGCACCAGCCACCTTGTAGACGGCTAACCCTCCGGCGATGCCTCGACGCTGTTCCATTTGATCGCTGCCGGCGCTGGCAATGTCATCGGTCACCGTCACGATCCGTACGTCGATGCCCTGGCGTCGCAGTCGCTCGGCTCCGAGACTGAAATGGAGGACATCGCCGGCGTAATTGCCGAAGGTCAGCAACAGGCCGCCGCCCTGCTCCACGGCGGCGCCAACCCGCTGCACCTGCCCTGCCGAGGGTGAAGCAAAGATGTTGCCGCAGACGGCTGCGCTGGCCATCCCAGCCCCAACCAAGCCAGCAAAGGCTGGATAGTGGCCTGAGCCTCCGCCCACGACCACGCCGACCTGGCCCGGGCCCATGGGGCTGAGGCGGATCACGCCACCGTCAACACGCTTTACATGTCGGGGATGGGAGGCGGCGAAACCATCGACGGCTTGCTCTGCGAACCGAGCCGGGTCTGTTGGTAGATAGCTCATGTCCAACTCTATGCAGAGTTGAGCATCCTGGTCAGCACGTTTGCAGCTGTTGTGATGACTGATTCAGAGGTCGCTGCCGATGCCCCTTGAGATCGCCGTGCCCTCAACTCAGGCGCTTCTGTCCTGGTGGGAAAACGAGGGCCGTCGCGACCCAGCCCAGAAGCCCTGGATGTTCAAGGCCGACGGTCTCTGGCCAGAGCCTGATGATGCGCTCGACCCCTACGGCGTTCTGGTTGCTGAGGTGATGCTGCAGCAGACCCAGCTGCAGGTGGTGCTTCCCTACTGGACTCGCTGGATGGAGCGGTTTCCTCAGCTCGACACTCTGGCCGAGGCGGATGAGCAGGATGTGCTCCTGTGCTGGCAGGGGCTGGGGTACTACTCCCGAGCCCGACGATTGAACGCTGCCGCTGGGATGCTCGTGGCGATGGGAGCAAGCGGTGCTGACCCCAGTGGTTGGCCGCGAGCACTCGACAGTTGGTTGGCCTTGCCTGGGATTGGCCGCAGCACCGCTGGCGGCATCCTCTCGTCGGCCTTCAACACTCCTCTGGCGATTCTGGATGGCAATGTGCGGCGTGTGCTGGCTCGGCTGCAAGCCCATCCCACGCCACCGATGCGGGCTCAGGCGCAGTTCTGGCTCTGGAGTGAGGCGTTGATTGCAGCTGCACCCGGCCGCGCCCGTGACTGCAATCAGGCCTTGATGGACCTGGGAGCAACGCTTTGCACGCCCCGCAATCCCAGTTGTGGGATCTGTCCTTGGAGTGACCATTGCGCTGCTTACGCTGCCGGCACCTCTGAGGCTTATCCCGTGACCGACGCTCCCCGTAGCCTTCCGTTCTCCGTGATTGGTGTGGGTGTGGTGCTCAACCAGGCGGGGGAGGTGCTGATTGATCAGCGCCTCAACGAAGGTTTGCTCGGTGGGCTTTGGGAATTCCCTGGGGGGAAACAAGAGCCTGAGGAGGTCATTACGGACACCATTGCCCGGGAGCTGCGGGAGGAGCTGGCCATTGAGGTGGCGGTGGATCAAGAGTTGATCACCGTTGACCACGCCTACAGCCATAAGAAGTTGCGCTTCATCGTGCATCTCTGCCGATGGGTGTCGGGTGAGCCCCAGCCTCTGGCCAGTCAGCAGGTGCTCTGGGTGAAGCCCGAAGAGCTCGGCAAGTACCCCTTCCCAGCAGCCAATGCCCGCATCATTGAGGCGCTGCATGGGCATTTCAAAGAATTGGCAGCAACATGAGCCATGGCCATCCTGCAGAGATCTGCAGGATGTTTGATGGTGAGCTCGCCTCCTCAGGTTCTTTGCGTTGGAGAGGCCTTGGTGGATCGGCTTGGTCCTCTGGGGGGCGATCCGAACACCGCTGCGCCTAGTGATTGCGACGATCGCCTCGGTGGTGCTCCGGCCAATGTGGCCTGTGCCCTGGCTCGTTTGGGGACGCCTGTGGCCTTCATCGGACGGTTGGGTCGTGATGCGATCGGTGACAGCTTTCTGGAGTTATTGAATGATCGAGGGGTGGATCTGCGCGGGTTGCAGCACGACGATCAGCGGCCGTCACGGGTGGTGCTGGTGCGACGCGACGCTAGTGGTGAACGGGTGTTTCAAGGATTCGCAGGCGATCGTGGTGCCGGCTTCGCCGACCAGGCTTTGGATCAGGCCGTATTGGATCCGCACTGGTCGTCTTTGGCGAAAGCAGCCCGCTGGCTGCTGATCGGCACCATTCCACTGGCCAGCGCTTCATCGGCGGCGGCGTTGCGATCGCTTTTGGCTCAGGCGCAGCGGGATGGCGTGCGGGTGGCCCTCGATGTGAACTGGCGACCCACCTTCTGGGACCCTGGCGCCGATCCCGCGGCTGGACCCGATGCCCAGGCCCTCGCTCTGATGCAGCCCCTGGTGCAGCAGGCCGATCTGCTCAAGTTGGCCCGGGAAGAGGCCGAGTGGCTGTTCCACACCAACACGCCGGATCAGATCAGTGCGGCCCTGCCTCGGCACCCGGATGTGGTCGTCACTGATGGTGGTGAACCCGTGCAGTGGTGCATCGCCGGACAGTGCGGCTCGATGCCGGTTCTGGCGCCGCCGCAAGTGGTGGACACCACTGGTGCGGGTGATGCGTTCACCGCCGGCCTGCTGCATCAATTGGTGTGCCTGGCGCCGGTGGCAGGTCAATCCCATCAGCTGGATAATGCCGCGGTGAAGGAGGTTGTGCGCTATGCCGCCGCCTGCGGTGCTCTGGTTTGTACCGGTGCCGGTGGCATTGATCCCCAGCCGCTGCCGTCCCGGGTGCTGGAGTTTCTGGAGCAGGTGTAGCGACGGCGGTTCTTGGCATTGATCTGGGGTACCACTTCCACGAAAGGGCTGGTGGTGGATGCCACGGCTTACGCAGCACCACTGTTGCCGGGACCTGAGGAGACGGGCTTGCAGGACAGACATGTGGTCTATCAGCAGCTTTATCCAGCGCTCAATCCGTTGTTCAGCCAGATCAGCAGGATTCAACCGTGATCGCGTGGCTCCCCATGAACTGCAGGGCTTCCTCCCGGTTGAACACGCTGCCGGTGGCTGATGTGCTGCGTACACAACTGGCTCCGAGGGCGCTGCCCCAGCGCAGGCAGGTGGGGAGATCATGGCCCTGAAGCAGAGCGGCGATGAAGCCGGCGTCGAAGGCATCTCCGGCGCCGGTGCCTCCCTGGAAATCGGTGGCATACGCACCGGCACGCAGCTTCAGCTGATCATTCAGCAGATGGGCGCCCCGATCTCCTTCGGTGATCACAACGGTTCGTGCGCCGGCGGAGCGGAAGGCTTCGGCTTGCTCCCAGGGATTGCTGAAGCCTGTGAGCAGGGCGGCTTCGTCGTTATTGGGAAGAAACACATCGGTGAAAGGAAGAAACCGTTGCAGGCGCTCCATGGCATCGGCATCGCCCACCTGCACCACATCGAGAAGAATGCGGGTTCCTGCTTTCCTTGCCTGGGCCAGGCGCTGGAGCATGGCTTCGCTTTCGAGGCCATCCAGCATCAGAAATCCGCCGATGTAGAGCACGGAGACCGATTCCAGCAGTTCGTCTGGGATCAATGCGGCGGTCATCGCTGTGTTGGCTCCGGCATAGGAGATGAAGCGCCGGTCCTGATCGGTCACGTTGATCACCGCGGTGGAGGCGGTGGCCACCTCGTTCGAGCGCACCACACCGCGCGTGTCCACCCCTGCAGCATTCAGGGTTTGAACGATGAAGTCAGCCAGCACGTCGTTGCCGACGCAGCCGCTGATCCCGGTCCTCACCCCCAGCTTGGCCAGATCGAAGGCGGTGTTGGCGGCGCAGCCTCCCAAGCTGAGCTCCATGCGTTCGGTTTCCATCAACTGCCCCTGGTTGGGCAACGCCGGAACGGGATGACAGACCAAATCAGCACACAGCAGGCCGAGGCAGAGGCAATCCACGGGCGGGGTTGATCACGGCACGGTGGATCCTGACACCTTGTCCACTTGCATCAGCTGCTGGGCTGCTGGCAAAACGAAATGCTGTGTTGCCCTGTTTGAGCGGGACACGCGCCCTCGTTCGCTTCACGCAAGCCTGAAATTTCGGAGACTACGCAAAGTTTCACCTCCACGTTTCTCAGGACGTTTCAACTCATGGTTATGCCATCGCGGACATCAATCCGGCCGATGACATCAACGTGCCTGTGGACGGTTCCTTCAGGCCCGAGCATGATCGCTCCTGATTGGACTTGGACGTGCCATACGCATTCACCGTCACCACCCCACGGGGACAAGTTCCCATTGAACTGCTCTGTGGCACGTTGAAGTCCTTGAAGGGAGAAGACTGCAAAGTATTTTCGGTGGTGGGAAATGAACCTTATTTCGTGCCCCACTTTTTGAAGCATTACCGAAAATTAGGGGCCTCACGATTCATATTTTATTTAGATCGTCCAAGTGAGGACCTCTATCAATACGTCATTAATCAGCCAGATGTAACGGCGTTCACCTCAAAAATGTCCTTTGGGACTGTCATGGGAAAATACTCCAATGGAGCGCTTTTCCGTTGGCATCATTTGCTGAATGACATGCTTACCGAAAAGCTTTTTTCTAAAAAATGGGCACTATCTGTTGATGTTGATGAGTTTGCAGTGCTCCCTAGTCGGTTTTCAACATTAGATCACTATTGCCACCATCTCGATGGATTGGGTGTTGTTCATGTTGGTGCCCCAATGATTGAGTTTTATTCGGAAACTTTAGCTCAATTGGATCATTTGGATTCTAGTGTCGATCCTTTTTCTGCATGTCAATATTTCGACTGTGGTCCCTACTATGAATGGTCTCCTGATCAGCAAAGTCCAAAACCTATCTACGCAGGGATTAGGCAAAGACTCTTTGAAAAAGTTCAAAGCCAGTATCCAGAGCATTTTGAGCAAATTGTATCGGCGGGCTATCGCTATCAGCCACCTAAAATGTGGAAAGTGCCTTTGCTGAAGCACGGTCAAGGTGTGAAAAGAATTATGAAACATGAGGCGACCCGTCCTCCCTACATTCCACAAGGATTGGCTTTAGTGCATTTCAAGTTTTTTCCTGGCTTTATACACAAAATTGTGGACGCTATTCAGCAGTCTCAATATTATCGGAATTCTATGGAGTACAAATTAATACATTTGGCTCTACAGAAATTTCCTGATTATTGTTTGACGGGTGATCGTCGAACGTGTGTTTATCAAGGGCCTGATACTTTGGTCGAAGCCCGACTTTTAATCAATAATTAGTGGTTGCTATCTATTGCGACCATATTGTTTGCAGCAATTGCAAATGTGTGTTGAGGCTAGACCTTTCAGCGAGCTTGAATCCCTCTTCGCGCATGTCTTCCGGATATTTATTTCGCAAAATTTTGCTTGCTTCGTCGGGAGTATTGTAAAGAAAGCCAGCACCGCCAATATAGTCCTTCAGGTCTGGTCGAATGTTGCGCATTAGGATTCCAAGTCCGGAAGCTTGCGCTTCCGCAATGGCCATGGGCCAGCCAACATTTTTGAGATAAGGGCATGCTGTATACAAAAGCCAATGATGTTGTTTGTACTCCCTTGCCATCAGCCAGGGCTCAACGCATTTTTTGATATTAACTCTGTTATGGATTGAATTATTCTGTTGTTTTAATTCTTCAACGTTATATCCTATTGCGTAGAGATTGAAAGTTATCCCTGGATTTTTGTCGGCGATGAAGAAGAATTCTTGCATATTCTTCTTGGGTATGGCTGCGCCCACATTCAGAATACCTTGTCCATTGTCGCCTCTATTGGCAAATCGTTTGACATCGACAACCGGGTACGAGGTAAATATTTTATGGCTTTTTATCCCGGCGTCCACGAAATTTTTTTTCAGAAATGGGAAGCAAATAATTCCACAGCATCGGTCTGAATTGATAGCGTCTTTGTACTGTGATAGGTAGTCGACGTGTTTCCCGATTACGTCAAATGAGTGTGTTCTTATGGTGTATTTGCAGCCACACAATAAAGCGGCTTTGTGTGCGAGGTGGGTAAGGTGCAAGTAGTGGCTATGAATGATATGTGGTTTTAGTTTTTGACATATTCGTAATGCTTCTTGTTTGCTTTTCGCATGCTCAAATGGCAGGTGATCTTGGTAGGGAGTGTCGTGACTAGCAAGACTTATGATTTTGACCTCACAATATGGCATGAGTGCTCTGGCTTCATTCTCTTTGTAGGTTTGAGAGAGCTGTGGGTATTCGGTTAATAAAAATACGACAAGTGGCTTCATTGTTGGGTTACTACGATTCATGCCTTAGCGCACAATAGCAAGATGGTTCCTTTTGTGAATTGAGGCAATCTCAGCTAATATTAAAGAATGGTTGTTGACAACATGGCATATGACCAGCGCTATACTTGACTATTGGAGTTAAAAAGCAGCTGAGAATTGTTTTTTAATTATTAATTTATGAATGTTCTTATCGCTCTTCCGCATTACTTCAAAGAAGCCGACCAAGCAACCTATGGGTCAGATCGACGGGGCCAGCGGCAAGCACGAAGCATTGCACTAATCCAATGCCTCAGCAGCTTGCTTGCGATGCGAAAGAATGCAGACGACTTGATCTTAAATATCCGTGCCAAGGGACTACAGAGTACTGGCTCGTTGTTTAAACGTCGTGAGGTTACGCTCGAGATTCATGTGTTTACGGACGGGATCAATATGATCAGCCCTGTCCTGAACATGTTCAAAGAGAGCATCAGCGTGCATACGTTCGAGCTTGACAATAGTCGCCATCTACCCCTGAAAGCGCGTGATCATCTCGTTGAGAACGGACATGCCTATGACCTCTGCCTGTACATGGAAGATGATCTGATCATTCGCGATAGCGAATTTTTGGATAAGCAAATCTGGTTCATCGAAGAAAGCGAACATAGAGCCGTGCTAATGCCGCACCGCACAGAATGGGTTCCCAATGGAAATGGGCAACGACTACTCGTAGATGGACCATTAAAAAAAGAGTTTATCGAGCGATTTTATATACCGAAATGCAATGCTGCCCAAGGGACGTACAAGGGTCGAGACGTCATTTTTGATCAACCTGATAACCCACATTCGGGACTCTTTTGCATCAGTGGAGCGCAAGCAAAACAATTGGCAACGCAGGAGCAACCTGTGCATGGATTTATTGGCCCACTGGAAACAGCGGCAACGTTGACGGTTTTGCGTCGGTATTTGGTGTTGAAACCGGCTTGGAAGGATCGTGATTTTCTCTGGATCGAGCACGGACATCCGTCCTTTCGAGGCTACTGTTCCAAGTGGTCCAAGCTCGATGATTCGGTTGAGATCAATGAAAATGAAAGGCCACAACTTTCGCAGTAATACTGCAAAATTAATGGATCATCGCTGCGCAATAAGTGAGGTGCAATGGCTGTCAGTATGACGTGAATAGCCTTGGTGGGGAAGCAATAAACGGATGATCTTGATGGCTTAGGTATTGAGTCAATCAATCATGCCTGTGCATAAAAACGCCCTTGTTGTATCCAGGCCTGCCGCTGTCGGCGAAAAATTGATCAATAACTGCAAGATGTGCACTCTGAAGCTGTCTCGGAGGAAGACAATTGATTACTATCAACTGTGCTGTTTTGGGCCGGCGTGCCGGCTTCGGTGCTGATGTTCATCGTTCTGCCGGCAGTACCCACCATGATCACTGCCTGGATCGTCCGCCCATGAGCATCACCCTGATCTCCGCGCTGATCGCTCTTGCTGTGTATCTCCTTGCATTGCTCTGGCTTGGTGCTCAGAGTCTTGGAGGCCAAACCAACAGCGCCGACTCCTATTTTTTGGCCGATCGCCGTCTGCGTGCTGGCGTGTTGTTTTTTACGCTGATCGCCACGAATTTCAGTGCGTTCTTTTTTCTTGGTTTTGCCGGCGCGGGGTATCGCATCGGGATCGCGTATTACCCAATGATGGCTTTTGGGACAAGTTTCGCGGCTTTGAGCTTTGGCAGTCTTGGCTGTCGGCTCCGGAAACTCAGCGCTCAACATGGCCTGATTACTCCTTCCGAATTGATTGGCCATCTCTTGCCGGGGGAGGGAGTACGCCTGTTGGTGCTTGTGGTGATGGTGTTGTTCACCCTTCCCTATCTAGCTCTCCAACCACTGGGTGCCGGTTATTTGCTGGAGAGTCTTACTGGTGGCGTCGTGCCTTTCGAAGTGGGAGCCGTGCTGCTGACGGTCGTGATTGTGCTCTATGTCGTGGGCGGTGGAATGCGAGCTGTAGCGCGGACTGATGTGCTTCAAGGCGTCTTGATGTTTTCACTGATGCTCATGGCTTTTGTGGCAATTTCCAACGGTGTGGGTGGAGTTCAAGCTGCAAATCGCACGCTTTTGCAAAAGCTTCCTGATCTGTTTAGCGCTGCTGGACGCAATGATTTTTTGAGGTCCCGCGTGATGGTGAGCTACCTGCTGCTTTGGCCTTTGTGTGTGCCGATGTTTCCGCAGATGCAGATGCGTTTTTTTGCTGCTGGCGATGACCGCTCGCTGAAGCAATCGATGGTGCTTTACCCCGTCGTGGCGGGAGTGTTGTTCATTTGTCCTGTGATGATCGGGATGTGGGGGCATCTTGCTTTCCCTGATCTTGTGGGTCGCGCATCCGATCAGATCATGCCCTTGATGTTGGGTCGTTACAGTCCGGAGTGGTTGACAGGACTGGTGATGGTGGGCGCCTTGGCTGCGTTTATGTCCACCCTGGACTCGCAGTTGTTGGCACTCTCATCGATGCTCACGCGCGACCTATACAAAAGGTATTGGCGTTCGCAAGCTTCATTGCAGGAGCAGGTGCGTGTCGGCCAGCTTGTGGTGATTGCCCTTGCTGTTGCTGGTCTGGCGATCGCCCTGCGTCCGCCGGAGGCGATTCTGTCGCTGGCCACCCATGCCTTTTCAGGTCTCGCAGTGCTGTTCCCGATGCTTGTGGGTGCTGTTTATGGCTTGCGATGGTCCACCTTCGCTGCCATCGCGTCGGTGATTTCGGGGGAATTGATTCTGTTGGGGCTTGCAACAGGCTTAATTCCTGAATCGATACAAGGAGGTTTCCTTCCTCTAATCCCAGCACTTGTTGTGGCATGCATGATTTTAGGAGTGGATTACATAATCACCCGCTCTGTAAGTTCTGCTGAAATCTGATCGGATCTTAGTGAAGTTGAAGCGTTTTTTTAGGACTGCAGGCCCAGGCCAGTTGTCGGGTCAGTTCAGCCTCAAGCACAGGGGCGACATCAAGCAGTTCTCGAAAGTCTGAGCCGTGAAAGGTTAAGGCCACAAGGCCAAGCTCACAGGCGTGAATGTTGTCACGGCCACCACTTGTACCTGAACCACCTAGGTAATCCAGCAATCCGAGAAATCTCAGGGGTGAGTCGTTGGTTGTTGGTGCTAAAAGCACTGTCTGGTTATTGAGTTCACAACCACCGCTGAGCAAAATAAAGACGCCGTCTTCTGAAAGTGTGATTTCTTCGCCTTGTTTCCAGGCCTGAATCGAACTGAGTGAGGGCAGTCTGCTCAGTGTTCTTGGCTCCAGAAGACTCAGGAGTTTTTGTCCCGCTGGTCGTTTCGCCAATCGGGTCAGTTCCTCATTCTCGTCGGGAGTTTGTCCAAGGCGAACTGCGGTGGCCCAACGCCGCGTTGAGGGATCAAACGATGACTTGGCAACGCTTTCGAGCACTCCTTCAGGCGAGGGAAGGTTTTGAAAATTGAGAGTGGCTTGTGGTCGTTGTTTTAACCAATGACTGAGTGCAAGGGTCGTGTTGTCTTCACTGCTGAGGAAGGTGTAGACGGTGTCTGGGATCGAGGCCAGCAGGTTGAGTTGATCCTCTTTGGGCCACTCCAGAGACTTGGCATTGAGGAAGCGTTGCTGAAGCTCGACCAAGGGTGGCATCAGCCTCGCAATGTGGTTGTCAATGCTGAGGAGCAACGGAAGTAAAAAGGGACTGTTCTTCGTTGTTTGGCGAAGAACCCAGCGTTCGCTGAGATGGCCCTCAATGGCTTGGTAAAGCTGATCCAGCTCTCGTTCACTACGGATTGAGTCGGGGGAGAACTCAAGGATCGTTTCCTGCCAGCTCTCGTTGTCGAGGCCGCTTTCGATTCGGATGCGCTCGAGTTCTTGACTGACAGCCTCTGGGATCAAGTCGGGTGTGATCGTTCTGCAGTGGCTGATGCGAAGCAGATGTTCAATTTCTTCCACGGCGGCACTGCGGCGGAGCTTCAGGCCTGCAAGATCCATTGCGCTGAGTTGCTGCAGCCTTGGATTTTCTGCCTCCAGCACTTCAATGGCCGCGCGGTGTTCGTCTTGGCTAAGACCAAGACTTAGTCGGAGTTCCTCGAGTTTTACGAAGGCGGTGCGGCGATCCAGGCGCCCCTGCTCCAGCTGTTCTTTCAACACGTTGCTGTAGATGGCTCGTCTGTCGCTTTTGGCGTTAGCAGGCAGTGCCTTCGCCAAGGTGAACACTTCAGAGGGAGTTAGATCGTCGAGACGACGCCCTCCGAGCCACTCGGAGAGCTGATCGCCAAGTTTCGTCAATTGCTTGCGCAGGCTTGTACTTGTGCTTTCGCGTTCATAAAGCTGCTGATTTCGGTTCCAACCCCGGTAGAGCCACATGGCCATGATCGCCATGACTCCCAGCTTGAAGACCGCATGTCCCCGTGGTCCGGTCAACGGCAACGGACTTCCCTTGAATAGGAAATAGCTATTCACCGCGATGACGGTGCTCAGCAATCGGGTTCGATGAATTGCGGTTGTTTTGGCATCTGGAAGATCGTTATGCAGGAAGTAGTTTTCCTGCCACTGTTGGATCTGCTGAAACAGGAGCCGGGAGATCAAGGCAGCGGCCGAAATAATGATCGGAACGGCGATCAGCCTCGGAACTGTGGGCCAGCCATCCGGAAGAATCGACTCCCATGCCATTGAGGCCAGACGGTTGTCGTAGGAATAAAGGTGACTTTTTAAGTAGTCGAGATAACTGATTGATGGGTCTGTTGGCGCATAGCTTTCGATGATTAGAAAGAAGCTGATTACCAAGCCTGGATAGGAATACCAGGCCCAGTTGAGGCCTCGTTTCCTTTGGAGATTGGCCCAGTAATGACGCTCAGAGTCAATGTCCATGCATGGTTTGATGCAAGCCACACAGGCGCTGGCATCGGCCTGCCCCACGTTGTCTGCCTTTGTACGGCACATCGATTGTGTCGTTCGTGATGTTGGGTTGAGATGGGCATCGCGGCCGGGCAGGCTTCGAGGACCGGTAATCACCTGCTGTGCCACTCCAAAGGGGCAGATGTATTGGCACCACGACTTACCTGCATAAGCCCATCCAGTGACGAGGGCACCGAGAAGCACAGCTCCGCTCATCACGGCAAGGACGATGCCATTGCTGTTGGCGATGAGGATGCGCATGCTCAGACCGGCGATCAGCAGGCTCCACTGCAACTGGATGTGATGGCGGCCAAGCCAAGATGATTCGTCAACGAAGACCAGCCTTTTTTTGCCGCGCTGATCGGTGACGGTGCGCTGAATCCCAAGGGCTTTGGCCAGCTGAGAGACGAAGGACAGTGGGCAAAGTCGACGCCAAAGGGCGTGGCTGAACACCACGCAGAGCAACACGGCAGGCAGGCCGATATTCCAGAAAATGTCATTGGCAACGCTGTCGCTGCAGATGCTGAGGTCGCTGCAAATCGCAGGGCGTGCCACATAGCCAGTGGGAAGCACCATCATCAACAGCAAACCCAGCCATCCAGCCAGTAACAACCAGCGCAGACCATGAACGCGCTTTTCATCAAGAGCTTCAGGGGGCATATTTTTTGGACAACTCCTGCTGTCGGTCTAGATGCTGTTCTTTGATTCAGCATCCATGGGCAACGTCGGGTGATGCAATTTGGCGCTGCGTCCGCCGCTCGGTGCATAGGTGATGTCCAAGCGCCAGGCTTCAGGAAGGGAAAGATTGAGGCGTTCCGGCCATTCCACCGCCATCAGGGCTCCTATCGCGCGGGCTTCTTCTTCTTCTTGCAGAAACAGCTCATCGGCTGACCCTGGAGCTTCCAGTCGGTAGAGATCCAGATGGATGAGGGGCGGATTCCCGTCTTGGTAGTGCTGGGCTAAGGCAAAGGTTGGACTGGTGATTGGTTCAGTGATGCCACAGGCCTTCGCAAGGCCTTGCACCAGAGAGGTTTTGCCCGCTCCCAGTTGGCCCTGCAAAAGCAAGATGCTTCCCCTGGGCAAATGCTTGACCAAGTGCTGTCCAAGCCGTTGCGTCGTCTCAAGGGTCTCAAGGTCCCAAACACTCTGTGTAAAGTCCAAATCGAGCGAGCCCGAAGCCTCGGCGTCTCTGCAGAGATTCACCTCCACGTTTCCCAGGGAGCAACAACTCATGGTGGCAGCGCCCACAACCGCGACGGAACTGAAGCTCGGCGCGGATTTCGTTATCGCGGACATCAATCAGGCGGAGTTCGGCCGCAAAGAGCTGGACATCGCTGAGACCGAGATGCCTGGTCTGATGGCCTTGCGTGAGAAGTACGGCAAGGAGAAACCCTTGAAGGGCGCCCGCATCGCCGGCTCCTTGCATATGACCATCCAGACGGCCTGTCTGATCGAGACCCTGGTGGAGCTCGGCGCCGAGGTGCGCTGGGCCTCCTGCAACATCTTCTCCACCCAGGATCATGCGGCGGCCGCCATGGCTGCCCGAGATATCCCGGTGTTCGCCGTCAAGGGCGAGACCCTGGAGGAGTACTGGGATTACACCCACCGCATCCTCGAGTGGAGCGACGGTGGCTCACCCAACATGATTCTGGATGACGGCGGCGATGCCACCGGGCTGGTGATGCTGGGCAGCAAGGCCGAGCAGGACATCACCGTGCTCGATAACCCTGGTAACGAGGAAGAAACGTTCCTGTTCGCCTCGATCAAGAAGAAGCTGGCCCAGGACCCCAGCTTCTATAGCCGCACCAAGGCTCAGATTCAGGGCGTGACCGAGGAGACCACCACAGGTGTGGCCCGTCTTTACAAGATGCAGAAGAGCGGTGAGCTGCCCTTTCCTGCCATCAACGTCAACGACTCGGTCACCAAGAGCAAGTTCGACAACCTCTATGGCTGTCGCGAGTCGCTGGTGGACAGCATCAAGCGGGCGACCGATGTGATGGTGGCCGGTAAGCAGGCCCTGGTGATGGGCTACGGCGATGTGGGTAAGGGTTCAGCCCAGTCCCTGCGCGGTCTTGGCGCCACTGTGTGCATCGCTGAAGTGGATCCGATCTGTGCCCTGCAGGCGGCCATGGAGGGCTACCGCGTGGTCCGTCTCGAGGACGTGGTCGGGGACATGGACATCTTCGTGACTGCCACCGGCAATTACCAGGTGATCCGCAATGAGCACCTCAAGAAGATGAAGGACGAAGCCATCGTCTGCAATATCGGCCACTTCGATAATGAGATCGATGTCGCTTCCCTCAAGGAGTACGAGTGGGAGAACATCAAGCCCCAGGTGGATCACATCACGCTGCCCAGCGGCAACCGGATCATCCTGTTGGCCGAAGGCCGTCTGGTGAATCTCGGCTGCGCCACCGGTCACCCCAGCTTCGTGATGAGCAATTCCTTCACCAACCAGGTGCTGGCTCAGATTGAGCTGTTCACCAAGGGCAATGAGTACGGCAAGGAGGTGTATGTGCTGCCCAAGCACCTCGATGAGATGGTGGCCCGTCTGCACCTTGATCGCATCGGCGCCAAGCTCACCGAGCTGAGTAAGGATCAGGCCGATTACATCAATGTGCCTGTGGAGGGTCCCTACAAGCCCGACCACTACCGCTACTGATCCTTCTGCTCGGTTGCCCGCGTGCCCCATGGAAGACTTGCGCGAGCTTGCGCAGGCTCCATGGGGCTTTCTGAATTCGTCACCCAGCTTCCGGAATGGATCGGTCAGGCCGTTGCCGCCAATCCCTTGGCTGGGTATGGAGCGATCTTTGCGGCCATGTTCCTCGAGAACCTGTTTCCGCCCATTCCCTCCGAATTGATCATGCCCCTCGGGGGGTTCTATGTGCAGCAGGGCCAGCTGCAGTTCATTCCCGTGGTGCTTGCCGGGCTTCTGGGCACCGTGATCGGTGCACTGCCTTGGTACGGCATTGGCAGGCTGATCAATGAGGAGCGCATCGAGCAATGGCTCGGGCGCCATGGCCGCTGGATCGGCATCAGCCCGGAAGAACTGGCCCGCAGCCGACGCTGGTTCAGCCGTTACGGCACAGCACTCGTGTTCTGGGGTCGCTTGGTTCCAGGCATTCGCACACTGATTTCAGTTCCGGCAGGAATTGAACTAATGCCGATCACGCCCTTTCTGATCTGGACCACAGCAGGGAGCCTGATCTGGACCTTGCTGCTCACCATTGCCGGCATGGTTTTGGGAGAGGGGTACAGCAATGTTGAGCTGTGGATTGATCCCGTCAGCAAGGTGATCAAAGTGCTGCTGGTGATCGCGGTGATCGCCGGTGGCATCTGGCTGGGCCTGAGGGTCTGGCGGCGGCGCAACGCCGCCGACTGAACCGCGCCTCAGAAGGGAACGTCCTCGTCGCTAGCGCTGCCACCACCGAAGCTGTTCCCACCACCGAAGGCTCCAGCGCCCGATTCGCTGTCACGCTTGGAGCCGAGCAGCTCAAGCCGATCCACTCGCACCACGGGTTTGCTGCGTTCCTCTCCGCTGTTGCGGTCGGTCCAGCGGTCGAGCTTGAAGCTGCCGATGATCCCCAGGAGGGACCCTTTCTTCACGTAGTCGGCGGCCACCTGGGCTTGCTTGCCCCAGATCTCCAGGTTGAACCAGTCGGGTTCGTCATCACGACTGCGGCGATTCACCGCGATGCTGAGGTTGGCGACCATGCTGCCCGATTCGAAATAACGGACTTCGGGGTCGCGGCCGGCACGGCCGACCAGGGTCACGGAATTGACTCCCATTGAATCTCTCCTGTTAGTGGGTCAATGATGCGCCACGGCTGTCAGAACTGACGGTTGTCGTGGCTGCCTTCAAGGAGTTCCACCTTCATCGGTTGATGTAACAGATGGGCCTGGAAACTGCCCCTATGATTCTTCGAACGATGTCTCAGCCAGTGCTCTTCCGTCGCTTCCAACTGTCCCGCGACATCGGTATCGACCTCGGCACAGCCAACACCCTGATTTACGTTTCAGGCAAAGGCATCGTGCTCCAGGAACCATCGGTGGTAGCGCTGGATCTCGAGCGGGGTGCAACGCTCGCCGTGGGCGATGAAGCCAAGTTGATGCTGGGGCGCACCCCAGGCAACATTCGAGCTGTGCGTCCGCTTCGCGATGGCGTGATCGCCGACTTTGACGCCGCTGAGCAGATGCTCAAAACCTTCATTCAGAAGGGCAATGAGGGGCGCGGCATCGTGGCCCCTCGGCTCGTGGTCGGCATCCCCAGCGGTGTGACCGGGGTTGAGCGCCGCGCCGTCCGGGAGGCTGGTCTCGCCGGTGCTCGGGAAGTGCATCTGATTGACGAGCCAGTGGCGGCTGCCATCGGTGCCGGACTGCCGGTCACCGAGCCCGTTGGCACCATGATTGTGGATATCGGCGGTGGCACGACCGAGGTTGCCGTTCTCAGTCTTGGCGGCACGGTGCTGAGCGAGTCGGTGCGGGTGGCTGGTGATGAAATCAGCGATTCCATCGGTGTTTATCTCAAAAAAGTGCACAATCTGGTGGTGGGTGAACGCACTGCTGAAGACATCAAAATTCGGATCGGTTCGGCCTTCCCTGACAACGAGTTCGATCAGACCGTGATGGATGTGCGTGGTCTGCATCTTCTCTCCGGGCTTCCCCGCACCCTTCAGTTGCAGGCCGGTGATCTGCGCGAGGCCATTGCCGAGCCTTTGAATGTGATTGTGGAAGCCGTCAAGCGCACACTTGAGCGCACCCCTCCGGAGCTCGCAGCCGACATTGTGGATCGCGGCATCATGCTGGCCGGAGGCGGAGCACTTGTGCGTGGCATCAGTGACCTGATCAGCCATGAGACCGGCATCTTTACCCACATCGCCGAAGACCCTCTGCTCTGCGTGGTGAAGGGGTGCGGGCAGGTGCTCGAGGATTACAAACGTCTGCAGCGCGTGTTGGATACCCCTGAATTCGTGAGAGCAGCGGCTGCCGTCTGACCGTCATGGGGTTGTCCCAGAGGCCTCAGGGGTCTCGATTGCGCTCTTTTCGCCGGCTCTGGCCCTGGTTCATCCTTCTTGTGGTTCTCGGCCTGGTGCGGCTGAGCAAGGGCGCCGGGTTCGCTGACGCCTTTGCTCTGCTCAGCCGGCCTTTCTGGCCTGGCTCAGCGCAGCGGGAGTGGATTGAGTCGGCCGTCCGTCAAGACGCTACGTCCCGCCTTCAGTTGCTGGAACAGGACAATGCACGGCTGCGCGGCCTGCTGGAGCTCGACCGGTTGTCCTCGGGCGATCGGGTGCAGGCGGCTGTGATTTCACGCACGCCATCGGGCTGGTGGCAGCAACTGGAGCTCGGTAAAGGGTCCTTCAACGGCATCGCTAAGGATGATGCGGTGATTGGCCCCGGTGGATTGGTCGGCCGCGTTCAGAGCGTGACCCCGGCCACCAGTCGGGTGCGCTTGCTAACGGCACCGGGGAGCCGCATCGGCGTCTGGTTGCCGAGAACCCGTCAGCACGGTCTGCTGGCAGGCCTTGGCACGGCACGCCCACAGCTGCAGTTTCTGGACAAAGAGGTGCAGGTGCGGCCTGGTGATCTCGTGAGCACATCCCCGGCCAGCACCCTGCTCCCCCCAAATCTGCCGGTGGCCGTCGTGCAGTCCATCAACCTGCGCGGCGTTCCCGCTCCGACCGCCCTGGTGCAGTTGATTGCTCCTCCCGATGCCATCGACTGGGTGCAGGTGCAGGTGCGTTGATTTATGGCTCGATTGCACCGTCAACCGATCTGTGTGGCCTCCGCCCTCCTGGTTCCCCTGTTCCAGCTGGTGGCTCCCTCCTGGTTGGTGTTGGATGGGGTAGGGCCCAGCTGGGCGATGCTCTGGTTGCTGCCTTGGGCGCTTGTGGATGGCCCAGTGTCCGGTGGGATTGCAGGTGCTGCGCTCGGTCTGGTGCTCGATGGCCTCAGCTTGGGGGATAGCAGCCAGATTCCTGCATTGGTGCTGATGGGATGGTGGTGGGGCCGCCTCGGGCGACGCGGTCAGCCGATCCAGCGCAGTCTCAACATCGGATTGCTGGCTTGGATCGGCACCCTGGTGCTGGGGTTAAGCCTCTGGTTGCAGCTGCTGATGCTGGAATCGGCCGACGTGCTGCTTCAGGCCTGGGCCCTGCACACCACCCTGGCCCAAGCCCTGATCACTGGACTGTTGGCGCCGATGGTCGGATCCTGGCAACTGCTCCTCTGGCGACGCCGCGCACCTGCATGACCTTCAAGCAACGACGACGGCGGACGCGGCAATGGCTGGTGGGCCTGGCTCTCGCCGGTGTGGCGACGCTCGGCTGGGGATGCCGAAGGCCGGCGGCACCGGAGGGGACGCTTCAGCTCTGGACCCTGCAGCTGGCACCCAAATTCAATCCATATATGACCTCGGTCATCAAGGCCTGGGACACGCGCCACCCTGAAGCACCGGTGCGGTGGACCGATCTGCCTTGGGGATCGGTGGAACGCAAGCTGCTGGCAGCAGTGTTCGCGCGCACGGCCCCGGATGTGGTGAATTTGAACCCCCCCTTTGCCGCCAATCTGGCCAGTAAGGGAGGGCTTGCGGATCTCACGCCGCTGTTGCCCGATGGTGCGGCAGAGCGCTACTTGCCGTCGGTCTGGGATGCGGCTCGGGATCCAGAGGCCGGACAGATCGCAATCCCCTGGTACCTCACGGTGCGTCTGAGCCTGGTGAACCGCGACCTGCTGCGCGAAGCAGGCCTGGACCAAGCACCCCGGCGCTGGGAGGAAATACCCGCCTATGCCAGGGCGATCCGCGAGCGGACTGGGCGTTATGGGCTGTTTGTGACCGTGGTGCCGGATGACTCCGCTGAGCTCTTGGAGTCGATGGTGCAGATGGGTGTGACCCTGCTCGATGATCGCCAGCGTGCGGCCTTCAACACCCCGGCCGGCCGCAAGGCTTTTGCGTTCTGGACGGATCTCTACCGGGAAGGCCTGCTGCCGAGGGAAGTGGTGAGCCAAGGGCAGCGACGGGCGATCGAGCTGTATCAGAGCGGGGAGTTGGCGCTGCTGGCCAGTGGTGCTGAGTTTCTGCGCAGCATCCAGACCAATGCTCCTGGGGTGGCGGCGGTCACCCTGCCTCAACCGCCGCTCACCGGTGCCGATGGAACGGCCAATGTGGCGTTGATGACCCTGGCGGTGCCGCGCCAGAGCGACCAGGCAAAGGAGGCTGTGGAGCTAGCTCTGTTCCTCACCAATGGCCCCAACCAGGCCCGTTTCGCGAAGGAAGCGCGAGTGCTGCCCTCGTCTCTGAAGGCTCTTGAGCAGGTGCGAGCTGAGCTGAAGTCCGAGCAACCGGCCAGTGCGGACGAGGCACAGATCCGTGAAGCCCGTTTGCTGTCCGCCGACACCCTGAAACGCGCACGGGTGTTGGTGCCGGCCACGCCAGGTATCAAACGGCTGCAGAGCATCATCTACACGCAGCTGCAGAGGGCCATGCTTGCTCAGATCAGCAGTGAGCAGGCTTTGCTGGAAGCGGAGCAACAATGGAATCGCTACGCCAGCTCCCGCTGGCCTTGATCCGCGACCCACTGATAGGGAGCGCCCTGTGTCGTCAGATTCTTAAAAGAACCCAAAGGCTGGATTTGGGGAGAGGGTTTGGCCTCAATCCGTTCAGGTTGAACGGTAGGGTTGCGTTTCTTCATTGACCATTTGATGTCAGACGGGCCATCCCAGCTTTTAAGTGGCCAGGGCCCCGTCAACAGCGGACCGGCAGCAGACAAAGCAACCCTGTTGGTGGTGGATGACGAGCCTGCTGTTCGTCGCGTCTTGGTGATGCGTCTCCAGTTGGCTGGTTATCGCGTGGTCTGCGCAGAGGATGGTGAAGAGGCACTTGAACTCTTCCATCGGGAGTCTCCCGATTTGGTAGTGCTCGATGTGATGCTTCCAAAGCTTGACGGTTTCGCCGTGTGCCGCCGTTTGCGGGCTGAATCCTGTGTGCCAATCATTTTCCTTTCGGCCCTCGAAGCCATCTCAGAGCGGGTGGCCGGCCTTGACCTCGGTGCTGATGATTACTTACCTAAGCCCTTCAGTCCAAAAGAGCTAGAAGCGAGGATCGCGACCATCCTTCGTCGTGTAGGCCGCGGCTCGGCAAGTGCAGAGCCGAGAGAACTACCGACTGGTCAAGGCGTTGTGAGGGTCGGAGAGCTTGTCGTGGACACCAATCGCCGGCAAGTCACCCGAGGCAGCGAGCGTATTGCGCTGACTTATACCGAATTCAGCCTGCTGGAACTGCTGTTCCGTGAGCCAGGGCGGGTGGTTCCCCGTGCTGAAATTCTGGAACAACTCTGGGGTTACCCTCCCCGCCGATCCGCCGACCTGCGCGTTGTTGATGTGTATGTGGCTCGCCTTCGGGGCAAACTCGAGCCCGACCCCCGCAATCCTGAGCTAATTCTCACTGTGCGTGGAATTGGTTACTCATCCCAACGGATGGGTGATAACGCACCGGTAGCAGTCGCAGGCTGATTATCGACCTGGGTCCCGTCGACCGGCAGGATGGCGCCGACTGCATTCTGCTCCGTGTCTGATCTGCGTGAGACCCGCCTTGAGAAGGTGTCTGCCCTGCGCGACCAGGGCCGGGAGCCCTACGCCCTCACCTTTGACCCCACCGACCGGATGGCTCGGCTGCAGACCGATCATGCCGATTTGCCCAAGGGAGAGGAGAAGGATTGCGCTGTGGCTGTTGCCGGTCGGGTGATGACCCGGAGGGTGATGGGCAAGCTTGCTTTCTTCACCCTTGCCGACGAAACCGGCACGATCCAGCTGTTTCTGGAGAAGGCGGCGCTCGGTGAGGCCTTTGCTCAGATCACGTCTCTTGTCGACGCCGGCGATCTGATCGGCGTGCGTGGCACGTTGCGCCGCACCGACAGGGGGGAGTTGTCGGTGAAGGTGGCGGAGTGGACCATGCTCACCAAGTCCCTGCAGCCCCTGCCGGATAAGTGGCATGGTCTGGCGGACGTGGAGAAGCGTTACCGCCAGCGCTATCTGGATTTGATCGTCACGCCCCAGTCGCGTGAGACCTTCCGTCGCCGGGCGTTGACCGTGAGTGCGATCCGGCGCTGGCTCGACGAGCGCGAGTTCCTGGAGATTGAAACGCCCGTGTTGCAGGCGGAGGCGGGTGGAGCTGATGCGCGCCCGTTCATCACCCACCACAACACACTGGATCTGCCGCTTTACCTGCGCATCGCCACCGAGTTGCATCTGAAGCGCTTGGTGGTGGGCGGTTTTGAGCGGGTGTACGAGCTGGGTCGTATCTTCCGCAACGAGGGGATGAGCACCCGCCACAACCCTGAGTTCACCTCGGTGGAGGTGTATCAGGCTTATACCGATTACCTGGGAATGATCGACCTCACCGAGTCGATGATTGCGTCGATTTGCCAGCAGGTTTGTGGCAGCACGCGGCTCGCCTATCAAGGCACGGAGATCGATCTCACCCCGCCCTGGCGCCGGGCGACGATGCATGAGTTGGTGGAAGAGGCCACAGGCCTCGACTTCACGACCTTCTCCGATCGTGAGGCGGCGGCTGAGGCCATGGCGGCCAAGGGGCTTCCCGTTCCAGAGAAGGCCGATTCCGTAGGTCGTCTGCTCAATGAAGCGTTTGAGCATGCCGTGGAAGCCAACCTGACCCAGCCCACGTTCGTGCTCGATTATCCCGAGGAGATTTCACCTCTGGCCCGCAAACACCGCAGCAAGCCCGGCCTGGTGGAGCGTTTCGAGTTGTTCATTGTTGGACGGGAGACGGCCAATGCTTTCAGCGAGTTGATTGATCCGGTCGACCAGCGCGGGCGCCTGGAGGCTCAGCAGGCCCGCCGGGCGGCCGGCGATGAGGAAGCCCAGGGGGTGGATGAGGACTTTCTGCAGGCGCTGGAAGTGGGCATGCCTCCCACAGGAGGCCTTGGCATCGGCATCGATCGCCTGGTGATGCTTCTCACTGACAGTCCCTCCATCCGTGATGTGATCGCCTTCCCGCTGCTGCGTCCGGAGGGGTGAGTATCAAGCTGGACCACCGGGCGAGCGTTTGGGCACCCTCGGGGTGGATAATGGTCAACAGTGGCATGGTCCCTTTCCAATGAGTGGTGAGCGCGTAGGTTTCCGCTTCAAGCACGCCGATGCGGTGGTCAAGCGCAATCCCCAAGGCCGTTCCCGCCGCGGCTGGGTGATGGAGCCTGTGGAGCAGACCACCAGCCGGGGCACCAAGATGCCCGCCTATCGGATTCGCTGGCGCGACAGTGAGCGCCCTGAGATTGTGCTCCAGCACATGCTGATCGCCGATCCCGATCCCACCCCTCCGCCGGAAAATGTGAGCCTGGAGCCTCCTGCTCCCAAGGCCTGATTAAGGAAGCGCTCGAGGCGGCGGTCAGTTGAGACCTTGGCGTTGCCGGAGCTCTTCCAGCTCCTGTCTGGCTTCGAAAAGGGCCCAGTCTTCATCAAGGCTGCGTCCTGTGGATTCACTTGTGGCCTGCCGGCGCAGATCGCTGATCTGCTGATCCAGGCCTTGAAAATCGCGTCCGAGTGTCTCCAGTTCACTCCAGAGAGCCCGGCCCTGCTCCATCAACGTCTGCACGTGGCGTTCAGCTCGAACCGCCAGTTCCTTTTCCCCGGCGGCGTCAGCCTTGCGGCTGCGTACACCCCAGGCCTGGACTTGTTCCGCCAGGGATAACAGCTGCCGGCGCAGGTCTTTGGCCTGACTCTGCATCTGATCCCGGCGACGGTTCAGGTCATGCTGGCGGTCTTGGAGATGCTGCTCGCGCAGCAAGCGATCCTGATCCGGGTTCGCCTGAAGAAAGGCATTGAGCCGATCCTCCAGGTTGCGTTCCAGTTGATCCAGCCAGGTCGGAGCCATCAGTCCACAGCCTCGTCGACGATCTCATCCGGTGCACGGGTGATCAGGGGCGCTTCAATCTCTTCCTGCAGGGGGGTGATCGCCCCATCCCGCGAGCGCAGCAGCAGCTGGGTGAGTCGGGCCACCGACCCGTCCCCGAGCTCCAGCTCACTGAGGCGCTCGAAGGCTTGCCGGTACACCGTCTCCAGCTCCTCCATCAGCGATTCCCGCTGCAGTCGCACCGTGCGCCGTTGCTCTTCTCGACTCATGGCGGTGCCTCGCTCGGTTTCTGGGCTCAGTTTGCCGCTTCCAGCCAGTGCAGGGAGAGATCGTCGGCCGGGTCGTGCCAGCGCTGCCTCCAACACCAGCCCGCTTCCGCGGCCAGGGCGCGGGCCATGGCCGGGGTGTATTTCACGCTGTATTCGGTGACCAGCGGTTGCTCGGCAGCGAAACCCCAGCATTCACCGGCGATCGACACCGACTGAGGCTCCCGGCTCACGAGGGCCATGCGTACCCGGTGCTCAGCAGCCTGCCAAAGCGCTTCGTAGCGGAAAGACTCCGGGTCGAATGTGGCCCCCAGCTCCGTGTTCAGCCGATGCAGCAGGTTGCGGGCGAAGGCGGCGGACACGCCGGCGGCATCGTCGTAGGCCGCCTCGAGCCGTGCGGGTGTCTTGGGCTGATCCAGGCCCAGGAGCAGGGGCCCGCCATCAAGAAGCTGCCGGAAACGCCGCAGCAGCGCAACAGCCTCCAGGCGGGTGAAGTTTCCCAGGGAACTGCCCGGAAAAAAGCCAATGCGGCGCTGGTCCTGCAGCAGAGGATGCTCCGGCAGGGCTTTCAGTTCGCTGTGATCGCAGCAGATGCCCAGCATGGGCACGCCTGGATAGCGGCTCTGCAGTGCGGCTGTGGCCTGGCGGAGATGGGCGGCGCTGATGTCGAGGGCGACGTAGGCGGAAGGTTGGAGGGCGTTGAGCAGGGGGCCGACCTTGCGGGCACTGCCAGCGCCGAACTCCACGATCACCCCGTCTCCCAGGGCGGCGGCGATCGCTGCCGCCGAGCGCTCCAGCAGCCCAATTTCCGTGCGCGTGAGGCTGTACTCGGGCTGCTCGCAGATCTGATCAAACAGCCGCGACCCCTCCGTGTCGTAGAGGAACCAGGCTGGGAGCTGGCGTGGCTCCTGTCGCAGGCCGTGCCGCACCATCCGGAGCATGTCCGCCGCCGGTGGATGTAGGTCGATCAGCTCTGGTCTCGAGGGCGTGAGCGTGGTCATCGAGCCAGGCGCAGACCTGCCGCCATCCAGCGACTGGCTGGGGGAAAGAAGTTCCGGTAAGTGTCGCGGGAATGGCCCCTGGGTGTGAGTTGACTGCTGCCCCGCAATACGAATTGGGAGGTCATGAACTTGCCGTTGTATTCGCCTACGGCACCGCTGGCCGCCTGGAATCCCGGGTAGGGGCGGTAAGGACTCGACGTCCATTGCCAGAGCTCACCGTGGCTTTGCTGCAGCTGCTCGCCATGGGTGTGGCTGGCTCGTTCCCATTCCGCCTCGCTGGGCAGGCGAGCCCCGGCCCAGCGGGCGTAGGCATCTGCTTCAAACCAGCTGAGATGACGTACTGGCCTGTGCTCTGCCAGGGCACAGCGTCCTCCAAGGGTGAACTCCCAGTGCCAGGGACCCTCGCCGGTGGGATCCCCCCGCCAGTAGCGGGGTGCCCTCCAGCCACGATGGCAGCATTCCGTCCAGCCTTCGCTCATCCAGAGCTCGGGGCGGTCGTAGCCACCAGCGTCGATGAACTGCCGGTAGTCGCCGTTGGTCACGAGGCGATCGGCGATCTGGAACGGTTCCAGCCACACCTTGTGTCTGGGCGTTTCGTTGTCGAAGTGAAAGCTGGCTCCTGCATGCCCCACCTCCACCAGGCCGCCTGTGCAGGCCAGCCAGGTGGGGCTGACGTCATCGGTGTGGATTAATGCGGGCTCCTGCCAGTCCCTTCGATAAGCCGGTTCGAGGGGTTGGCGGCTGAAGCCGTCGAGCAGATCCATCAGCATCAGCTCCTGATGCTGTTGCTCGTGCTGCAGTCCCAGTTCCACCAGGTCCATCCAGGGCGCGTCGTCGCAGCTCTCCAGCAGGCGTTCGAGAGCCGCGTTGACCCGGCTCCGCCATCGGCTCACCTCCCGCATCGGCGGACGACTCAACAGGCCCCGCTGGGGACGTGGTTGGCGCGGACCGACGGCTTCGTAATAGGAATTGAACAGGTAACTCCAGCGGGCATCGGCCGGTTCATAGCTCGGCTGGTGGGGCCGCAGCACAAAGGTTTCGAAGAACCAGGTGGTGTGGGCCAGATGCCATTTTGGGGGGCTGGCATCGGCCATCCCCTGAAGGTTGAGATCTTCAGTGTCCAGCGGTTCGATCAGGGCTTCACTGGCATGCCGCACGGCCATCAACCGGTTCAGAAGCGTGCCGGAGGCCATAGCGGGTGGGCGCACTGGCGGTGACCCTAGGGGCTACACACCCAGGTGTCAGCAGGACACAGCCTTTACCATCAGCCAACCATCGCCTCCATGTTGTGATCGGCACCCTGCTGGCTGACCGGTACCGCTTGGATCGCTGCCTGACCGCCGATCCCAGCCATCCCCAGGGAGCACTTTGGTGTGCGGAGGATCAGATGGCCGGCGGAGTACCGGTGGCGGTCCGTCAGCTCCAGGATGCTGAGGCCTCGGAGCGCATCCGTGCGCTCTGGCCGGCGATGCAGTCGGTTCTGCATCCCCAGATCCCCCGCTTCGGCGGATTGCTTGAAGAGCAAGGAAGCCTGTGGCTGGTGCGGGAATGGCAGGAAGGATCAAGTCTGCTTCAGATCCAAGAGCAGCGCCTGGAGCGCCAGCTGGTGTTCGGGCCGGGAGAAGTGCTGTTGCTGTTGCGTCAGCTGCTGTCGCCTCTGGCCGTGCTGCATGCACAGCAGCTGGTGCATGGTGATCTCAACCCCCGCAATCTGCTTCGGCGTGACCAGGACGGTCTGCCGGTGCTGATTGATTTCGGTTTGCTTCAGCGCAGCGGTGAGCAGCCGGTTCCCGGGGCTTCGGCAAGCTATGCCCCGAGAGCTCAGGGTCGGCAAGAGCCCGCTCAGGCCTGGATGGACCTGCACGCCCTGGGGGTGACAGCTCTCACGCTCTTGAGTGGACGTCCACCCGAGAAGTTGCTGGCGGCTCAAGGGGACGACTGGAGCGTTCCGGCAGATCTGGATCTTGAGCCGTCCTATCGCGAGGTGTTGGGTCGCCTGCTTTCGGAACAGGGCGATCAACGCTTTTCCACCTCTAGCGAGGCGCTTCAGGCGCTTCAGCGAGTCACCATGCCCGAGTCCACTGGTCCCCAGCCTCGGATCGACCGCACCGTGGTGCTGGCGCCGGTGGTGGTGGCTCCTCAGGCTCCGCAACCAGTTCCTGATCTGCTGCCTCAGCCTCAAGCGACTGCGTCCGGGGGGGGTGACGACCGGATGCGTCCTCGTGCTGAACAGCGTCTGCAGGCGGCTGAGGGCGGGATCTGGCCGGTTGTGGGAGCTCTGTTGGTGTCTGCGCTGGTGGGTACGGCGATCGGCTGGTTTCTTCTCAGCCGCAGCAATCCCCCTGGAGGTGCACCCTCCACGGAGCCCGATGTGATTGGGCGATCCCCCACGGCCAGCCTTCCGCCTGCAGAGGTGGATCAGCGTCAGCTGCTGCTGAGCCGCCTGAGAGCCCTGCAGGTGGATCGCAGCTGGTTTCTGCAGCTTGTGGATGCCAGTTTGCTGGCTCGTTTCCCAGAGCGTGGTGGACGCCTGCCCAGCGATTCACTTGAGGATGCACCCCTCAGGCGTGTTTGGAATGAATTGGCGGAGGAATGGCTGGCCCGAGTTGAGCAGCTTCCTCCGATGCTTCGCGGCCGACTGGGCCGGCTCAACAATTCTGATTGGCAGAAACAGCGACAGACGCTCGTGCAGCAGGGGGTGAATGCCAAGGTGGTGGAGCAATTGGTGAGTGCGTCGGCCCAGACGCTCCTGCCCGGTGTCGCTACGGGTGTGAAGCCGCCAGAGCCATTCCGGCAACTCTGGTTTGCGGCGGCACTGCGCAGCCTGGAGGATGTGCGCATCGAATCGGTGAAAGCCCGTGCAGGGGCGCCAACGGTGCTCTCGAGCCGGGTGCCCGCAGGTGGGGCTCGCCTGATTTCGATCACTGTTCCCGCCGGACGCCGGTTGGTGCTGGGGATCAACGGCACACCGCTGATGCAGATGACGGTGTATGGCTCCGACGGGGACGTGGCGGCGGATCGCGGGCCGTTGCGGGTGGTGACCCTTCCGGAAGACGCCGGATCGCCGTTGCAGGTGCTGGTGACCAATGACGGTGTGTCCTCCGGTTTGCTCACGCTGTCCTGCCGGGCGGATCGCCCGGCGTCGAAGCCCCTGCCCGCTGTGGATCCCGATCCCATTCCCGATCCGGCCACCGGGGCCGAGGGGCCCGTGGAGGCCTTGCCGGAACCGCCAGGGCCGAAACCGGCAGGGGTGGAGGAGCCATCGGCAGCGGAGGAGTCAGAGCCGTTGGTGGACGCAGACGCGCAGTCCACGTCTTCCGACACGAACTAGTAACGATTTTGCGTCGAATCAGTAACGCGACAGTGCTGCTCGGGTCTCTTTTTTGATTTGCTTGTCTTTTTCTGCGGCACGCTTGTCGTGGAGCTTGCGTCCTTTGCCCAAGCCCAGGGTGAGTTTGATCCAGGAACCCTGCAGATGCAGATTAAGGGGAATCAGCGTCAGTCCTTTCTGGTCCAGCTGGCCGCGCAGTTTGTCGATCTCCCGCCGGTGCGCCAGCAGGCGCCTCACCCGCAGTGGGTCGTGGTTGAAGTACCCGCTGGCATGGGTGTGGGGGGAGATGTGCACATTGTGCAGCTGCAGCTCTCCATTGCGGATCAGGCAGAACCCGTCGCGCAGGTTGGCCTGCCCGGCCCGGATTGATTTCACCTCGGTGCCCACCAGTTCGATGCCGGTTTCCAGTGTTTCGAGGATGTCGTACTGATGCCGGGCTAGGCGGTTATCCGCCAGCAGCCGGTTGGCTGCGGCGCGCGCTGCAGCGGCACTCTTCTTGCCTCCTCCTTTGGCCATCCCCCTTTAGGCCTCTCAGCCGCTTGATTCCCCGACCCTATCCAGAGGTCGGTACCCTTCCATCATGGCGATCGTTTCCTCTAACGCCGCATCTCAGCGTCCGCGGCCGGATCGCGTCCCGGATCGGGTGGTGGATGGGGCCCGTCAGGAGGGGGATGACGTCGATCTCGCACGGGCTGGTGTCAAGGAGGACAGCCTGCGGCCCAAGCGGCTTGCGGATTACATCGGCCAGCGAGAACTGAAGCAGGTGCTGGGCATCGCTGTTCAGGCGGCCATCGGCCGCGGCGAGGCCCTCGATCACGTGCTGCTCTACGGCCCCCCTGGCCTGGGCAAAACCACCATGGCCATGGTGCTCGCCGAAGAGCTGGGCGTGACCTGCAGGATCACCAGTGCGCCTGCGTTGGAGCGTCCCCGCGACATCGTGGGGCTGCTGGTGAACCTGCAGCCCAAGGATCTGTTGTTCATCGATGAGATTCACAGGCTGAGCCGGGTGGCCGAAGAGCTGCTCTATCCGGCCATGGAAGACCGCCGCCTGGATCTCACCGTGGGCAAGGGCAGCACAGCGCGCACCCGAGCCCTCGATCTGCCTCCCTTCACGCTCGTGGGGGCCACCACCCGGGCTGGTGCTCTGAGCTCGCCGTTGCGCGATCGCTTCGGGTTGATTCAACGGCTCGAGTTTTACGGCCTGGAGGATCTGCAGGCCATCGTGGAACGGGCCGCTGGACTGCTAAATCTCGAACTCAGTGAGGCGGCCTGCACGGAGATTGCCCGCCGCTGCCGGGGCACCCCCCGAATCGCCAACCGTCTGCTGCGCCGGGTGCGCGACGTGGCCTGCGTGCGGGCCTGCGAGGGCTGCATCGATCAACACCTCGTGGATGAAGCCCTCACCCTGCATCGCGTTGATGGCCGGGGATTGGATGCCAGTGATCGCCGCTTGATGGAACTTCTGCTGCAGTCCCATGGCGGTGGTCCCGCCGGCCTCGACACCCTGGCGGCCGCCTTGGGTGAGGACCCGTCCACCCTGGAGTCGGTGGTGGAGCCGTACCTGCTGCAGCTCGGTTTTCTGCAGCGCACCCCCCGGGGCCGGGTGGTGACCGCTGCGGGTCGGGGTCATCTCGGTTGGCCAGAGGGTCAGGAGCAGGTGGCATGACGCGATTGCGCCATTGTTTGACCTTGCTGGTGCTGCTCGCCTTGCTGCTTCTGCCCGGGCCGGTGATGGCGGCAGGCGATCCTGAGGCCGGAGACTTGCCGCGTCTGTTCGATCGGGCCTTGAGCCTGAGCCGCCAGGGCGATCCGGAGGCGGCGCTGCCCCTCTGGGATGAAGTGCTGGAGATGGCGCCGCGGGATGCTGCTGCCTGGAGCAACCGCGGCAACATCCGCTTGATGCTGGGGGATCCTGAGGGTGCGATTGCCGATCAGACCCGCTCGATCGCCCTGGCACCGGAGGATGCCGATCCCCACCTCAATCGCGGCACTGCTGAGGAAGCCTTGCAGCGATGGCCTGAGGCCGCGGCTGATTACGACTGGATCCTCCAGCGCGATCCCCTCGATGCCTCGGCCCTTTACAACCTCGGAAATGTGCGTGGGTCTGAGGGCGACTGGGCCCAAGCCCAGCGTCTGTATCGCCAGGCCGCCGATGCCCGTCCAGGCTTCGCCATGGCCCGCTCCAGCGATGCTCTGGCCCTCTATCAGCTCGAAGATCTTCCTGAAGCCGAACGTCAGCTGCGCAACCTCATCCGCCGCTATCCCTTGTTCGCTGATGCCCGCGCCGCACTCAGCGCACTGCTCTGGCGCGAAGGCTCTCGTGGTGAAGCCGAAAGCCATTGGGCCGCGGCTGCCGGACTGGATCCCAGTTACCGGGATTCCGCCTGGCTTGCGCAGGTGCGGCGCTGGCCGCCGACGCCGATCGCTGATCTCGAGCGCTTTCTCGCCCTGGAGGTGTCATGACCTCAATGTTGCCCTGGACTGAGCGCCTGGAGGCGATGCTGCCGGAGTTGATCGACTTCCGCCGCCATCTCCACTCCCATCCCGAGCTGAGCGGTGAGGAGCACCAGACCGCCGCCTTGATTGCGGGTGCTTTGCGGGAGGCCGGCTGGCGGGTGCGCGAAGGCGTGGGTCGCACCGGTGTGGTGGCGGATCTCGGCCCGGAGCAGGGTCCCAAACTCGGTCTGCGGGTGGACATGGACGCTCTGCCGGTGGAGGAACACACGGGGCTGCCTTACGCCTCCTTGCGCCAGGGGGTGATGCATGCCTGCGGGCACGACCTGCACAGCACCATCGGCCTCGGGGTGGCCCGGCTACTGGCTGGTGAGCCCGAGAGGCCAGTGGGCCTTCGCCTGCTGTTTCAGCCCGCTGAGGAACTGGCCATGGGGGCTCGTTGGATGCGGGAGGCCGGAGCCACTGAAGGGCTGGATGGGTTGTTCGGCGTGCACGTGTTCCCGTCCCTGCCGGCGGGGAGCATCGGTGTGCGCAGCGGCAGCCTGACCGCCGCAGCGGGCGAGCTGGAGATCGAAGTGATCGGTGAGGGGGGGCATGGCGCCCGTCCCCATCAATCGGTGGATGCGATCTGGATCGCCTCGCGGGTGGTGACGGGGTTGCAGGAGGCGATCAGCCGAAGGCTGGATGCGCTGCATCCGGTGGTGGTGAGTTTCGGACGCATCGAGGGGGGGAAGGCCTTCAATGTGATCGCCGATCGGGTGCGATTGCTTGGCACCGTGCGTTGCCTCTGCACAGAGGTGCATGACCGACTGCCTGCCTGGATCGAGGACACGGTGCAGGCCCTGTGCGCGGGGTTCGGCGCTACCGCTCAGGTGCACTACCGATGCATCTCACCTCCGGTTCATAACGACTCGACCCTCACGGCTCTCTTGGAACGCAGTGCCATCGAGCACCTGGGTCAGAGTCAGGTGCAGAGGCTGGAGCAGCCTTCCCTGGGGGCCGAGGATTTTGCCGAGCTGCTCAAGGACGTGCCAGGCACGATGTTCCGGTTGGGAGTGGCTGGGCCCGAGGGCTGTGCACCGCTGCATAACGGCCATTTCCTGCCGGATGAGGCCTGTCTGGGCGTGGGGATTCGTGTACTGACAGCGGCGATGCTGGCCTGGGAGCCACCGGCATGAATCGCCCCCCCCGTACCCGGTTGTATGTGCTTCTCTCACTGGCAGCGCCTCTGCTGGTGCTTCTTGGAGTGGTTGCTCTGTTGCAGCGAGAGGGAGCTGACAAATATCAGTCTCTCCCTGCCATTCTGGTGGGAACCGGCCTGGTGATCCATGCGGTGGTGGGCCGTCGCCGGCGGCGCCATCGGCTGCTGGTTGCTCTCCGCGATAGTCGATTCGAGGAAACCTGATCCGATGGCATCCACATCTGAACCGTCCCAAGGGGACGCCCCTGATCTCGAGGCCCTCAGGAATGCCATTGCTTCTGGGGATCCCACGCGAGCGATGCCCGCCCTCACCAAGCTGCGCTTCTGCAGCGATGAGGAAGCGGTGCCCCTGCTGGTGCTGGGAACGCAGCAGCAGGCGTTTCTGGTGCGTTCTCTCAGCTGCAGCGGTCTTGGCTACAAACGCACCGAGCAGGGGTGGATGGTGCTGGAGCAGCTCCTTGGCAGCGATGAGGATGCCAATGTGAGGGCTGAGGCAGCCAATGCCCTGGTGAGTTACGGCGTGGAGCGCTCCTGGCCGTTGCTTCGCACTGCTTTTGAGGCTGATGGTGCCTGGCTCGTGCGCTGCAGCATTCTCTCCGGACTGGCGGAACAACCGGAGATCAACCTGGCCTGGCTGTTGGAGCTGGCCGAGATCGCCATCGTGGATGGGGATGGCACGGTGCGGGTGAGTGGGGCAGAAATCCTTGGGAGGATCGTTCGAGAGTCCCAGGATCGTCCCATCGGCGAGCAGGCCCGTGTCCTTCTGCAGCCTTTGCAGCAGGACCAGGATCACAGGGTGGTAGCCGCAGCGCTCAATGGTCTTCAGGTGGGGTGATGTCCTGCTCCCCAGGACTCTTGCTAGCGTTTAAAAACCACTAGGGGTGCCCTGGACGTCTTCTTTGGCGGTTAGGGCTGAGATCACACCCTCCGAACCTGATCCGGGTCATGCCGGCGCCAGGGAAGTGAATGCACGTGATCTGCGGTTTGTCGACCGGCTCCTGGCAGTTCTCTCGCCGAACGAATCATGCGCGCTTCCTGGGTTGAGTCCCGACGCGGACAGGCCAACGTGTCCCAGATGCACTTCGCACGCCAGGGTGTGGTGACGGAGGAGATGGCCTACGTGGCCAACCGTGAGAAGTTGCCTGAATCCCTGGTGATGGAGGAAGTCGCCCGGGGTCGCATGATCATCCCGGCGAATATCAATCACACCGGTCTGGAGCCGATGGCGATCGGCATTGCCAGCAAGTGCAAGGTGAATGCCAACATCGGCGCTTCGCCCAATGCCTCGGATGCGGCCGAAGAGGTGAACAAGCTGAAGTTGGCGGTGAAGTACGGCGCCGATACGGTGATGGACCTCTCCACCGGTGGAGTGAACCTCGATGAAGTGCGCACGGCGATCATCGATGCATCGCCTGTGCCCATCGGCACAGTGCCTGTGTATCAGGCACTGGAGAGCGTGCATGGTTCGATCGAGAAGCTCGATGAAGATGATTTCCTGCACATCATCGAGAAGCACTGTCAGCAAGGTGTGGACTACCAGACGATCCACGCCGGTCTGTTGATCGAGCACCTTCCGAAGGTGAAGGGACGTCTCACCGGCATTGTGAGCCGGGGTGGCGGCATCTTGGCCCAGTGGATGCTGTATCACCATCGTCAGAACCCCCTGTTCACGCGTTTTGACGACATCTGCGAGATCTTCAAGCGCTACGACTGCACCTTCTCTTTGGGTGATTCCTTGCGCCCTGGCTGCCAGCACGATGCCTCCGATGCAGCGCAGCTGGCTGAGCTGAAGACACTGGGGGACCTCACCCGTCGCGCTTGGACCCATGACGTGCAGGTGATGGTGGAGGGACCAGGCCACGTGCCCCTCGATCAGATCGAGTTCAACGTGAAAAAGCAGATGGAGGAGTGCAATGAAGCGCCCTTCTATGTGCTGGGTCCCCTGGTGACTGATATCGCCCCCGGCTACGACCACATCACCTCAGCGATCGGTGCCGCCATGGCCGGCTGGCATGGCACGGCGATGCTTTGTTATGTGACCCCTAAGGAACACCTAGGTCTTCCCAATGCCGAAGATGTCCGCGAGGGCCTGATTGCCTACAAAATCGCTGCCCATGCGGCCGATATTGCCCGTCACCGGCCCGGTGCCCGTGATCGTGATGATGAGCTCAGCCGCGCCCGTTACAACTTTGACTGGAACAAGCAGTTCGAGCTCTCTTTGGATCCCGAGCGTGCCAAGGAGTATCACGATGAAACCCTGCCGGCAGACATCTACAAGCAGGCCGAATTCTGTTCGATGTGTGGACCCAAGCACTGCCCGATGCAGACCAAGATCACCGATGAGGATATTGAAGGCCTCGAGAAGGCTCTGGAGAGCAAACGCGGTGCTGGTGAATTGGCTGGGGTGAAGATGGAGAAAGCAGACTGATTGTCTGTAGAGGTGTTCGGAGGGAGATGCTCTTAATTGACGTCTCCTTTCAATCGCGACTGGAAGTCGGCAATGGTCCGGTCGAGGCCAGTCGCGAGGGAGATCGTTGGCGTCCATGCCAGAGCCTGGATGGCAAGACTGATCACAGGTTGTCGCTGAAGCGGGTCATCCTCGGGTAAGGGCTTGTTGATGATTTTTAATTCGGGATTGATGCGATCGCGAACCATCCTGGCGAGCTCTTGGATGGTGAATTCGTCCGGATTGCCAATGTTTATTGGTCCGGTGTGGTCGCTGTTCATCAGGCGGATCATGCCGTCGATTAGATCGTCGACGTAGCAGAACGAACGGGTCTGGGAACCGTCGCCGAAGAGTGTGAGCGGCTCGCCTTTGAGGGCTTGAACGATGAAGTTGCTGACAACGCGGCCATCATCGGGAAGCATGCGAGGGCCATACGTGTTGAAAATGCGCATCACGCGCACTTCGGTGTTGTGCATGCGTTTGTAGTCGAAACAGAGCGTCTCGGCGATGCGTTTGCCTTCGTCGTAACAGCTGCGGATTCCAATGGGATTGACAGACCCCCGGTAACTCTCGGGTTGAGGATGTACTTCTGGATCGCCATACACTTCGCTGGTGCTGGCTAATAAAAGTCTGGCTCCGACGCGTCTTGCCAGCCCCAGCATGTTGTAAGTGCCAAGAAAACTGGTCTTGGCGGTTTTAATCGGATTGAACTGATAGTGGATGGGTGATGCGGGGCAGGCCAGATGCCAGATTCGGTCGACCTCGAGTTTGATCGGTTCGGTGACATCGTGGCGGATCAGCTCGAAATCAGGGTGGCCCATCCATTGGGCAATGTTGCTTTTTCTTCCAGTGAAGTAATTGTCAAGGCAGATCACTTCTTCCCCTGACTTCATCAGGTGGTCGGTGAGGTGTGAGCCGAGGAAGCCTGCGCCTCCCGTGATCAGATTGCGCATGCCGTTATGGTCGCGTAAGCAGGCGATTGGTGCTCAAGAAAAAAGGCGGGAGATTCTTTCCCCCGCCCCGTCTGTTGATCCCAGCTGAAGTCTGGCTCAGCCCAGCAATGCCTTGGATTTGGCTACCACGTTCTCAACCGTGAAGCCGAACTTCTCCATGCAGGTGCCTCCAGGAGCGGAGGCACCAAAGCGATTCATCGTGACACTGTCGCCATCGAGGCCGATGAAACGGTGCCAGCCGAAAGCTTCGGCTGCTTCCACCACGATGCGCTTGCGCACCGCAGTAGGCAGAACTTGCTCTTTGTAGGCATCGCTCTGCTCATCGAAGAGCTCCACACAGGGCATGGACACAACGCGCACCTTCTTGCCTTCAGCACTGAGCTGTTTGGCGGCCTGCACGCAGAGGTCAAGCTCTGTGCCGGTGCCGATCAGGATCAGCTCAGGCGTGCCGTCGCAGTCTTCAAGGATGTAGCCGCCGTGGGCGACCTTGTCGATCGAAGAGTTGGCCTGGTTGGCCATGCCCTGGCGGCTGAGGCAGAGAGCACTGGGGCGATGACGGTTCTCGATGGCGAGCTTGTAGGCTCCGCTGGTTTCGTTGCCATCACCAGGGCGGAACACCAGCATGTTGGGGATGGCCCGCAGGGACGGGATGGTTTCGATCGGCTGGTGGGTGGGGCCGTCTTCGCCGACGCCGATGGAGTCGTGGGTGAGGACGTAGATCACACCCAGCTCGCTCAGCGCCGACAGGCGCATGGAGCCACGCATGTAGTCGGCGAAGACCAGGAAGGTGCCGCCATAGGGGATCAGGCCGCTGTTGTGATATGCAATGCCGTTGAGCACAGCGGCCATGGCGTGCTCGCGCACACCGAAGTGCAGATAACGCTTCTCGGGGGTTTCCGGTTGATACGAACCGGTCTCACCCTTGATATCGGTGTAGTTGGAGTGAGTGAGGTCAGCGGAACCACCGATCAGCTCGGGAAGGTTGGGACCCAGGGCACCCAGGCAGATCTGGGAGTGCTTGCGGGTGGCCAGTCCTTTGTCGTCGGGGGTGTAAGTGGGGAGCTCCTTGTCCCAGCCCTGGGGCAGTTCACCGCGGAGCATGCGCTCAAACTCAGCCGCTTCGGCTGGGTACTGGTTGCGGTAAGCGGCGAGGGTTTGATTCCACTCAGCCTCTTGGCTGGCACCACGCTCTATGGCCTGGCGGTACTGGTCGTAGGCCTCCTGAGGTACTTCGAAGGGGCCATAGCTCCAACCCAGCTGTTTGCGGGTGAGCTCGGCTTCTTCCTCACCCAGGGGAGCACCGTGCACACCGGCGGTGTCTCCCTTGTTGGGGGAGCCATAGCCGATGGTGGTGGTCACCTTGATGATCGAGGGCTTGTCGGTGACGGCCTTGGCGGCTTCGATCGCTTTGGCGATGGCGTCCACGTCGGTGTTGCCATCGGCCACGTGCTGCACGTGCCATCCATACGCTTCATAGCGCTTGAGCACGTCCTCGGTGAAGGACACGTCCGTGCGGCCGTCGATGGTGATGTGGTTGTCGTCGTAGAGCGCGATCAGCTTGCCCAGCTTCAGGTGGCCGGCCAGAGAACAGGCTTCCGAGGCCACACCTTCTTGATTGCAGCCGTCGCCCATGATCACGTAGGTGTAGTGATCAACCACCTGGGCGTCGGGCTTGTTGAACTTGGCCGCAAGGTGGGACTCAGCAATCGCCAGACCCACGGCATTGGAGATGCCGGCACCGAGTGGGCCAGTGGTTACTTCCACGCCGGGGGTTTCAAACGTTTCCGGGTGTCCCGGAGTTTTCGATCCCCACTGACGGAACTGCTTGATGTCCTCGATGCTCACCGAGTCGTAGCCCGTGAGGTGCAGCAAGGAGTACAACAGCATGCAGCCGTGTCCAGCGGAGAGGACAAAGCGGTCGCGGTTGAACCACTTCGGGTTCTTGGGGTTATGCCTCAGGAACTTGTCCCAGAGGGTGTAGCCCATCGGGGCGCAACCCATAGGCAGGCCAGGGTGGCCGCTCTTGGATTTGTTGACGGCGTCAACAGCAAGGAAACGAATGCTGTTGATGCAGAGCGTGTCGAGAGAGGCGGGCGCTGCGACCATGGTTCAGAAGTGAGTTGCGGACAGTTTGAAGGAGGGGTGCGGTGTCGCCGCTCACCCCATCGAGCGGAAAGCCAGGCAGACGTTATGGCCGCCGAAGCCGAAGGAGTTGGAAAGCACCGTTTCCAGTTTGTGGTCTCGGGCTGTATTGGGAACGACATCCAGATCACAGTCGGGATCTGGATTGGCGTAGTTGATCGTGGGGGGTACCACGTTGTGCTGCAGTGCTAGCACGCAAGCCACGGCTTCGATCCCGCCTGAACCACCCAGCAGGTGACCGGTCATCGACTTGGTGGAGCTCACCGGGATCTTTAGGGCACGGTCACCCAGAGCGCTCTTGATGGCGGCGGTTTCGTTGCTGTCGTTGGCGGGAGTGCTGGTGCCGTGGGCGTTCACATAGTCAACGACGCAAGGATCAATGCCCCCATCCTCAAGAGCGAGGCGCATAGCAGCCGCTCCGCCGACTCCACCCGGAGTGGGTGAAGTGATGTGGTGGGCATCGCAGGTGGTTCCGTAGCCCACGATCTCGGCAAGAATGGTGGCGCCGCGTGCCTCGGCGTGGCCGAGGGTTTCCAGCACCAGCAGACCGGCACCTTCGCCGATTACGAACCCATCACGGTCTCGATCGAAGGGGCGGCTGGCAGTTGCCGGATCATCGTTGCGGAAGGACAGGGCCTTGGCGCTGGCGAAACCGGCCACGCCCAGGGGGGTGATCGCCGACTCCGCTCCGCCGCAGAGCATGGCATCGGCTTTACCCAGCTGGAGCAGGCGGAAGGCATCGCCGATGGCGTTGGATCCGGCGGCACAGGCGGTGGATACAGCTGAACTTGGTCCTTTGGCTCCCACGGCGATTGCCGCCAGACCTGTGGCCATGTTCGGGATCATCATGGGCACGGTGAATGGACTCACACGGCTGGGGCCCTTCCCTTCCAAGACATGGGCTTGGGTCTCCATCATGAGCAGACCGCCCACGCCAGAGCCGATGATGATGCCGATGCGATCAGCGTTCTCTGGAGTGATGTCCAGGCCGGCATGGATCAGGGCTTGTTTGGCCGCGACAACACCGAATTTGCAAAACCGATCCCAGCGTTTGGCTTCCTTGGGTTCGATGAACCCAGACGGATCAAATGCTTCGACTTCGGCCGCGAAGCGACAGGCATGCCGAGACGCATCGAACAGGGTGATCCCTGCGACGCCATTGCGGCTGGACGTGAGTCCATCCCAGTAGTCGGCAACGCTGTTGCCGATCGGTGTCACCGCGCCAAGGCCGGTGACCACGACGCGTTGGAGACCCTCCACCATGCTGCGGAACCTCAGGCCTGCTTGTCTTCGATGTACTTAACGGCGTCGCCCACGGTGGCGATGCCTTCGGCGGATTCGTCGGGAATTTCGATGTCGAAGGCTTCCTCCAGGGCCATCACCAGCTCGACGGTGTCGAGCGAATCGGCGCCTAGATCGTTCTGGAAATTCGACTCCGGCTTCACTTCACCGGCGTCGACGCTGAGCTGCTCCGCCACGATCGAACGGACTTTTTCGAGGATCGCTTCCTGAGACATGGCCGTGAAGACGGGACGCCGCATCTTACGGGCTAGCGCAGGCAGCACCGGCCACGGGCGTTAACAACAGTGACGGCAGAGCGCGAGCTCGATCCCAGACGCGGGCGTGACAGGTACGTTGACTTCAAGTCAACCGCACTGAGACGGGTTCATGTCCCACGCCGTCAAGATCTACGACACCTGCATCGGCTGCACCCAGTGCGTGCGTGCCTGTCCCCTCGATGTTCTCGAGATGGTTCCTTGGGACGGTTGCAAGGCTGGTCAGATCGCCTCGTCCCCTCGCACCGAGGATTGCGTGGGTTGCAAGCGCTGTGAAACCGCCTGCCCCACCGACTTCCTCAGCATTCGCGTCTATCTCGGCGACGAGACCAGCCGCAGCATGGGGCTGTCGTATTGAGCGACCTCTCGGTCTTTCGGATCTATTACCCATAAGCTCAGCCCGGCACTGCCGGGCTTTTTTGTATGTGCGGAATCGTTGCGGTGATTGGCTCGCGGGACGCAGCACCGCTGTTGCTTGAGGGTCTTCGTCAGCTGGAATATCGCGGCTACGACTCTGCCGGTGTGGCCACGGTGGAGGCAGGGCAGCTGCATTGCATCAGGGCCAAGGGCAAGTTGGTGAACCTGTCGGCACGGGTGGAGCGTGAGGGAGCCCCGGGGTTGGTGGGCATCGGCCATACCCGCTGGGCCACCCACGGCAAACCCGAGGAGCACAACGCCCATCCCCACCGTGATGGCAGCGGTGCTTTGGCGGTGGTGCAGAACGGCATCATCGAAAATCACAGAGAACTGCGGGAGGAGCTCACCGCCAACGGCGTGAGCTTCCGCTCCGACACCGACACGGAGGTGATTCCCCACCTGGTGGCTGCGGAGTTGGGACGGTTGCAGGCCGCTGGCCGCGGCGCTGATGGAGCCCTGCTGCTTGAGGCCGTCCAAGCGGTGCTGCCCCGTCTGCAGGGGGCCTACGCCCTGGCCGTGCTCTGGGCCGAAGTTCCAGGGGCACTGGTGGTGGCCCGCAAGGCGGCCCCTTTGTTGATCGGTTTGGGGGAAGGGGAGTTCCTCTGCGCCAGCGACACCCCCGCCCTGGCGGGCTTCACCCGCACGATCCTGCCTCTGGAGGATGGCGAGGTGGCATTGCTCAGTCCGCTCGGCATTGAGCTCTACAACGCCAGCGGAGCGCGGCAGCAGCGCAGCCCTTCTCTGCTCAGCGGCCAGGAGCATGTGGCCGACAAGCGGCACTTCCGCCACTTCATGCTCAAAGAGATCCATGAGCAGCCCGAGACTGCTCGGCTCTGGGTGGAGCGGCATCTGCCGCCGGGGTTGCCGGCACAGCAGCCGGTGGCCTTGCCCTTCGATGAAGCTTTTTACGAGGGTATCGAGCGCATTCAGATCCTGGCCTGTGGCACCAGTCGCCACGCTGCTCTTGTCGGGGCCTATCTGCTTGAGCAATTCGCTGGTGTCCCCACCAGTGTGGATTACGCCAGCGAGTTCCGCTATGCACCGCCGCCGCTGGCTCCCAATACCCTCACCATCGGTGTCACCCAGTCGGGTGAAACGGCGGACACCCTCGCGGCCCTGGCGATGGATGTTGAGCGCCGCCAGGGCCATCGCGATCCAGCCTTTGCGCCTCGGCAGCTGGGAATGACCAACCGGCCGGAGAGTTCCCTGGCCAGGCAGGTGCCCCACATCCTCGACATCGGTGCGGGAATCGAGGTGGGTGTGGCGGCCACCAAGACCTTCCTTGGCCAGCTGCTCGCCTTTTATGCCCTAGCCCTGGGCTTTGCAGCTCGCCGCAACAGCCGCAGTGAGGCGGACATCGCCGGGTTGATCACGGAGCTGCGGGGTCTGCCGGAGCAGCTCAGTGCCTTGGTGGAGCAGCACGATCAACGCTCAGAAGCGATGGCGCACCGGTTTGCCGACACCCAGGATGTGATTTTTCTGGGGCGCGGCATCAACTATCCGATTGCGCTGGAAGGGGCGCTCAAGCTCAAGGAGATCAGCTACATCCACGCCGAGGGCTATCCGGCCGGGGAAATGAAGCACGGGCCGATTGCCCTTCTCGACGCCCGGGTGCCGGTGGTGTCCATCGCCGTGCCCGGGAAAGTGTTCGAGAAAGTGCTCAGCAATGCCCAGGAAGCCAAGGCTCGCGATGCCCAGCTGATCGGGGTGGCGCCTGAGGGTCCGGATACGGATCTGTTTGATGAGCTGCTGCCGGTGCCGGCGGTGAGCGAGTGGATCAGCCCCCTGCTCACGGTGGTGCCGATGCAGCTGCTGAGTTATCACATTGCAGCCCATCGGGGCCTGGATGTGGATCAGCCCCGCAACCTCGCCAAGAGCGTCACTGTGGAGTGAGTGCGCCCCTGGCGGCCGCATTGCTGCGGCCATACACGTCGTCGAAGCGCACGATGTCGTCTTCTCCCAGGTAAGCCCCGCTCTGCACTTCGATCAGTTCCACCGGGATCCTTCCCGGGTTGGTGAGCCGGTGCCGGCAACCGAGGGGGATGTAGGTGCTCTGGTTCTCGCCGATCAGCTGCTGGTCGCCATCGCGTTCCACCAGAGCTGTGCCCTTCACCACGATCCAGTGTTCGGCGCGATGGTGATGCATCTGCAGGGAGAGGCTGGCTCCGGGCTTTACGGAGATGCGCTTTACCTGCCAGCGGCTGTCTTCGACTACGCCGGTGTAGTGGCCCCAGGGCCGGTAGATCTTGCGATGGGCCTTGCCCTCTGAGCTGCCATCTGCCTCCAGCTGCTTCACGATCGTTTTCACGTTCTGGGCCTGGCTGCGATCGGCAATCAGCACAGCGTCATCGGTTTCAACCACCACCAGGTTCTCCACGCCCAGGCCCACCACCAAGCGGTGTTCGCTGCGCAAGTAGCAGTTGCGGCTGCCCTCGCTGATCACGCGGCCCCGCAGCACGTTGCCGTCGTCATCGCGATCGGCGGTCTCCCATAGGGCGCTCCAGCTGCCGACATCACTCCAGCCTGCTGCCAGGGGAAGCACGGTGCCAAGCTCGGTTTTCTCCATCACGGCCACGTCGATGGCCACATTGGGGCATTTGGCGAAGGCTTCGCGCTCCAGGCGGAGGAAATCAAGATCGGCCACGTCCTGTTCCAGGGCGGCGCGGCAACAGCTCACAACCTCCGGTGCCAAACGCTCCAGTTCGGCCAGCATGGCGCTGGCCTTGAATAGGAACATGCCGCTGTTCCAGGTGAAGCGGCCGCTGGCAAGGAACTGCTCGGCTGTGGCGCGGTCGGGCTTCTCCACGAAGCGGGCGATCGGCACGGGGGTGAGGGCACCGGGTTGCAGCGGTTCGGCCGCTTCGATGTAGCCGTAGCCCGTTTCCGGCGTTGTGGGCACGATGCCGAAGGTCACCAGCCGGCCGGCCTCCGCTTCCGTGCGCCCGGCGTCGATGGCGGTGCGGAAGTGGGCGGCATCACGGATCACATGGTCGGCGGCGAGCACCAGCAGCAGCGGGTCCTCACCACGGGCTGTGGCCTGGAGTGCGGCGACGGCCACGGCAGGAGCCGTGTTGCGCCCCATGGGCTCCAGCAGGATCGCGCCGGGCTCCACGCCGGTCTGGCGCATCTGCTCGGCCACGATGAAGCGGTGGTCGTCGTTGCAGATCAGTAGGGGAGGCGCCAGGTTGTCGAGTCCCTTCAGCCGCTGCTGGGTTTGTTGTAGGAGGGTCTCATCGCCGCTCCCCCCTAAGGGCCAATACTGCTTGGGATAGCTGGCACGGGAGAGGGGCCAAAGGCGCGTGCCGGTGCCGCCACAGAGAATGACCGGGATTAGAGGGGTGCTCACCGGATGCCATACATGTGACTAATATTTTCTCCCACCATCCTGGACTTTGTCTGTATTGGTTCTCAGCGCATGGTGCGCACGGCGTCGGTCGTTTTGCTCATGCGGCTAAACATCAGCTGGAAAATTGTGCGTTTTTGCAGTTTGATTTCAGCGTTGAGGGCCATGCCCGGCTGAAGTTCGAAGGTTTTGCCGTTTTTGCTGAGGCTCTGGGCACTGAGGGCCAGGGTGACGGGAAAATGTGGGTAGTCGTAGGGCGGTTCCGGCGGCAAGGAGTCCTGGCTTACCAGGGTGACCGAGCCTGGGAGCGTTCCATAGATGGTTTTGTCGTATGTGGTGAAGCTGATCTCGGCATCCTGGCCAGCACGGATGAAGGCGATGTCTGAGTCGCGGGCGAAGGTCTGGGCTACGAGGTCGTCAATCGGAACCAGCTTGAGGAGGGAGGTGGTGTTGTTCACCACAAGGCCTGTCTGAGCCTCCAGGTCGATCACGGTGCCAGCGACCGGAGCCCTGAGGGTGACCAGGTCAAGAGCGTTCTGAGACTTCACCAAGGAGGCTCTGAGCTGAGCTTGAACGCTTTGTGATTGGAAGGAAATGGTTTGCAGCTGCTCCCTGGCTTCGGCCAGGGAGCGTCGGGTTGCTTCGAGCTGGCGTTGCTTTTCAATCAATTGCAGCTGAGAGCTGGCACCCTGTTCCGCCAGCTGTTTGAAGGGCTCAAGGATCTGCCGATCGATCTCGAGCTGGGTCTCCAGACCTCGGATCGTTTCTCTGATGCGGGCCTGCTCCGATTGAAGACGAGCGGCTTCCGCTTCGAGCTGCTTTTGCAGTTCATCAACATTGCTGGTCTGGACCCGCGGGTCGAGCACCACAAGCTCCTGACCCTGTTGAACCACATCGCCGCTTTTGACCAACACCCTCTTCACCACCCCAGGCTCTGGCGTGGTGAGGTCTTGAGTGCTGCGTCGGGTGACCAGTTTGCCGGGCACCGAAACGATCTGATCGATCTTCACCGTGGAGGCGAAGTACACCACCACGAAAAACAGAGCTGAAAGGCTTCCGACCAGAACAGCCGGTAGCACTGGAGACGGCCTTGATTCCAGTCGCAGCGCTTCATCGCCCGATTCATTGACGCGGTTCGCTGAGGGGCTGGGGAGAGATTTCTGAGACATCGTGAAGGTGAAGGCTCTTGAGCTACCGGATTGCGGGGCAGACCGCTCAGACCACAACAGCTTCCTGCTGCTGCGCCAGCTTGGCAAAGGCGCCTTGCAAGGCCATCAACTCGTTCCAACTGCCCTGCTCCACCAGCACACCGCGGTCGAGCATGAGTATTCTGTCAGCGCTTCGCAGGCAACCGAGCCGGTGCGTGACCACAATCATGGTCTGGTTCGTGAACCGTTGGCGCAGGCGGCGCAGGACAAGGGTTTCTGTGGTGGGGTCGAGGGCCGAGGTGGCCTCATCGAGAATGATCATGCGTGGGTTCTGAAGCACCATCCGGGCAATGGCAATTCGCTGCTTCTGGCCGCCGGAGAGACCGCCACCGCGTTCGCCCACCTGGGTGTTGTAGCCGTCAGGCAGCGTCATGATGAATTCGTGAGCACAGGCCACGGTGGCGGCCTGCACCACGGCCTCGTAGGGCGCATCCGGCATGTTCAGGCGCAGGTTGTCCATCACCGTGCCGTCAAACAGGATCGATTCCTGCGGTACGAAGCCCAGCTGGCGCCGCAGACTGCCGATCTGAACCTTGCTGATATCAACACCATCGACGAAGACCCGGCCTTCATCAGGTTTGTAGAGGCCATCAAGGAGCTGCACCAAGGTGCTTTTGCCGCTGCCGCTGGTTCCCACCAGTCCGACCACTTGGCCCGCGTCGATGGACACATCGAAATGATCCATTTGGCTCTGTCCGTTCAGGCCATAGGAGAACGACACCTTTTCGAAATCAACACGACCTGTCACGGACGGCAGCGGCAGCATCGAGCCGCTGGCAAGTGAATCTTCCGCTTTCTGACTGAGTACATCGGCCAGGGAGTCCATGGCGGCACGTGCTTCTTGGTACTGATCTGAAACGGTTGATAACGACACCATCGAGCCGGCGATAGTTCCACCCAGAATCATGAAAATAAAAATGGCCCCTACAGATCCCTCGCCGTTGATTGCAAGAATAGCTCCGGTCAGGATCAAGGCGACGCGGCTCGCCTTGGGAATCAGTTTGTTGATTTCTCCGGAAATGGTCTTCATTTGACCAACCTTGAAATCTTCACCGGTGAAGATTCGGTAGCGGCTGAGCCATTGCCAGCGGGCCTGCGTGGCGAAGTTCTGTGTTTTCAGCGTGCGGATGGCTGTGAGGCACTCCACAAGGAACCCCTGCGATTTCGACCAGGCGCGATTGCGGCGGCTGATCAGGCGTTTAATCACTTTGGAAGTGAACCAGGTGTTGAAGAACATCAACGGAACCTTGATCATCACAACCAAGGTCATCAGGGGTGAGATCGACAGCAGGATGATCGCCAGCATTGGAATGAACAGCACATCAATGGCGGTGTCGATCACGGTGCCTGTGAGAAAGGCCCGCACCTTGCGCAGGTCATTGAAGCGGTTGGCGAGGTCGCCGACCGTGCGCCGATCAAAGAAGCGCATTGGCAGACGGAACAGATGCCCCACCATCTGACCGCCGAGGTTGGTATCGATCCGGTCTGAAAGGTCGGTGGTCAGCACGTTGTTCAACAGGGCGAGCACAGCCTTGACACCGATCAGAAGGCTCATGACGCCGACGATCGGCCAGAGCAGGCCCAGATCTCTGGTGATGATCACCACATCGATGATCTGCATGATCAGAAGGATGAAGAATGTATCCAGCACCTTCTGCACAAATCCGCTGATGAAAATCAGCAGCAGCTGTGGGCGGTATGGGCGAATGACTTCCCAGAACCAGCTCAAGTCGAACCGCGTGGCCAGTTGATCGCTTTCGCTGGATTCCGCAGGGCGGATCAGCATCAACTGGAGTGGGCCTTCACCCCACTGTTTCAGTTGCGCTGGGCTGAGTTTGCGGATGCCGTCTGTGGGGTCGGCCAGCACCAGGCCGCGCGCACTCGCTTCTTCCACCAGAACGAAGCGATCATCGAGCTTCAGCAACGACGGCGTCTCCAGCCGGTGCAGGCTGTTGGTGGGTGCAGCGAGGGGGCGAACCTCGAGGCCCAGACTCTCCAGGAGCTGACCCAGATGCAGAAGCGTGATCCCACCCAGCCGTGATTCACAGTCGCTGAGCAGCATCCGCGCTGTTTCACGAGGAAAGGGGAAGCGGTAGCGGTTGGAGAGGCGCTGCAGGCAGATCAATGCAGTTTCAAGACTCCCTTCGGCACGCCCGCGCATCTGAGGAATGCGCAGGGTGTAGTCCGTGAGCCCCAGGCTGGATGGGGCGATGGGATCGGGAAGCTCCTCCGCATCTCGGGCGCTTTGCCAGAGCGGTTCAGGAGCTGATCCCGAGCTGGCGCGGCTCGTACTCGGTCGGGTGGCCCGGACGGCCAGGGCTTCGTTCAAGGCGTCTCGGCGGATGCCGAGCAGACGGCCTCCGAGTGGTAACTCGCGCGACTCCTTGGAGGGGGACCAGTGTTCGATGGCTACACCGAGGGGTGCCCGGGGCGTCAGAGGAGCACTGGGAAGCCAGAGCCAGTTGTCATCTAGGGGGCAGGCGCTGCTCAGCGCTTCGCCGCTCAGCAACTGGAGGGCACCCGGGCGCCAGAGTTCTGTGAACAGTCCTGGGAGATCGCTGTAGCGATGGGGTTGGCGGCTGATCCAGGCCATCAGCAGCTCCGCAAGCTCACTTCTGGCCGGCTCCAGGCATCCCTTCTGAAGGGTTGGATCACTCGGTAGGAGTTGGAGAAACTGACGCGCGGGCAGGGCCGCTACGACGGTCGGCTCCATGGCGGTCACCGCTTCGCAGGGGCGGTTGCGCACCAGCCCGCACCAACCGATGGCCTCACCGGTGAACAAACGCGCCAGGGTGAAGGGTCCGCTTGCAGGGTCGTCACCGATGAGACGAACAGCTCCTTCGGCGATGAACATCACCTGGTGGGGAAGTCTGTCGGACTGCAGCAGTGGTTGACCGGTGCGGTACCTCAGCCATTCCAGCTTGGCCCGCTGGGAGGCCAGAAAGTTCTGAAGAGGAATCGGCAGTGCGGTGACGTTTTCGCTCATGGCAGGGGAATGGAACAGGTAGACCCCGGCTTGGGCTCCCCAGCCTGGAGCGATTTGATGGTGTCAGTCAGCCAGCGGCGATACAGCCGCTGAATCAGGTCAAGTCTGTCATTCCCGTCCCATTGAGCCGGTTGGCGGCTATCGAGCCGAAGCACAATCGTGCGCCCGTTGCCAAGCTGCAAGGGTGGCTGAATCACTCCCGGAGTGATACGCAGGAGTAGCCGGTCGAGAGGCGCGTCCAGATCTTCGAGGCGCAGCGGGCCAAGTCGGCCACCGGTCTCACGGCTACGGCCAATCGATAGCGGAGCCAGTTGGGCAAAACTGACATCGCCTTCTTGCAGCCGAAAGGCCCACTCCTGCGCAAGATTGGCATCCTTGGTTTGCAGCACCGAGAAGCAGAATCGGTCGAGCGCTGATCCTTTTTCGAGAAATTGATCGTGGGCCTGATTGGAGAAGTGGGCCACCTGCCATTCCTCCAGGGTGCAATCAACGGCGATGAGACGTTCGATGGTCCGTCCGAGCCAGAGGGTGAGCAGTTGGGTGCTTTCAAGGGCATCAAGCACTTCGGTACTAGGCCACTCCAGAGAGATTGATGAGATGTGATGAGATGGGGAAGGCTGATTCATGGGTTCAGTGCTGGACGTGCAGAACCGAGTTGATGCAGTCAGAAGGGCTGCGTATGAGGCGATTCAAGAGGCTGACTGGGAAGCGGCGGAAGGGTTGCTGCGTCGACTCATCCAGCTCAACCCTTCGGCAGGGGTGGATGTGTGGGACCACCTCGGTTTCACCTTGCTGATGCAAGGAGATTACCTGGGATGCCTGGAGGTTTTGAAGCCGTTTGCCAGCCACCCTCAGCGCAGTTTCTGGGTGCAGCACAAGCTTGGTGATGCCTATCGGGGCCTGAATCAGCTCGATGATGCCGTGCGCTCTTATCGCCTCTCGCTCCAGGAAGGTTCCGACAGTCCGCTCAGTTTTCGCAATCTGCTGCAAGTGTTGGATCGCCAGGATCCTCGGTTGGCCCTGGGGGAGCTGAAGCGTTGGCGGCAACTGGCCACAGGGATGCCGGACGCGGCCTGGGATGGTGCCCGGCAAGCGGCTTTGTTGGTGCCAGGTCCAGCCCTCGTGCAAACGCTGCAAAGCTGGGGGTTGGCGGATGGTGACTGTCGCCAGCGTTTGCTGAAAGCGGCTTGTTACGGAATGGACATCGATCAGGTCTGCGATCTGCTGCGGGAGGCCGCGGCACAGCCAGCAGGGCTGACAGCCTGGGAACAGGCACTGCAAGAACGCCTCAAGCGCTTGAATCTTTTGCCGTTGTCGCGTTCGGCAGCCACCAACGGCCGAGGCGCTGCCTCACGACCGCAGCCAAGCGGTGGGGGCTGAGCCGCTCCCTGACCAATCGGCTGCCTGCATCCCCGAGTTGTTCTGCATGGCCGGGGTTTCCGGCGAGGCGGCGCATGGCCGCTGCAGCAGCTGAGAGATCGGGTTCAGCCCAGTGGCAACCAGCGAGGTAGTCGCCATAGCTCCGTTCCAGAGGCTGGAGCTGCCAGGGAATCAGTGCTGCACTGCCCGGCGGCATGAAATCGAGGTTGCCGGAGTAGCCCGTGGCGATCACGGGCATACCCAACGCCATCGCTTCGGCAAGAGTGAGCCCGAATCCTTCGGCGCGGTGCAGGCTGACGAGGGCGTCGGCTTCGTCGTAGAGCGCATCGAGCTGCTCATTGCTCAGCAAGGCCTTGATCCAGCGGATGCGCGGATCGCCCGCTGTCAGGGCATCCATGGCCATGGCCTGTTCCGGAAACTGTTCGGCGCTGCTGGCTTTGATCAGCAGCTGAACCGAGGGTTGATCCTGCGCATGTCTGGGAAAGGCCTTTTGGAAGGCGCGGATCACCGCTTCCGGGTTTTTGCGCTCCGGAGTGCTCCAGAAATCGAAGAGCGTGAGAAAGGTGAAAGGGAGCCGGTCTTGGCGTTGGCGGCGCTGTTGCTGACGCAGTCGGCGGCGTTCGTCCAGGTGCGACCAGTCGGGGAGATGGGGTAAGGCGATCACTGGAATCGGTGATCGCAGAGCGAGGGACTGTGCCGTGAAACTGCTGGGGCACCAGATTTCGTCGTAGTCGCCAAAGAAGCGCTCCCATCCATCAGGAAACGCTTCAAGCTCCCAGGCCCAGTAACCGATGCGCAGGGGTGCGCTGAGGGGTTGGCGTTGGAGCAGTTCAGGATTGCTGGCGAGGATGTTGGGGTTGGTGTGGACCAGGTCCACTTGAGGGGTGATCTGCTGCTGGTCTAGGCATGACGTGTCCTGCGGCATGGCTTGCACTGCGGCATGACTGGCCAGTGCCAGATCCACGTAGTCGAGGGTGCAGCCTGCGGCCTGCAGGCAGCGGGCCGTGGCCCGGGCTCCTCCGGCGAGCCCAAAGCCAGCGCGGAGGTGGCCATAAAAACGCACGTGCATGGCTTCGGTCTAAACCCATGCGTGATAATGCCCAAACGAGGGTCATTTGACCGATGACCTGACGATGAATACCTGGGGTTGACGATGCAATCGCAACGGGAGTCTGCTGAGCAACGCCGTCGAGACCTGCATCGGCACCGCATCACCGGGACGCTTGAGGGGGCACGGTTCGCGACGGCTGTTGCCAGCTCTATTGGTCTTCCACTGGCTGCCTTGCATGAACACGTCGGTCCTTATCCCTTGTTTCTGCCTGGTTCGGATAACACCACGGAGACCCACCAACAGTTTTATTCGCAACATGCCGAACAGGAGCAGCTTTACCTAGCGCTCTGCCGACGCGTGGTCGAGGTCATCGGAGAGCCCTGTTTTGTGCAGCGTATTCCCACGTATCGATTTGGTTTGCCAGGGAATCGTTGGGTTGGCAATTATCATCGTGATTCAGATTTTGGGCATAGTAATTACGAATTCAATGCCATTTGTGCGCTCACTGTCATGAAGGGCAGTGCTGCTTTGCATGTGGAGCGAGATGCTGGCAGCCACTGTTTTGACCCTCTCGAGCTTGATGCTGGTGAATTAATCCTGTTCGACCACATCGATCGCTTGCATGGCTGTCCGTTGAATCGTGAAGGGGTTTCGGTGGCGAGCATTGACTTCCGCTTTGTTCCCGAGCGCTTTTCCACTGAAGCCTTCCGTACGGATGCCACCAGTTTGAATACAGGTACGGCTTTTCTGCCGGGGCATTACTTCACCAAGGAGCCGATCTGATGGGGTTTCGCAGCGTTCTGAAACGGAATCTGCGGCTGGGTTTGAACCGCAGTCAGGCGTCGTGGGAGCGAATGATTGGCCCCATTCAGGCCCGTCGTAATCGCGATCGCCTTCGTTCGATCAATGCTCTCGATCGCATTCAGGAGGTGCGGTTGCCGGGTACGGATTCGTCCAAGCTCGATCACTTGGTTCTGTTTTCCCATTTCCATCCAAGGGGTTGGTTGCAGCGCTGCATTCGCCGTGAACTGGCGGATCTGCGGGGGCGCGGCTGGCAGGTTTTGCTTCTCAGCGACCATCTCGATGCAGCGGCACTGGCCTGGTGTGATTCACAAGAGATCGGTTGGCTGCGACGCCGGAATGAAGGACGCGATTTCGGGGCTTTTCAGGATGGTTGGCTGATGTTGCGCCACCGTGGTCTCTCGGAGAGCATCGAGCGACTGGTGATGCTCAATGACAGTGTTTACCCCGTGGTGGACCTTGAGGGGAGTAGCTGGCCGATGTTTCTCGACGCGCGTGATGCGTCGGTGGTGGGTTTCAGTGATTCCTTCCAGAACGGCTATCACTTGCAGAGTTATGCCTTGAATCTGCCCGGGGCGATCTTGCAACAACCCTGGTGGGAGTCGTACTGGGCTACCTATCCGGGCTGGGGAGGCATGACCATTGCCATTCGTGATGGAGAAATCGGTTTGTCTCAGTTGTTGCTTCATCAGGGTGTTGCCCTGCGGGCGCTTCACCCAGTGAGTCGGCTCCGGGCCCAATTGGCCAGTGCCCATCTCTTGGAGCAGCTTCAGCTTCACTGTTCCAAGGAGGCGTCCCAGTGGATTCAGCAGCAGCTGCTGAGCACCGGCTTGAGTTCATTGAATTACGTATCGCCAGCTCACTATTGGGCCATTCCTCTGCTGTTAGATGGCTGCCCCTTTCTGAAGCGATGGCTGATGGAAAGCAACGTGAATCAGATGCTGGATCCCTTGCTGGTGGCTGGCGGGCAGGTGTCGCTGGTGGATCCTGACGAATTGGTGGATTACCTGCGGCCACCGGTGACCGGCTTTGCGGGATGAGCGGAGAAAACAGCGATTGTGTTGAGCGAGTGGCGACTTTGATGCTGTTCATTTGTAGTGATAGATCATGCTCTTGATCTGCGCTAAACTGCTTTGAAAAGGTGATGCTGATTATTCAAAGTTTGGTATTTTAAGAGCACTATTTATCAATATACTGAATAGATTTAATCGTAATTGGCGAGAATATCGGGTAAGCTGATTCTGAGATAGCTTCAGTGGTTGATCGGATCGCCGGAGATGTTGAGCGAAGTGATGGTGAGGTCTTGATCCCTTTTAATGAATTCAATTCTACATTCACGGCCAATATTTTATTGAGATCGATGGTCGTCTCTGCAGGTAAATCAGTGATGGTATTGACGAAATCCCCTTCGCCAAGGGTTGGGGGTCATTCCCGCGTTTCTTTGGAGCCAGGCTGCTACCCGCGCCTTTGCGCATGATCCCGTCTGAAGCATTGTTGAAGGCGAAGCCGGTTGAAGGGTGATATGAGCCAAATCGATCGGCCCTCATCTTCTCAAATGTGAATGCAGCCTCAGGCTATTCGAGTTTGCTTTGCATCAGTATGGTGAAAAAGAACATTCGCTTGAGGCAAATGAGTTGGTAGTTGGTGAGCACAGTTGATTCTGAATAGTCTCGCCTGGTTGTGTATAGTCATTGCTCTTCGGCTACATTTTGGAGACATAAAAAAGGGGCACCCTTGGCACCCCCTTGAAGAGCATAACTCTAATCAGTAATGCAATAGTAGATGTTTGAGATCAAACGATCTGGAAATCATCGGGGAATTCGAATGCATCGCCTTCGGAGATGACTTCAGTGGTTCCCTCGACTTCGCCGGACTCGTTCAGAAGAGTGACGGTGAAAGATTGACCGTCTTCAGCGAAGTCAACTTCGACACGGCTGAATACATCAGCTTCGATGGCAATCTTGTCTTCACCGGACGTGAAGTCGGTGATGATGTTGACGGAATCACCTTCGAACTGGTCAACGGTCCAGTACACCGTGTCGGCACCTGCACCCAGAGTGACGGAGTCGCTGCCGGAGCCAACACGAACCAGATCATCGCCAGCACCTGCGTTGATCCTGTCGTCGCCAGCGCCGCCACGAATGAAGTCGCTACCTGCAGATCCACCGAGCTGGTCGGGGCCTGCACCACCATTGATGTAGTAGGCGAAGTCACCTCCGAGTCCGCCTTCTTCGATCGTGCCGCCTGCTGCGTCAGCAATCGTGCCTTCTTCAGTTTCGATACTCAGGTCAACGCTAGCGCCTGAAATGGGAGCACCATCGAGGTTAGCGATGACAGCGCCATCGAAATCCTCAGCAACCTGGAAGGCTGAACCTGAGCCATCAAGGGCGTTTCCGGCAGCATCAAATGCTGTGGTGATAACAATCTCGTCACCGACAGCACCGTCAAGAAGGACGTTGGCGTTGTTAACACCTGAGGCAGCGAGGATGGCGCCGCCATCACCAGGGCCATTGATTTCAATGGGGCCGCTGGTGGGATCGGTTACTACAAAACTGTCGCCAGAGACACCGGTGCTGGAGGACCCAGCTGCCGGATTTTCGGCCGCGGCGGCGTCAAGAGCCGGAACGGGCGTAATGAAAATGGACACGTTGAAGAGGGAAATGCTTCGGTCCGAAATTAAAGGAAATCACAGGTTCTGTAACGCTTGGTATGCACTACTCGAACCATCCCACTGGTGATTCCTTGGTTTCTGTCGCGGATTGCTGACAATGGCTTTGCAGGAAGGCTCTGAGCTCTGATTCCAGGGATTTCGGGAGTGTGCTCCTGCGTCCAGGATTCACGTTGCGGGCTACCCACGCCTGCATCCAGGGCTCAGGATCGGAGTCAAGGCCAAGAAACCCCAGTACTTCACTCAGCTGGGGGCTTGGCTGGGAGAAGAGCCGCTCGCTTGAGATCACGAGTAGCTGCTGGGAACTCGGCAGAGATGATCGCCATCGCTGGAGGTGGATGTCGTAAAGGCTGTCCTGGAGCGCTCCAGTGCCGATCCGCCCCGATCTGGCCAGGGTGTCGGCATCGAGTGATTGCAATGATTCCAGCTCTTGGCTCAGCCAGGACTCCACGCTGCCTTCCAGTCCCTCGAGGCGTTGTAGGTGCTGGACCCAGCTCACAGCGCGCTCAAGAGGATCGCGGAGGAGCACCATCGTCTTGACATCCGGGATCAACTGGGTGACCCGCGCTGGGGCCTCTGGGTGGCTGAAGACATTGGGTGTGGCTTCTCCGCGCAAGATTCCGCTGCCGTCTTGAAAGCGCGGAAATTGGGCGCAGTACCACGCTTCTCCGAGGTGGTAATCGCCATCGAAGAAGTGCAGTTCCTTGCGCGGATGTCCCCAGATCTGGGGGTGTTCGCGTAACCAGGCGAAGAGCGATGTGGTTCCTCCTTTGGGTACACCCAAAACGAGGAAGTCGGGAGGGGTCGGTGCCAGGTCTTCGTCTGCTAACAAGCTTGTCCTTTGTCCAAGCTCCAGGCGCACAGACTTTTGAGCTGTTTTCCCCGCTTGGATGAGATCTCCCTGGCGCTGCTGGTACAAGCTCAGTTGCTGGAGCGGCAAGGCGCGCTCTGGATGGCGTCGATGAAGCTGTTCATAGAACCTCACGATGGGTCGCAGCATGTCATCGCTGCAGCGGCAGTACTGGAGCACGGTGTGCACGTGGGCGGGATTCGCATCCCGTTTGAGTGAGCGCAGCAGCCAGCGTGCGGCTTGATCGAACTCTCCTGTGGAGCGATGAAGCAAGCCGAGGTGATAACTCGCAACGGCAAAGCTGCTTCCATCACGACAGGAGCGACGTAAGGCTTTTTGGGCTGCATCAATCTGATTCAGTTGCTGCAGGACAAGGCCGCGCTGCAGAAAGGCCTGACCCCGTGCTTTGCGCCAGTTCAGGAGGTCCAGGCAGTGATGAGCCCGTTCAAATTCGCGCATCTGGCGAAGCCAGATTCCTGTCTGCAAAATCGCTGTCTGCCGGTCGTCTGCGCGAACAGCTTCAGTGAGAAGTGGCTTGAGCCAACGATCCAGTCGTTTCCAGTTGGGTTTCTGCTGAAACGCTCGCTGTAGGGAGAACACCTGTGACGCATTGAGATTTCCCCGACGGGCTTGGCGCCGCAAGATTGGCCAGAGCGCTGGCAACGAGTCACTCGTCACTGTGCGTTCCAGTTCTCTGTTTGTGGGTCATAACGCCAGATCTGAGCGTTGGTGTTTGGAATCCTTTCACCTGGATCGGCTGTCAGAACGAGATCAACGTCGCCATGGCGTTCAGGGTCCCAACTGGGCCAGAGATCAATCCGCGTGTTGGGAAGGAGGCGTTGGGCCTGTTGCTCAAGCCAAAGAGGGTCATGGCTGTTGATGAGATAAAGGCGTGTTTGGCTCGCCGCTGTCGAGTCGAGCTGGTCGGCCCAGACCTTCAGGACATTTGGATCCTCAAGGGAGACCAAAACAAGCGTCCGGCAGTTCAGAACACATTCATCGGGGAATGGGGAACAGGCCTGAAAGGACGGTAAGGCGGGTGGTTCCTGACCGTCCAGCAGGGCGAGCGAGCGTTCGGCGCGCATTGCCTGGAGCGCTTTGCGTTGAAGCTCAGGAGCAAATGCGTGTTGTGGATCTCTTTTCAGGGTTTGCCTGGCGTAGTGAAAGGCAAGTGTTGGTTGCTGTTGACGCAGGGCCTGGTATCCCAGACGCATCAGAGGCCAAACCTGTTGCGGTTGCAGGGTATGCGCTTGCGTCCACCAGGACTGGGCTTCGTTGAAGCGCTCTTGCTTTTCAAGCAGATCGGCCATGGAGCAGCAGAGCCGGGATGACAGCGTGTCACCTCGCTTTTGCATCGCTATGAGCAACGGGTGAAGCAGATTGAGGGCTTCCGTGAAATGCTCAGCCTCCAGCCATTGATTCAGCAATTTGACCAGATCATTTTCGGCCAATTCAGGTGGGTCGCTCAGCAGTTTTTTCTGAAGTGATGCAGCTTGTTTGAATTTTTTGCGCTCAAGCAAAACCGCCAGGCGTTCCCAGCTGTGGCGTTGGTCAGAGTCTGAGAGCAGTTGTACTGCCTGTTGGTTTTCACCGATTGCTCCCAAAAGTCTGGCGAGCGCAGGACGCAGTTCTTCGGAGCTGGGAGGCAGGAGACTCCAGGTTTGCCACTGCGCGGCCGTTTCGGCATCACCGCAGGCTCGACGCCAGCGGGCAATGCGTTCGAGCAGTACTGGATCTGGAGTTGTCTCCTCAGCCAGGCGGGCCAGAGCCTGCCGCAACTCTTCTGAAATCCTCGAACTGCTCATGAAGTCAATGATGCCAGAGCTTCTGCGGCAGGGCTTGACTCAGTTCCAAGATCAATGGGGAAAGCCAGAGGACCTGCATACAGCCATTCCTGCAGGGGCAAGGGGGTAGGGCGTGTCTCCAGTTTGCGGTGTCGGAGCTGTCGGCGGGCGATCAATCCGTCGAAATAAGGCGGTTGATAGGCGGGATTCACCAGCTCAATCACTTCACTCCCAACGGGAGCAGCCAAAAGATTGGCCATACCAGCCCCATGAGGTGCGATCACGAGATCGGTCTGCATCACCTGAGCCTGCTGTTCGCGGATGCTGCCTTGCTGCATGAAGGGTGCACGCAACTTGGTACTCCAGTGTTGTTCCCCGATCACCGTTCGGTGCAAGGCTCCAGGTCTGCCGAACCAGAGGCGAGTGCTGCCCTTCGCCGCCGTCGCTCTGGTGGCTTTGGATGGACCTGGGAGATCCCAGAAGCGTTCCAGCCAGGCGAGGTTCGCCGATGAAGGTTTGCCGAAACTGCTGGCAAAGCCAGGCACGATCAGCGTGCTCGCCGACAGGTGATCGCAACCAGGAAGGAGGCGGCTGCGGTTGATCCCCAGTCGTTCCAGACCATCTCTCACATACGACTTGTCCCCCCCGTTATGCCAGACACGCAGGTTGGGCCAGCGCTTGAGCGCTTCCCCCCAAACGCGCCCCAATCTGGGAAGCAGCTCCAGTTGCCAGTGAAAGAACATTTCTCCGGAAAGTTCAGCGACAGCGAGAACGGGGCTATCAACGACTTGGGCTTTCGACAGGGTTGATTCCGCCGCTTGCAACATCTGAAGACTGAGCGGTCCGAAGGCTTCCTGGTGGCGACAACCAGGCCATGGCCAGGGGTAATGGCGGCAGAGGTTTGTTTCGTAGCAACTGTTTTGGTTGATCACGGCCACACCGTGGCTGTGCGACCAGACGTTGCGATGTCGTTGCACCCAGATGCGACCGTTTGGGATCGCATGGAGATAAAGGGGAGGATCCTCAGGGGGTGGTAGCGCCTGGCAATCGACGCATCCCGAGGCTTGACAGGGCACGATCGGCCAAGGTTCCGGGGGATCGCTGGGTGCCGCCAGCCAATGGGCCCCGCTTCCATAGCCAAGCCGTGCATGCAGGTCGGCGAGCATCTGATCGAGCCGGTCGTTGCGGCCACAGCTCCAGGCCCGTTCGAGCAATTGCACAGCTCGTGAGGGCACTTCCGGCAGTGCCACTTCTCCCCAGCTCTGCAGCAGCCTTCCGAGCTGGTGCACTTCTGTGTCTGTGGGCGTGTGGACCAGCAGCTCATGGGCCAGTTGGATCGCCTGCCGACTGATCGAGGCCACAGGATCGGTTTTCAGAGTTGCAGCTGCGGCTTGCAGATGGCGATGCACTGCTGCGCTGTCCTGCTGGAGCAGCGCTTGCCATGCTTTCAAGGTGGCCAGCGGTCGTCCAGCTTCCAGGTCGGCCAGGGCCTGGGCATGGAGGCTTGAAGCAGTCTCCCGGGTTGGGCTCATCGCTGCAGAAGCATGGATTCCGCCTGCCGCCAGAATGCGCTGGCTAACAAGTGCTCACGATTGAATGGAGCGCCGATCCGCATGCTGCTGCGGTGCATGGCTTCGATCAAGTGCACCGGACGGCGCACGAGGGGATAGGGGCAAGATGCCATGGCACCTTTAAGCAATTGCAGTGCCAGGCTGGAGTTTCCAGCTTGCCACGCTTGCCATGCAGCCCAGGTGGCTGTGCTGTAGCGCTGGTCCTTGGCCCATCCCACCTGTGGATTCGGAAGGGTGTTGAGGTGATGATCGATCACCGACAGAAGGCCCTTGAGTTGGGGTTCCAGTCGACCGCTGGCATTGCCAGAGTGAATGCGATAGCGCACAAGCGGTTCATGAATCCAGTCTCCTTGGTGCCCTGCTGCTGCCAAGCGAAGGATCAGATCGACATCTTCGGAGTGGCGCAGGGCTGGATTGAAACCTCCCACCTGCAGGAGAGCGGATCGGCGGACGGTCCAGGCGCTTGGCAGAACGGCTTTATGTTCCATGAATTGGTGCCAGCTGAATCCAGCCCCCTCGTCCCAGGGGCGAACGGGTTGCTGCCGCTCACCCTGGGCGTTGCAGCGCCACCAGCCCCCGTGCACATGGCTGAGATGGGGGTTGGACGCCAGGTGATGCAAGGGCTTGCTGAGTCGTCCGGCGAAGGGGCGATCGTCGGCGTCGAGAAAGGCAATCACGGCGGCTCGGCTGGCCATGATGCCTTGGTTGCGGGCTGAGGAAACACCTTCTCCTTTGCCCTCGAGCAGTTGCCAACGTTCCGTAGGCCAGTGGGCACAGAGCTGACGAATGAGATCAGCACTACCGTCTTGGCTTCCGTCATCGACCACCACCAACTCGAAGCCCGTGTCCCAGTCGTGAACAAGTGCCGCCAGCAAACTCGGCAGCCATGGAGTTGCATCGCGCATTGGCACCACCACGGACACGCTGGGGGTGGCGGATGGCATCGCAAGGGCGGATTGAGTCGAAACAGCACTCTGCCGGATGGCTGCGAGAATTCTTGGGATTTTCGGCTGGATATGCCACGCTCATCGCGCCGCAGAGCTGTTCAACGGGCCTCTGCGCCGTCTTCCGTGACACGGGTTCGGCGCCGCAGTCGCAGATCTCAGGCTGAGACCAATACTTTTCAATCTTCACCTACTCCTTCCAAAGTGTCACCGATGCCTTCTGACGCCGAACAAACCAGCCAACCCAGTGGCGCGATGGCCGATCGTTATTACGAGCTGGCTGAGTCGATGAATCAGCGGGGGGCCATGGAGCTGGCGGTTCCCTTCTATCGCCAGGCGGTGGCCCTCTTGCTGGCTGAACGTGAGTCGTTGCAACAGCAGCTTCAGGGTGGTGCGGTCTCTCCCGCTCTTAAAGGCAGCGCTGACCAGGACGCATTGCACGGTCTGCTGGAAGCGGCGGATGTGCTCACTGACAAGCCAGTTGCTGCTGAACCCGCAGTGCAGCCTGTCGAGCCCTCTGCATCTCCAGCACCTGCGTCTCCATCCGTTGATCAAGATCAACTGGAAGCTCAGATCGCTGAACTTTCGGATGAGTTGTCGGCCAAGACGGCCCTTCAGGTGATGGCGGGTTTGAAAGCGCTGGCTGATCAAACCAAGGGCCAGCTGCCGGCTTCAGGCTTGGCCTTGCTGGGCAAGACTCAGATGGTTTTGGGAAAACCTGCGGATAGCTTGAAGAGCTTTGAAGCAGCACTCGTTAAGGACCCTCAATCCTTGGATCTACAGATCAATGTGGGTGCTGCCCACCTTGCCAACCAGAATGTGGATGCTGCTCTTGAGTTCCTGCGGGGGGTTTGGACAGCAGGATTGGATCAGATTGATGAGAAGTCACAATCAGCGTTGTTCCGCAATCTCTCCTCGGCGGAAGGGAAGGCAGGTCGGCCGTTAGTCTCTCTACAACTTCACCGGAGCTGGTTAGCACAGTTACCGGATTCTGTGCCCATTGAACGCGCCTTGAAGTGCGCCACTCAGGGTCTCAAATTAGGTGAGAATGATGGGCTGATTCAGAAAGAAGCTCTTCAATTGTTACGTGAACTGAGGGCAGTTCACCCATCGGAGAGTCAGGTCATCCAGGCACTGGCTGATGGGTTGGAATCAGTAGGAGATTACAGAGAAGCTGCACTTCTCTATCGGGAATTACTTAAATGATTCAAATGTTGAACTAGTTGATAATCGAATTTAAAAGTATTTTTGAATCTTTTCTGAAGGTTCGAGTTCGTGGTGAGCAGCTGCTTAAGTGATGCACTCTTTGGAACAAGTTTTTTACTGCACAAGTCAGCCAGGGTGAAGACACTCGCTTCAGGCTGATCGGAAAATGTCCATTCTTCAATCGGCAGTCGAGTGGAGTTCTTTTTTTCCGGAAGGAAATCCTCAAACCCCATACTTTGATTAATATATTTAAGGTCTTCATCAAAACTTTCTACCCTGAGAGGGTAAACTGCTTTGGAGTATTTTACAATATTATTGTAAAGGTTCCACTGCTTTTTGTTAGCGAGTTGCGGCGCAAAGTGCCCATTTAAATCATTGCGGTCAATGGTTGGATGAGTGATTGTTAAAATGAATTTTTTTAGCGAGAGTTTATTGACGGCTTTTGCATAATTCACTCTCTTTCTCTTGCGTTTTTTAGTTTTGCTTTCATCTTGTTCCTTGCGCTGAAGTGCTATAAATGTTTTAAGAAAGCTCTTTGCGAATTTCTGCAGCTTTTTAGGGTCCTCAGGTAATACAAGGCCTTGCTCTCCGCGAATCAAAAACTTGTTCACGAAGCTGCTTGTCATCCTTTTGACCGGATCGCGGTGAGAAACGATTAAATGGTCGATCTGAACATTATTTAAAAGCAATTCTTTTGCTTCGCTGAAGTCGTAGTTGCCATAACCTTCTCTACCCAAATAGGCTCTTGGTTTGTCTGTGCACTCTGAGAGTTCTTCAAAATTATGATCAATCCAGTAAACTAGCGATGTGCAAGCACATTTTTCAGCCCACAAGATCATCGTTTTTCTTGAAGGGAGATAATAAAAATGCATTCTATTTAAGCTAGATAGTTAATGATAACATATATCGATTGGGGCAGTCGCTCTTATGCTTGCTGAGAGGTCGCACGAGCCTGCTGGTCGGTTCTGAGGTAATGAAGCCACATTGTGCAGAGAGCAGTCTCCAGTGTCGATGACCTCCTTGCTTTCAAAAAGAGCTCAATCGGTTTTAATTAGACTTATTCAAGTTTCGAATTCATCAGGGGAGGAAGTGTGTGATCGCGTGACCCTGATGTATAATCATTAAAAGGTTTGTGCTATGAAACGGGTTGGTATTGCCCAAATTCTCGCAGGGCATGATGAATGCACAGTTCCATTGATTTTGGCGTTAAATCGCTTGGGAATCTATGCTGATGTTTATATCAACAATGAACTACGTGAAAAACGAGGAGACCTATTTCAGAGTTTGCATGTTGAGCACCATCAAATTTATATCGAACAGTCTACAAAATTAAAGACGCTTAATCCGCCCCCTCCATGCAATCGGGTTTTCTGGCTCGGCGTGATGGGAAATAAAGTCAAGAAACTAATTTATCTGAACAAGGAATATTCTTTGCCAATCATGTTTTGGACGACATTTGCGAAGAAGCCATCGCCGATGTTTGAATATTGTCAAGAAATAGGTATGCATCTCTATGCCTTTGTTCACGATGCAAGAAATGGCAAATTATCCCGTGTCTTGGCAGGATTGTCATCGGTCACGTCTGTTGTATTTTCAGATGGAATGGTGGATGCATTTTCGCTCCATGCTGAAAAGATCAAGCCACTAAAATTTTATCTTCCACCTCTTTCGGACCTTTCCAAGCGTCAAGGTCTTCAAGGACGAGAGGTTAACAACAGCAATGATTTACGAATCGTTGTTCCAGGCCGAGTTGCCTACGCAAGACGCGATTATGGTTTATTGATTGATTTTGCGAAGTCTTTGCTTTCGCAAGAGACGCTGAGTGTTGAGCCAACATTTGTCATTGCTGGAGGTATTTCAGGCGATGAGGGTAAGAGGTTTATGGATGATTTGGCATCCCAAAATCTTTTGAAATACTTCGAATGTCCGTGCATATCCTTAACCTCGGATGGCGCTCCTTTTATGAGCTATGAACAGCTTTTTTCTTGCCTTCTTGGTTCAGACTTGGCCGTTTCTAACAGCTTAGCCGTTAAAGGAGATTACACAAAGGTGAGTGGAGCCATTAATCTCTGCATTAATTTTAAACTACCAGTGCTGTATTTAAATGATTATCCGTTGTATCCTGAATTCAAAGATATGGCATCGATTATCATCGACTCATGTGATCAGTCTCAGGTGAGTGCATTTGCAAAGGAGATGCCTCAACTGGTGGTTCAAAAAAGGAAGGAAACACACCTTCTGAAGGACTCTATGGAGCAATGGAATCAACAAATTATACAGGAAATATTATCGCGGCACAAGTAATGTTGCCGCGATCAATCTAATCAGAATCATTGTAATTCAATTGCCTCGTCTTAGCTTTTTGTCGATAGGAATGCAGGTTGCACTGGGAGGGTGTATTGGTTGAATATCATTGTCTGATGGTTTTATTTTCAATCCTTTGCTGTTATCGTTTATTCGTTATTTGATGAGATCATGTTGCTTGTCAATAGGTGACCAGGCCCTTGACGTCATGCGTTTCAGGACCAACCGATCTTGTTGCTTGTTCTGACCCTGGCTGAGTCTCAATCGAGCCAACTTTTGGTTCTTGTCACATGTTGCGGTAGAGTCAGTTCATATGTCGGCGAGCAAATGAAACGTCCTGCCAATGTGTTTTTTGTGACACATAAATGTGGCAATCATTTTTTTGAATCTGTTTTTACAAAAGATCCCACATTTTCAAATCTTCAGTCAGTTGATCTAAGCTCGTCCAAACAATTGCCCGGAGAAACACCAAACAGTTTGGCAAATGTCAAGGGAGATTTTCTTAACCTAAGATGCAGAAATTTTGATCCAATTTCTATACTTAAGCTCTTAAAGCATTTAGATCCAGAAAAAACCCGTTTCTTTTTAGTCGTCAGGCATCCTGCATCTTTTTTCAGATCTGCATCGTCTTATCATGTCAAAAGTCCTGAGCGGTGGAGCAAAAACAGGATTTATAAGCACTTAGGGGATCGAACATTAAATAGTGCACTGCTTGAAACCGATAATGCCGATGATCGTCTTATTCTGACCATGAAACACTTTGGTTTTGCTTGGTATTTGCCACAGCGTTGGTTGATGAATGCTGAGTTTCTAAAATCTTCTGATTTAAATTTTAGTGTTCTTAAAACCGAAGATCTTTTTACGGATGGAACTGCCTCATATTTTGAGACCCTTGCATCTACTATGTCCCATGATGGGTATCAGATAGATGCTTCTCATCTGATGAATGCATCCCCAATCTTTATGAAAGAATTGCCACCCCATTCAACTGGTGAGTTTCGAAAAAGCTCCTTTGACGGATACGGCGACAAAGCTTTAGGCTTTTATAATCAACATTTTAAAAGCCTAGAGCAATACTTTTACCCATCATAGTCGATCAAAGCTTAAGGATTGAACTATCGCCGTTCGTATCCAAGCAACTCATAGTCAAGGCGGTAGAAATCATCGACTTTGTTTCGTATTTCAGGATTAATCGTATCGATCTGATGTCTGACTTCGTCTGAAATTTTTTGTTGATGGCTATTACGTGGTTTATGTAATTCGTATTTTACCTTTTCGGAGAATTTGCCACAAAGCGAGGGCAACTTTTGGTTAATCTCTTTGATGTCTATGACCAGCGGTTTTGCGATGTCAAAGGATGATTCAAGGCCGGCGTAGAGATATTGAGGTAAAAAATGGCATCCATAGAAGTGGCTTACTCCTTGAAACTGATAGGGGTCAGATTCAGAGTATTTTCGATTTGCTTTTTGAATAAAGTTTTGACAATAAGCCTCAAACGATTTATCTTGCGGGCTGATAAATCGCTTGCACTTTTGCGATACTTTCCGCGTGTACTCAGAAACAAATCGATCCCAGGGATGTCTTACGATAACAAATGATTTGTATTCATCGAAGATCCATTTTGGTGCGGCTTCTCGAATCAACGCGAAGCACAGATGGTCAAGTTCGTAACAGTTGCTTGAAGTTTTATGGTTGCCATATAAATAATGATAGGAGACTGTTTGAGGGCTAAAAGTAGAAACTGGCAGTCCCAAGCTCGTGAGAATTGCGTCATTGATTGAAGTTCCTCCACAGCGGGGGTTGTGAACATGAATGAGCTTTGCTTCGTGAAAGATAGGCATTGGAATTGCTATTTGCTTCGTGTTTAAGAGAGAATGTGTTTGGAGTACTGAGGGTGTTGCGCATAATATGTCTTTTGGAACACATCGAGATCAATGCGTTCGGCAATTAAGCTACATGCCTTCTCCCCAAGGGACGTCAAGGGAGAGTATTGCTCAACCTCATTCTTATAGTCAGAAAATGTTTTTTCGTCCCGCTCATGAGTTTTTGTATCTCGCTTTGTCGAACGGCTTGGGACCTTAGGCGGTGATTTGACTTCGCAGAAAAATTGTAAATTGTTCAAAAATCTGGAAACATCGCAGATTATATCTTCGTAATAGGCGATTGCAACGTTGGTTGGACAGTTTTTCTTGAGTTCAAGGTAAGATTCTGTTTTTCTGTTCCACAGTTCAACTGGAGAGCTTAGGTATGATTCAACGAGATTGTCGCGAGCGTTCGTTAGGATTGGTTGCTGAATAAAATCAGTCAGATCCTCGGATGGTTGAGGGAATAGATTGTATGGGCGTCTGTGTAGAGCTGAAACAAAACGCCACGGATTGCGAATGAGGCAGATGAAGAGGGTTTGTTCGAATTTTGGATTCTGCTTGAGTTGATTGCTACTGACTGCGGCATGTTTCCATCCATAAAGCTCAGGTATATCTTTTGCGCGATCGCTGTCAATCAAGCGTTCTAATATTATAGACCGAAGAGCTGGATTTCCCTTTGTAAGGTTTGGATTGCAAGTGATGATGTGTTCAAGGTTTCTGCGTGACGCTTCACTTGCCCCATCTGGGTGAACTAGCAGCTCTGCATTGGTATTGTTGCGGAGCAGTTTGATGAGGAAGTGGGTACCGGTGTTGCGTTCTCCAAAAACTTTAATGAACATTGGCTTGGGATTTTGATGGAAGTTTGTTTGATGTCGCAGTGAAAAGCTAAAGCTTTAAATGCTCTCCGCAGAGCTGTTCTGCATCTTCTAAGGCCCCGGCAAAAAATGTTTTCATTTTTTCAGTTGTGTCTGGGTCCAGAGAGAGCTTGATATCTGTCTCGTTCACTTTTTGTTGCAGACATGTTTCAGCTAAGGGGCGATCCACAACCAGGCCGGTGCGGTCTTCAAGGGCTTGAAAGGCTTTCTCTGGCTGCTGCGTCAACGTGTCGAGGCTCAGCACGAGGGCTCGATCTCCAAACACTGCTTGCAGGCGTTGTTGCGCTTCACGGTACTGATTGAAGCGCAGTTGAGCTCTAACCCATCCATCCTCCTCTCCTTGATCAAGCAGCAGGTTGAGGTTGCTCAGCAATGCATCATTCTCAGGCATGGGTTGTTCGGCGGGCCGCATGTAAAAGTGCCGCAGTTTGTAAGCCGAGAGGAACCGTTTGGCAGGGTTCCGAACCATCAGCACAGGCACAACGTGACCTGCGAACTGATCATGGACTCCCTGGAGTTGCTCTTCACTAAGCAGCATGTATTCCGGAGTCACCTCCCCAATCCATTGGTGATGCATCAGACAAGGTCGGAATAAATCCAAATAATTCACTTCGCTGATGTCACGTTCGCTGAAAATTGTGTTGGTGCGAATTTCACAGATCAGGCGTTTGCTTCCTTTCGCCTGAGCTGTGGCCAAGTCACCATGTTGATTCCTCAGCCGCTGGAGTTGATTCTTGGAGAAGCTCTGCAACGCCTTGCGAGGACGGAGATGATGGAGGGAATCAAACACATGCAGCTCCTTTACGGGATGCATGAACAGACCCTTCACGCTTTGATGCAGCAGCCGGTAGAGCAGGGTTGAACCGGCTCGTTGAGAGCCAACGCCAAGCAGCAAGCTCTGGGAGGTGTCGGTGGGTGATGAGTCAGTCAACGGTCGGGCTGGTGGTGATTTGACAGTGAGGGTTCGTTGATTGTCAGCGGTTGGATTGGATGTGGAGGGTCTCTTGCAGGGCTTTGGCGAGTTGCTCCACGTTCCTGGCTTCCACTTTGCGGCCATTGATTCCATCTTGGATGGGTTGGGCCAGGGCGCCGATATCGCTGGCAATCACCCAAAGACCCAGCTGCAGAGCCTCACGGGTGACCAAGCCAAAGCTCTCCGGCCAGATTGATGGTGCGACCAGAACGTCCTGGGACGCGTAGAAGCCATTCATCTGTGCCATTGGAATGGGTGCACAGAACTGCACAGGCGTTTTGCCCCATTGCAGGCTGTAGCTGGGGTCGCCCTCATCGAGGCGATGGTCGATCACCGTGACTCTGGCCTTGGTGCCGAGACCGGCCTGCTGCACGGCCGCCCTGAAGACGGCATAGCCCTTGTGCACGGCCATCCCGCCAACCATGCAGATCTCGATGGGATCATCTGGCTTGCGTTGGCGGCATTGTTTTAATTCCTGTTCTTCCGGCTGGGCCACTGTGTTGGTGCGCACGCCCATGCCGCGCACTCCGGCCCTGCGATGCAAGTCGGCGAAGGTGTCGGAGACAGCCAGTCGCTCCTGTGCACCATCGAGCAAGGCAAAGAGATCGCGGCGGCGGGAGCGTGCTGCCTCTTTGCTGGCGTCGGGTGCATCGCTGTCGATCGCGGACAGAGGGTCGATTGGGTCCACGGCGGTTCCGTCGTCGCGTGTCAGAAACTGCAGCTGGCTGAGCCACCAGCCGTCATGCAGGACCACGGTGTAAGGGATTCCCATCTCTTTGGCCACGCTCAGTGGAGCAGCCGTGATGATCTGCATGGAGTGAGCTTCAATGGCATCGAAGCCCTCCCGCTCGAACCAATCGCGGCAGAACGCTTCGACCTCACCATCGAAATGCCAGTCCCAGGGTTTCGGTGGCACGCTCAGGCGTACGACCCTGGCCCCGTGCCAGCTGTGGATATCAAGCGGCATGGCTCCTGCTGAAGGAGCCCCTTGCCAGGGGGAGAGATCCACACACAGCACGGTGACGTCTGGCGCATTCTCCTGAGCCAAAAGCTCTTTCACTCGGTTCTGAGCTACCCGGGTTGCGCCGCCCACGGACTGAGGCGCAAAGAAACAGTTGATGACCAGCTGTTTGCGGCGTCGAGACGGGGCTTGGGCGTTGGCATCGTTCTGATCAAGCTCTTCCCAGAAGCGTTGTCCCTGGGCTTGTCCGAACAGCGCTTTCGCCCGTTGCTGGGCGTTGACGGCCAGCTGGGAGCGAAGCTGGGGGTTGTGGATCAGTCGTTCAAGCGCCTGCACCCAGCCGTGGCGATCGGTGGCGAACAGCACATCCTCGCCATCCTGGAGGATCTCCTGATACGTGGCAGTGGGGCTCACGACTTAGGCCAGCCCCATCAGGCTGTATTCCATCCATTTGATGGCACTTTTGGCGTCGGTGACGATCCCGGGCTCCAGCGGTGCCAAGCCGATGTGGGCACGGCCCACGTGGCGAAGGTAGGTGGGATAGTCGCTGAAGGGCAGGCTGCGAATGCGCTCGCAGGCCACCGACTGCAGTTCCTGCGGCCATTCAATGCTGCCCACCAGATCGAGCTGCAGAGCAGGGTGCTTTTCAAGCACAGTGGCCAGCGCTGGTGCTAGCTCCTCCACCCACACCTGCTTGTGCGCCAGGGTGCCGCTGGACACCAGCAGCCTGAGTTGGTCTGCTGCCGCCTCTTGGTGCTGCAGGGGCTCGATGGCTCTGGCTTTGCGGCGCAGGGGCGGTGGTGCCATGTTCGCCAACACCATCACGGGTTGCTGGCTGTCGGGATGCAACGTCCTCCAGCGTGTCGCCAGCGTGCCGGTAGAGACAATCAGCGCATCAGCTTCCGTCATGGCCGCCTGAAACAGTGGGGCATCCATGGCAAGCCCCGTGTGCAGACTGGCTGAGATTGTGCCGCCGTAACTGTCTAGAGGTGGCGGGAAATTCTCCTGATCGAAAATCAGATCATCGATGTCGTAGTACACGGTGAGGCCCATGCGCCGTGCAAGGCCCATGGCGCGAAGCACGGGATAGGTGCCGGGTAGGCGGCAGACCACCACCCGGTCGGCCCAGAGCAGGGCGGACGCCACAGACCAGTTGTTGCAGTGCGCCACATCAAGAATGATTACCTCGCGATCGAGGGACTCCAGCTGTTCTTTCTTCTGTTCAACCCGGTAAAGGAAACACTGGGGCAGGGACGCATTGGCGAGCAGAAGCCAGCGCCGGGCTGAGCACTTCTGAGCGGGCAGGGGTGCAAGGCCCGGGGGATTGAGCGACTGGGTGGTGAGGGCGCTGATCAGGTTGAGGCCGCGGCGGCGCAACTCCTGGGCAGCGTTGATCGGCCCGCTGGCGAGGGCCATGGCATTGGTGTCATCCAGCACCCGTGTATTCAGCTTCCAGAGCAGCAGATCAACATCAGCACGCACCTGACTGCTGCGGGGGCGCTTGGCGAACTGATGCATCAGCTGCTGCGCGGTGGCCTGCCCCTGCTGCAGGTCAAGGGGCAGGTGACGTCCAGCCAGTTCAAGGTGTGCCCTGCAGAGACCGGCCTCAGCATTTATGGATCGTTGTTGTTTGGGGATGCGCAAGAGATGTCGGTTGGCTTCGACCGGGCGCGCTGCACCGAGGGCCATCAGTCCGCAGCGTTCATCCAATACGCGACGTTCGTTGTCTGAAAGCTCTGGTAAGAGAGCGAGCTGTTCGAGCAGGGTCAGCGCTCTCCAGTTGTCATTGAAATGCTCTGCGGCTACTTGCGCGACAGCCAGCACCAATAGAACCAATTCTTTGCTGTGTTGTGACCAGCCGTTGGTGAAACATTGGCTCATGGCTGTGACCATGTCAGCCAGAGTGTTGACCCAGAACTGATCCTCTAAATCGTTGTGTGGTAGCCAGAGCGTTTCCAGCAATGCACCGGCCAATGCCCTGGGCTGAACCAGTGTGCTGCTGTTCTGATCCATCAACACGCCCACCGCGATCAAAAGCAGTGGTGCGCGCGTTCCCAATGGGCTGGGGCGGCCAGCTTGCTCGCCACCCTGGCGGATGGCTGCTGCCAGCTGGATTGCTTCCGGCCAGCGCCCGCAGCGGGCCAGGGCCGCTGCAGCGTCCAGCCAGGTGAGCACCTGCGAGGCCGGCAGGCTGCGCTGCTGCTGCAAGGTCACAATGCGGGCGGCGGCGGCTTTGTGGTCCCCCGCTTGCAGTGCTTCTTGCACCTGCAGGTGGATCAGGCGGCATTGCACCCAGTCGTTGCCGGGGAGCAGCTTGTCGGCCTGGCGGTAGGCCTCCAGGGCAGCATCAGTTGCCCCGAGTGCGTCGCGGGCGCGGCCCAGCTCCATCCAGGCGTGACCGAAATCGTTCTTCAGGGCAATGCAGCGTTCCTGGGCAGCAGCTGCGGGTGCCCATTGCTCCCGCATGGCGAGACTGCGCCCCAGCAATTGAAAGCCATAGGGGAAGTCTGGAAGAGCTAGGCAGGCACGACGCAGTGGTGCTTCGGCCTGCTCGCTCAGCTCCAGTTCGAGAAGGGCACGCCCTTCCAAGTAGTCGAGGTAGCCACTGAGCTGGGGCTGGTCGCTGCTGTGGGGCTGCTGCCGTTGGGCGTAATCGAGCAGTTCGCTCCAGGCTTCGCTCTCCTCCAGCACCTGGGCCTGTTGCTGCACCTCACTGGGATTCAGTCTTGAGGAACTCATGTCTTGTCCGCAACGACCAGATGCGCGGATTTTCGCATCGTGGCGATAACTTCAAGCAAGTTGAAGAGGCCGTGTGTGTCACGTTGGCGATCGCTGGGTTGGGGAACAGCTCTGGCGCTGCTGGTGGTGTTGTTGATCGGTATCCAGCTCGGTCGTCTGCCGTTCCGCTATCGCCACTCCCTGTGGCAGCTCCAAGGCGCTGCCCTCGGTGGCGTGATCGGTTTTGCGTTGGGTCAGGTCAGCGCTCGCATCGGCCGCCGTCCATGAACCCTTCGACAGCTGCTGAACAGCTGTACAGCGCTGGCCGGAAGGCCTCGGAGCAGGGCCATTGGATCGCTGCCGAACCACTGCTGCAACGGGCGGTGGCGCTCGCTCCTGAGCATGGTTCGGCTCTGCATCTTTTGGGCAAGCTGCGCCAGCAGCAGGGGAATCACGCTGAGGCTTTGCAGTTGCAGGAGCGCAGCTGCCGGGTGGACCCGGCTCTTGGCTGGAACTGGTTCAGCGCCGGTGAACTCTTGGCGCAGCAGCAGCGCTGGGCCGATGCGCAGACCTGCTTCGAGCAGGCATTAGCGCGACTCCCCGGTGAGGTCTGGATTGCCGATCACTGGCAGCAGGTGCAAATGCGCTTGCTGCTGGGGGGGGAGGTGCTGCGCGATGGGTTCGGCCCCCAGGCCTATCGCTATTGGATTGACCACTGCGAGCAGCGGTTGCCGCCTTCGCCGCTACCCATGGTGACCCCCTTCTGGCTTTGGCGCGAGAACCACTGGCTTGCACTGCATGGCTCAGCACCTTTGCAACCGCAGCCGGCTCCCCTTGGAGAGTCCCCTTGGCCCGAGGAAGGCTGGTTGGTGCTGTTAGCGCCTGGGGTGCAGCTAAGGGACGGGGTGTTGCCGGCGTTGGAGCGCTGGTTGCAAGGCCAGCAGCCGGGGCCGGATCTGGTGTATGGCGATGAAGACCGATTGGATCGGCAGGGTGAGCGCTGCGATCCCTGGTTCAAGCCGGGCTGGCTGGAGGAGAGTTTCTGGGCCAGCCCCTGGCTGGAAAGCTGCAGTCTGTGGCGCTGCAGTTGGCTGCGCCATCAGTGCTTTCCATTGCCCCCAGCTGATGGGCTGGGACGCTGGCGTTGGCTGCTGGAGGCCTTGAACAGGCAACCCCAGGTGCAGGGTTGGCCTCAATTGCTCAGCCATAGCCCGCCGCAGCCTCCACCCGATCTGCGCCTTCAGGGCCAGAAGGCCCAGCTGTTGCGGGACCAGCTCAAGCAGCGGGGGGAAGCGATCGCGGCGGTGACGCCCCATGCGGAGCTGCCTGGTTGCTTTGCACTGAAGTGGGCGCTGCCGCAGCACTGGAGCTGCAGCGTGATCATTCCCACCCGGGATCGGGCTGACCTGCTGGCGCCTTGTTTGCAGAGCCTCTGGCGCACGACGGCAGTGGCGCGTCAGCAGGGACTCGCGCTGGAGCTGATTGTGGTGGACAACGGTTCGGTGGAGCCAGCGACGACGGCGCTGCTGCAGGGCTGGAGGCAGCAGCTGGGAGAGACGTTTGTTGTGTTGCGCGACGACGGCCCGTTCAACTGGAGCCGGCTGAACAACCAGGCGGCGGCCCGGGCCCAGGGCGAGTTGCTGCTGTTGCTGAATAATGACGTTGAGGCGCTGCAACCGGGCTGGTTGGAGGCGATGGCGGCTCAGGCTCTGCGCCCGAAGGTGGGAGCTGTGGGGGCGTTGTTGCTGTATCCAGATCGAACCCTGCAGCACGGGGGGCTGGTGGTTGGCCTCGATAGCCATGCAGAGCATGCCTACCGGCAGTTGCCGCTCGAGCACGGAGTGCATCGGGGCCGTAGTCAACTGCTCAGTCGTTGGGATGCCGTGACCGGCGCCTGCTTCCTGCTACGCAAGCAGTTGCTGGAGAGTCTGGGCGGCTTTGATGAAGGGCTGCCTGTGGAGGGCAACGATGTGGATCTCTGCCTGCGCTTGGAGCAGCTGGGGTATCACCAACTGATTCCGCCGCAGGCGGTGTTATTGCATCACGAGAGCCAAAGTCGTGATGTGCGCCAAAGCAGCACTGAAGCAAGGGCGGTGCTGCGGTTGCAGCGGCGTTGGGGGGTGCGCTTGCAGAGGCCCGGACCCTGCTGGCCCATGCAGGCCGACGGAATTCATCCAGACGGCAGGCCCAGGGGACTGGAACAGCTCCCGTAATCTGGTCCAACCTGGATTGACTCCCATGATTGCCACCCTGCGCGCCTTTTTGGTGAACAGCAGTCGGGCTTTGGGGGTGGAACCACAGCATCTCAATGATCCAGCTGCCGACGGAGATGTGCAGACGGCGCTGCTGAAAGATGTAATCGCCTTGCGCGAAGCCGGTGATGCCGATCGCTCTTTGCTGTTGCTTGAGGCTGCCATGGAGGCGGGCCTGGTGAGCGATTGGGTTGAGGCCAACAGAGCGCGGGCCCTGCTGGCTTTGGGGCGTGAACAGGAGGCCTTGCCCTTGCTCGAACTACTTAGCGCCTGTGGAACGGAAGCTGTGGCAGCTTCTGCTAAGGAACTTCTGTTGGAGCATTGGAAACAAACCTCTCAGTCCGATAGCGATGCTGAGGGTGAACAGGAGGAGCCTGCTGTTGATGGTGAAGAGGAGCAAGAGACCTTGATTGCCAATGATCGACCCATTGATCATTTGTTCACGAATTCGCATCGATCGGTTTCGGCAATCAATCAGCAAAAATTTTCATCTATTGAAGAAAAATTTAGTTCATTACTTACTTTTGGAAGGCAAGAGAGTCATTGCGACTTCTCTTTAATTGATGCTTATTTGCAGCATGCATCTGACAAGGATTTGCATCATACTGTTCTGGAGCAGGCGATTGCTTTACGCGAAACTGGACACTTTCAAGAATCGATCATGATCTTGGATTGTGCATGGCAAGCGGGAATTCAATCTGAGTGGATTATTGATAATAAAGTGCGCGTTTTACTGTCTCTTGGAGATGTTGAGAGCGCATCGAGTCTGCTGCAATTCCTTCAGCCTGATGAAACGCAAGAGCACCTGCGCAAGGCTATCAATGATCACCAGGGCGAAATTGCAAAGATCAAATCTTATTTCGCTAACTATGCCAATGCCGATTATCTTCGCAAAAGATATTTTTCTTTGAAAAATAAAACAGAATATGCATCTGTTAGGAAGCCCCAGGCCTCAGTCGATCAATGCCTTGCATTAGCAATTCAATTTAGAGAGGCGAGTAAGACTGAACAAAGTCTCTTGGTTTTGTTGTTGACAGCGGTCGAAGTTGATTACAACCCTTGGATCGAAGATAATTTTGCCCGCTTGGCTTGCAAGGCTGAAGATTGGAAGCGTGCTAACCAGCATTGGAGCAATATTATATCCAGTTCAGCAGATATCAATGCAACGGAAACAGCATTCGAAGCGATTAAAAGGCTAGAAAGTAAGGACGACCTTCAGAAACAAGTTGCGGTTGAGTTATTTGGACACCTCTTGTTTGAAGAAGCTCGCTTAAAACTTTGTCAGAATGGAGATGCGGAAATTGATTTAAACGACCTTGCAGAAAGATTTTGGAACTACGATGACTCCGTTGATCAATATTTAACTGGAGAGATCAATTGTTTTGTCTGGCAAGATTTTATGGGGGATGATTTAAGGCATGCAGCAAGATATTTGCTCAGAAACAAGCTTTATAATGGATTGAGTTTTTTAGAGGCAATTGCTCATGATGGAGGTCCTAAATTATCGGCAATGAGGTCGCGATGTAGTGAGTATTTTGATCAAGATTTTTATTTCTCTCAACGTAAAGATCTTGATCCTACTCTCATTAATGGCCTTGATCATTATTTGGAATTTGGCTGGAAAGAAGCTCCGGCGGCTGACGTCTATGTTGATCCCTCTCCTGATTTTTCCAGTAAAGAATATTTATCTTTGCAGAAAACTTGTGGGCTAAATCCTTTGTACCATTATGTATGTTGCAATGTTCTGTCTGGCAATCATGACCATTCACAATCAGCCATTGATATCAAGGATTCTCTGATCAGTGAATTTGGCCATGGGGTTTTACTCCCTCCCCAGAATATTCATCGACATAGTCAAGCTCTTGCAGCTGAAAATTTTCAAAATACTCCTTATTTTGATCCCAAAAAATTGTGGTCGATATGTGGCTCTGATGATGACTTTAGCTCAATGAGCATCCATTTTGTTATTCCTGATTTCTCAAAAGGTGGTGGTGGTCATATGACGATTTTCCGAATGATTCGTCATTTGGAAGAGAAAGGTCATCGTGTGTGTGTTTGGGTTATTAATCCAGAACGGTCTAATCATTCAGCTGACTTGAGAGAAGATGTTGTCAAGTTCTATCAGCCTATAAGAGCCAAAGTATTACCATTAGATTCTTCATTTCACTATGCTTCTGGAGATTGCATCGTTGCTACAGGCTGGCAAACAGTTGATTTTGTTCGACAATCTAAGGGGTTCCAGGCTCATTATTATTTCATTCAAGATTATGAACCCTACTTCTATGCTCGAGGAACGAGCTCTGTTTTGGCAGAACACACCTACCAATACGATTTGGCTTGTATCTGTGCGAGCCCATGGCTTGACAAGCTAATGACAGATAAGTACCAACGTTGGAGCCGCTTTTTGTGGCTTGCATACGATCACAATATTTACAAGACCAGTGAAAAAAAGATTCAATCTAAGTATCAAGAACTTAATGCTGATTGCTATACGGTGCATATTGCAGTGTATGCACGTTGTCATACTGAGCGGCGTTGCGTCGAACTCGCGCTTGAGTCTTTGGAACAGTTGTCGAAACTAAGTGCTAATTTTGTGGTTCACTTTTTTGGTGATGAAGATCTTGATATCAATCCAAGCTATAAGGCTGTCAATTATGGCATTCTCGATCACGAGCAACTTGCTAAACTCTATCAATTTTGTACCATTGGCTTGAGTTTTTCGGCGACCAATTATTCGCTCTTGCCTCAAGAAATGATGGCTGCGGGACTACCAGTCTTTGATTTAAATGTAGAGAGCACGAGAGCCATTTATCCTGAGAATGTGATTCAATTGATGGCGCCTTGTGCGCAAACAATTGCGAATACTCTGAATCATTATTCAAGAGATCCACAGCTATTGCAGCAACAGGCATTGGCGGCCTATGAATGGGTTGTGCAGTTCAGCTGGGAACGCGCAGGTGATGATTTTGAAAGGGCTTTGATTGATCGCTTGTCTGAGAGAGACACTCATGAACCAAAAAATTCTTATTCAATAGAAAAAATTCATCAAAATAGCCACAACGATCCTGCTAAACCTTACAAGGCTTCGATTGTTATTCCGACCTACAATGCAGGTCCCTTATTAGAACAAGTTCTTGAGTCTGTTGAAGCGCAACAAACTCCTTGGGAGTTTCAATGTGTGATTATTGACAGTGGAAGCCAGGATGAAACATTTCGGATTTGCAACAAGTTTAGTGATCGTCTTCCAGCTTTAGATCTTTATCAAATACCCAAGGGCGAGTTTCAACATGGTTATACCCGCAACGTCGGCGTTGATCTAAGCAACGCTGAATTCGTAGCGTTTATTACCCAAGATGCTATTCCAGCCAACGACAAATGGCTTTATAACTTAGTGAACGCACTAGAGTCAACACCAAATGCTGCTGGCGCATTTGGACGGCATGTTGCTCATGATGATGCTGATCCGTTTACTCATCAAGAACTGAAAAATCATTTCAAAGGTTTTGATCAACTGCCGGTGGTGATGTCTCTTACGACTGATCGAGAATCGGTTGTTGAAGATGATGAGGGTTGGAGAAAAATCCTTCACTTTTATAGCGATAACAACAGTTGTTTGCGCAAGAGTGTTTGGCGCTCATTGCCGTTGCCTTGTGTTCCCTATGGTGAAGATCAATTATGGGCCGATATGCTGATCAGAAATGGATATGAAAAACTTTATGTTAGAGATGCTGTTGTTAAGCACTCGCATGACTATAACGCTAATGAAACTTTTGAACGAGCATTAACCGAGTCAGAATTTTTCTCATCCTGCTTTGGCTATAATTTTCATCAACAAATTCAGTCTGCTTACAATGGAATTTCTGCTGATTTGCAGAATGTTTTAACAGAGGGAAAGCAATTGGGTTGTAGTGATGCGCAGATGATTAAACGCAGCTCTAATGTATATGCGAAGCATTTTGGGTGGTTGAAAGGTGTTGAGATTATTTGATCCTTCAATAAAATGCTCTTCTTTTTGTTCTCTCTCTCGCTGGAGATATTTCTAGATATTTCTTGCGTTTGCTACAATAGGCTGTCGCAAATCTTCTGGTGTTAAGCTCAGCTTAGCTTGGTAAGTCATGCCGCCGCCTGCCCAACATATCAAATTAGTAACTTCTTTCTCATCAAAAACATGTCGTTCTCTAGTGTTGGCGCAATCTACAAGCATATTATTGATATTAGCTCCGTTTTAAATACATCTGAAAAAAATATTTTGTTGAATCAATTGTCGGCATCGCCGGCATTAGGTGATACTTTTCATGCCATCACTGCGGTACTGATGGGAATGATTTATGACTGCCATACCCCTTCAGGTGACAACAAGATGCCTGACAATTTTGATTTCAAAGTCATATCTCTGAAGAATTCTGGTCGCATTTTTGATTTCTACAATTCATGGCCCCTAGACAAGCATGTTTCAATATTTGAAGGGACTAATGCACGATCACAAGATTTCGATATTGAATCTGAACGTTTCTATAATTCACATATCAAAGGCACTCTTACTGCTTCAGATTTAGGACATATGGGATGCACTTTGTCACATTACAAACTTTGGGATCAATCAGAGATTGATGAAGATGGTTACTTGTGTGTATTAGAGGATGATGCAATCCTGATGCCTTATGCTAAAAATCTTTTCCCACATATTGCGGCCAATATACCATCTGATGCGGATATTGTATTTATCAATGGAAGATCTTCGGAAAAACTGTACATTACTTCCGGAAATCGCCCCCCATATTCTTTTCCGGTTTTAGACTTATTTGTAAAAAAATCAGATCTTTACAGTATTATGAACAATAATTATAATTTCTTGCCTAAAGGGCTTGGAGCCAGTTCACCACTTCGGCATTGGTCTGGAACAGATGGTTACATTTTAACCAATAAAGGGCTTGACAAGTTGAAAAAATTTATAAATACTCGCGGCATACCTTCAATAGCACCTAGAGGTGCAGGCTCTAACATCGATTGCATTCTCTCCTTGTTAACAGCATCTAAATCTGATATTGGTACAAAATCAATTGGTTTTAATATAAAAAATAAGAATGCACGTGATTTGCTCGATACTACTCCATATTTAATGGGTTATGTAACTCGATATCCATTACTCGATACGCGAGACAGTTTGGGTTATTCTCACCAAAATCGTACTCTCCAAGCACTAAAAACTCCAACCGAAGATGAGATAGATATGATTCGTGATGCAGCATTCCTTATGTCCAAAATCGAGAAAAGTCAATCAATAGCCCTGTTAGAACTATGTCATAAATATCGTCCTAATGGTAAAGTTTTAAAGAGCCGGTTGGATAAATTGAAATCAGAACAAATAGAGACTGCGCAAATATGCATGAAGAAACATCTAATGTTTGTTCATATCCCTAAGTGTGGTGGAACATCGATCGATAATAGCGGTCTTTTTTCTCATAAAGTCTTGGGTCATAGAAGTTACTCAAAAATGATCCAAATGGTTGAGCCTTATTCACATAAATATCGTGTTTTGGTTCTATGTCGTAACCCGTGGGATCGACTCGCGTCTGCTTTTTATTATTTATCAGAAGGCGGATGTGGTAATGTTATTGACATGAAATACAAAGAAGATTTAGTCGGTAAATTTAATGGTAATTTTTCACTATTCTTAGAATCTTTTTGTGAGGATCCAAAGAGCTATTTAAATTGTATGCATATGCGTCCATCTATAAAATTTATAAAACCTAGCACATGTGCCAATCCGCTATATATTCAAAAGTTAGAAGAACTTTCAGATCCTAGCGGTATGTTTGATTTTGTTGGCGAGCAGTTTAACATAAGACATGACAGAAAAAGAAAAATTTATCCCGCTAAACGTACTTATTCAGATGCTTCTTTTCAGCAAGTTCGTGAAATATATTATGAAGATTGCGTAGAATTTGGGTATCTAGAGTATATGCTTCAAAATATTAGGAATTAGTTTTGAAAATCTTGAATAATGGCTGCTTTTGAAAGCGCTGTCGCATTACCACTTCTCAATAATAGCGTTTTGCGTTTAGTGACTTGTCGGAATGATATGAATTACTCCGACCTGCAAAAAATTACTGCCAATTAATTATATTTTTAATATTTTTCTCGTTGGAGGGGCGGTCTTCTGGCAATTTGAATGCATTGACGAGAGAATGTATTCATGTTGAGTTGCTAAAGGGAAGAGAAAGCTCTCTCGAAAAACGGTTTTTCTACTTAAGCAATCCTGTCTATCTAAGATATTGTAGCCGCTTAAACAACTTGGTTCGATTACTGTCTAATTTTTAAGACTCTTAGGCCATATCACTTTTGGGGATTAATCCACCTGGTGTTCTATGCTCAAAGCGAATTCCTTCCGCTTGGACTTATTGAATGATGACAAGAGTTCAGAGCTATTGGTTGAAACCATAAACGTTAAAGTTGTTTGATTCCTTGGTTTAGCATGCTAAGGTTAATGAACCTTTGAGTGAGCACTTTGGTGGCATTGGCGCAATTGCTGATTGATAAAGAAGTTCAATTTAATAGGTTAAAGGTAAAGTTTGCGGATTACGCGGGATGTGCCTCAAGCGTTGACCTGAGACAGATTAAAAATAACCTTATCGTTATTCTGACTACACAGCGAACTGGTTCAACTCTGTTATGCCAAGATATTGAGTCGGCTTTGCGCTTAGAGTATTCGCCTACAGAGGCATTTATTCCCTTGCTTCAGGGGTTTTCGAAGAGAGCGATTGAGCCTAATGACATTGGAGTAAAATTAGAGAGAATCTTGCAGAGTTGTTCGGGCGGAGACTTTAGTGTGTTCAAGATTATGATTGATTATGCTGGTTGGTTGGGTTTTTTATGTGCCGATAAAAATGCTGCATTAAATTTATCTTATGCGCAACTCTCTGCTTTATTCGTTGACAGGCTTAAATGCATTGATCAATTCAGCCTTCGCCGACTTGTGAGGCTAGACAGAAAAAACAAACTCAAGCAAGCGGTGTCCAGGTTGATTAATTCAATGGGGTTGCCTACGCACATTCAAACTGAAGATGATGCAATCAATTTTGAAAATCAGCTTAAAAGAAAGCTTTTTCAGCACCCTAATTATCATTGTATGATCGTGGATCAGTTGGGTATCATTTTGAGGCAGTCATGCTTGCTTGACGAATGCTTGCTTTGCTTGAATGAGACAGAGCTGTATTCTTGCTACGAGTTTGAAGCAGATCTTTTGAATAAGCAAGACTGTTATTTGAGCTCTTTAGTGGATGGCAGTGAGTTTAGGATTTCTAAAATACAGAGAAAATTAAAGCCTACATCGGGGCAAATCTCTCGAGAAATGCTGCGAAAGCTGCGCCAAGTTGTTGGTTCGAATGACTTGTAGCATCTGCTGTTAAAGACCTGGTTGTCTATTGTCTTAAATAAGTTCTTTTGGCTGTAATTTTATGCTCTTAAAGTAGGTCTTTCTAAAAATCAAATCTTGCAGACTTGTTTTGGTTGTTAATATTATTGCAAATTCTTGAAATGAGCCCCTGGCTGATTGGCGGCACTTATTATGCGCTCTTTAGCGAAATTTATGATTTACCTCCGGGTAAGCTGGCGCAGGCTATTTTTTACTTGATGTTTTGGTGTCAGTTCGAATGTTTCTGTAAGTTGGCAGCGTCGACAGCTTTCTATGTTTATTGGTGCTATACTGATTTGTTCAGTGCTACCATGAAAAAGTCGATCATAAGCTAGATTTTTAGTTTAAATTCCTTGGACCTATTTTTTAATCAACCACTTTTATTTGTCAATCCAGCTTAATTCATTCAGGCCCCCCAAAATCTTTCATTATGGCGACTAATTGGCTCTCTTTTTCAAAGTTGCAATTCCATCTTTTCTGAACATAGTCAATGATAAATTTAATTATTGCGGCTACGCAGCGATGTGGGTCGACGATGATCCTCGAGGATTTGAGGAATGCAAAAGTCTTTGGTTTGCCCGAGGAATACTTTATACCATGGTACAATAGTGAAAAAATAATTAATGTAAAGCGAGAGCTAGAGCATATTAATCGAAAGTCGAGAGGGGCGAATAATTTCTCCTCTGTGAAAATCATGGCTGATCAGTTGAAATGTATCGACCGTAAGCTTTCAGGCTCTAAACTTACTCCGTCAGGGCAAAATGGCTCGCAGTTTATGCCATGTGTAGCGGAACTATTCAGAAAATCATATTGGGTTTATGTAAAGCGTGACGATGTTTTGAGGCAAGCAATCAGTAGGCATATGTCAATTGAAACCAAGATTAACCACGCGACGCAAAATAATACAGATAGTCATTTTGCGGGGAATTTGTTAAAAGGCTATACCGCTTCATATAATGAAAGTGCGCGGTATGATTTTCAAAAAATTAAGCGTCATTGCGGCAATATTGTTATGGAAAATATTATCTGGGCGAACTTCTTTAAAGTGAATAAGATATGCCCATTGACTTTGACCTACGAACAGTTATGCTCTGATAATAGCTTTGCGTATTTGAATAGAATCGCTGGCTTTATTGGTGTCGATTTTAAAGTTGATAGTATCTCATTTCCTCGGCGTCAGATGGTGAAGCTTTCTAATCGGAAAAACGACAATTGGTATTTTAAGTTTCTTGCAGATATCAATGGCAAGTGATCGCTATAAGCGGTAGGTGAGTAGGGGTAATGATGTTTCTGGTTGTTATGTTTGATTATTTATTTTGGCTTGTTTGCTTGGTTTGATGTTCGTTATTGATTGCGCCATTGAAGATGGTCTAGATACCATTGCACAGTTGTCTCAATCGCTGTTGAGAAATCATGCCGCGGTTTCCAGCCGAGTTCGGTCTCAATCCGGGTGGGATCGATGGCATAGCGGCGGTCGTGGCCAGGACGATCCGTCACGCGAGTGATCAGTTGTGAATGGGGAGCTCTATCTGGCTTCAGTTGATCCATGTGGCTGCAGATGCACTCCACCACTTCGCGATTGTTACGTTCGCCGTAGCCTCCAACGCAATAACTCCGGCCTGATTCGCCTCTGCATGCTGCCAGCAGCAGGGCATCGACATGGTCTTCCACATAGAGCCAGTCCCTTACATTCAGTCCATCGCCATACAGCGGAATACGCTCACCTGCTGCTGCCTTGAGCGTGACGACAGGAATGAGTTTTTCGGGAAATTGCCAGGGGCCGTAGTTGTTGGAACAATTGGTCAATACCACCGGCAAGGCATAGGTGTGGTGCCAGGCGCTCACCAGATGGTCACTGGCTGCCTTGCTGGATGAATAGGGGCTGCGTGGGTCGTAGGGAGTGGTTTCAGAAAAACGGCCTTCTGCGCCCAGTGAGCCGAAGACCTCATCGGTGCTGATGTGATGCAGGCGGAAGTGCTCTTTGCGTTCACCGTTGAGGGTGTCGTAGTGCTCCCGTACGGCCTGAAGCAGGTTGTAGGTGCCGGTGACGTTGCTCTCGATGAACACTCCTGGGCCTGTGATGGATCGGTCCACATGGCTTTCGGCCGCTAAGTGCATCACCAGATCGGGATCCGCCGCCTGCACCGCTTCGCGCACAGCTGTGGCATCCGCGAGGTCGACCTGTTGCAGTACGTGGCGTTGGTCAGCCCCATCTCCGAGTTCGCCCAACACTTCCTCAATGGAGGTGAGATCGCTGGCGTAGCCCATCTTGTCGAGGTTGAACACGATGGCGTCGCTCTCGCGCAGCAGGCGTCGCACTACAGCACCGCCAATGAAGCCGGCTCCACCGGTGACCAGCACTCGCCGCCGGGATCCCAGCAGTTCAGCAGCATTTGGCATGGAGTTGGTCATCACTATCAAGGGGTCGTGGGGATGGCCTGCAGCACATCCTTGAGGGCTGCGCGCCAGGGCTGGGCCTGCAGCTGCAGCACCTGACGGCTGCCCTGGCAATCCAGCAGTGAGTAGTTCGGTCGTTTGGCCGGCGTTGGATAGTCGGCGGTTGTGATCGGATTCACTGTGGCTGCACATTCCAGCAGACCCAGTTCCATTCCCAGCTCACCCACGGCCACGGACACGTCGTACCAGCTGGCAGCCCCGCCATCACACCAGTGCAGCACCGGCGGGAGAGCGGCGCCTTGGCTGTGGCGCTGAATGGCTTGCCAACAGGCACTGGCGAGGTTGAGGGTGCTGCTCGGGCAGCCCACCTGATCGGCTACCACGCCTAACAGCTCTTTGTCTCGATGCAGGCGCAGCATGGTGAGCGCAAAGTTTTTTCCCACCGGCCCGATCACCCAGCTTGTGCGCAGCACCAAACCCTGGCCGCTCGCGCCCAGCAGCGCTTCCACCGCCTCCTCACCGCTGGCCTTACTGGCGCCATACACCCCCAGGGGATCGCGGCTCTGATCCACCCGGTACGGGGACCCCTGCTGCCCGTTGAACACGAAATCGGTGCTCAGTTGCAGCAACCGACCGCCGTGCTCCCGGATCGCTTCTGCAAAGGCGCGTGGGGCGGCTCCATTGACGGCGCCAGCCAGCTCCGGCTCCGCTTCTGCTTTGTCGACAGCGGTGTAGGCGCCGGCATTGAGCACCCAATCGGGGCGGTGCTCAGCCACCGCCTGCCGGCACGACGTTGCATCAGCTAGATCCAGGGCCAGAAGGCCCTCACCGCCATTGCGGCTGCTCGCTAGGAGTTCCATGCCCGCCGGCGCAGCATCGATCAAGGCCTGCCCGAGCTGGCCTGCAGCACCAGTAAGTAACACCTTCATCAGAACACGTCTCCAGCTGCCTTGGCCTGATCCAAGGACGCAGCGTCTGCATCCTTGCCTGACAGGCTCACCTCAGCTCCGCCCAGCTGATCGAGGGGCCACTGGATATTGATGCTCGCGTCATTCCAAACAATGGCCCGCTCACACTCCTTGTTCCAGAAACCCCGGGCCTTGTACTGCACTTCAGCGACAGGGCTCAAGGTGAGAAACCCATGGGCAAAGCCCTCTGGCACCCACAGCTGTTGCTTGTTCTCCGCACTCAAGTGGGCCCCCACCCATTGCCCGAAAGTGGCTGAGCCTTGGCGGATGTCCACCGCCACATCAAAGATTTCGCCAATGCTGGCTCGAACCAGCTTGCCCTGCGGTTCCGGCGCCAGTTGGTAGTGCAAGCCCCGCAGCACTCCCTGGACGGAGCGGGAGTGGTTGTCTTGGGAGAACACAACAGTTTCACCAGCGGCCTCATCGAACTTGCGCTGATTCCAACTTTCAAAAAACCAGCCGCGCTCATCGCCGAACGCCCGCGGGCTGATCAGCAAAGGCCCTGCGATGGTTGCCCCTTGGGGGCTTTGCAATGGTTCAACTTGCATGGTTGATCTCCAATGAGCGCTGCAGAGCGGCGTGGTCTCCAGTGCTTTCTCCAAGCACCTGGAGAAGGTAGGTGCCGTAGCCGCTTTTTTTGAGGGGCTGGGCCAGGCGTTCCAGTTGCTCATCGTTGATCCAACCCTGGCGCCAGGCCACCTCCTCAGGGCAGCCCACCTTCAGTCCCTGGCGATGCTCGAGGGTGCGGATGTAGCCACAGGCCTCGTGCAAGGAGTCGCAGGTGCCGGTGTCGAGCCAGGCCATGCCCCGGCCCATTAGCTCGACTCTCAATGCCTCATCCTTGAGATACATCAAATTAAGGTCGGTGATTTCCAGCTCCCCGCGGGCGGAGGGTTTCACCTGGCGGGCGCGTTCCACCACTGATGCGTCATAGAAATACAGACCCGTGACCGCGTAGCGGCTTTTGGGTTGGGCCGGCTTTTCCTCCAGGCTGAGCACGCGGCCTTCGGCATCGAATTCAGCAACGCCATAACGCTCTGGATCGCTGACCGGATAGGCAAACACCGTGGCACCGCGCTCCTGCTCGTTGCAGCTTTTGAGCTGGGGGATGAGGTCGTGGCCGTGGAAGAGGTTGTCGCCCAGCACCAGTGCAGCGGGTGCTCCATCCAAGAAGTCAGCGCCGATAAGGAAAGCTTGGGCTAGGCCGTCGGGGCTGGGTTGCACGGCGTAGTCGATTGTCATTCCCCAGCGGCTGCCGTCGCCCAGCAGGCGCTCAAAAGCATCGCGGTCGTGGGGCGTGGTGATGATCAACACCTCACGGATCCCGGCCAGCATCAGCGTGCTGAGCGGGTAAAAGATCATCGGTTTGTCGTACACCGGAAGGAGCTGCTTGCTCACCGCCTGGGTGATGGGATGCAGGCGCGTACCACTGCCGCCGGCCAAGATAATTCCACGCCTCGACACTTGCTTCGACGCCATCGGAGGATTTGGAAGTTTTGTCTAAATAGCACAACATCCAGCCGCTTGGGAAGCACGGCGCGTTTTGCGCCAGCAGGCGAAGATCTGTTTGCTTTGTTGAAGATTCTTTGGTGTTTGCTATGGCCTTCGATCTCTTTTCTTTTACAGAAAGCTGAATTGAAGTTGATTAGATTTCTGTTTAGCTTGTTTTGTTTTTACGTGTAGTGCCGACGATGGTGTTCGCGGGCTGTTGACAGTGGTCGGGTTTTGAGCAATCTTTTTTGAAAAAATAGGCGAGTCGATATTTGGTTAGCAAAAAAGTGTTGGAGATCTGTGTCTTTTGCGGATCGAGAGGATTTGCGGTGATTGGCTGTGGTGTTGATTTGGCGGGAAGGGCTGTGCTAGTATTAGATTAAATAAAAATTAAGTTCGTCTAAGAAACATGAATGTAGGCGAAGGGCGGCGAGGTTCTCAGTCTGATCTCGTGCTTCTCAAATCTCTTCACTATTTCATTCTTTCTTGCGGGCGGAGTGCTTTGCATCTACCAGAGAGTGATGAAGCTATAGAAGGTCTAGATCTGCAGACGTTAATTTTAAAAGAAGCGATTGCAGCGCGGAATGATCAGCAAGCGCAACTGTCGCTTGATCTGCTCGAGACAGCGATCGAGCATGGGTTTGATTCGTGCTGGATGTTGAACAACAAGGCGTTGGCCTTGCGGCAGATGGGAGATCTGGCCGGTGCGATTGCGGTTTGGAGTGACCTTGCAGATCTCGATGGACCGCTTGATTTCACCGAGAAAGTAAAAGGGCAACTCGAGGCAGCGCAGGAGCAACTGGTTGAGCAGCAACGAGAGCAATCGGGAGCTGTGTTGACAGCGCTGCATGGGCTTTTGGATCAGGCCAAGCGATCAGCGCTGCACTTGCCCGTGCGTGGTGCAGATGCAGACGATCTGGATCTGCAGACGTTGATTTTAAAAGAAGCGATCGCAGCACGGAATGATCAACAAGCGCAACTGTCGCTTGATCTGCTGGAGACAGCGATCGAGCATGGGTTTGATTCGTGCTGGATGTTGAACAACAAGGCGTTGGCCTTGCGGCAGATGGGAGATCTGGCTGGTGCGATCGCGGTGTGGAGTGACCTTGCCAATCTCGACGAACTTTCAGGTTTCACCGAGAAAGTAAAAGGGCAACTCGAGGCAACGCAGGAGCTACTCGCTGGGCAGCAACGAGAGCAAGCGGGAGCTGTGTTGACAGTGTTGCATGGGCTTTTGGATCAGGCCAAGCGATCAGCGCTGCACTTGCCAGTTCGTGATGCAGATACAGAAGGATTGAATCTGCAGACGTTGATTTTAAAAGAGGCGATTTCAGCGCGGAATGATCAGCAAGCGCAACTGTCACTTGATCTGCTGGAGACAGCGATCGAGCATGGGTTTGATTCGCTCTGGCTTGTGCACAACAAGGCGTTGGCCTTGCGGGAGATGGGTGATTTGGCCGGAGCGATCACGGTGTGGAGTGATCTTGCCAATCTCGATGGACTCCCAGAATTCACCGAGAAAGTGAAAGGGCAACTCGAGGCAACGCAGGAGCTACTTGCTGGGCAGCAACGAGAGCAAGCGGGAGCTGTATTGACAGCGCTGCATGGGCTTTTGGATCAGGCCAAGCGATCAGCGCTGCATTTGCCCATTCGTGATGCAGACACAGAAGGATTGAATCTGCAGACGTTGATTTTAAAAGAGGCGATTGCAGCGCGGAATGATCAGCAATTGCAACTGTCACTTGATCTGCTGGAGACAGCGATCGAGCATGGGTTTGATTCGCTTTGGCTTGTGCACAACAAGGCGTTGGCTTTGCGGCAGATGGGCGATCTGGCTGGAGCAATCGCGGTGTGGAGTGACCTTGCCAATCTCGATGGACTCCCAGAATTCACCGAGAAAGTGAAAGGGCAACTCGAGGCAACGCAGGAGCTACTTGCTGGGCAGCAACGAGAGCAAGCGGGAGCTGTATTGACAGCGCTGCATGGGCTTTTGGATCAGGCCAAGCGATCAGCGCTGCATTTGCCCATTCGTGATGCAGACACAGAAGGATTGAATCTGCAGACGTTGATTTTAAAAGAGGCGATTGCAGCGCGGAATGATCAGCAATTGCAACTGTCACTTGATCTGCTGGAGACAGCGATCGAGCATGGGTTTGATTCGCTTTGGCTTGTGCACAACAAGGCGTTGGCTTTGCGGCAGATGGGCGATCTGGCTGGAGCAATTGCGGTGTGGAGTGACCTTGCAGATCTCGATGGACTTCCAGAATTCACCGAGAAAGTGAAAGGGCAACTCGAGGCAACGCAGGAGCTACTTGCTGGGCAGCAACGAGAGCAAGCGGGAGCTGTATTGACAGCGCTGCATGGGCTTTTGGATCAGGCCAAGCGATCAGCGCTGCATTTGCCCGTTCGTGATGCAGACACAGAAGGATTGAATCTGCAGACGTTGATTTTAAAAGAGGCGATTGCAGCGCGGAATGATCAGCAATTGCAACTGTCACTTGATCTGCTGGAGACAGCGATCGAGCATGGGTTTGATTCGCTTTGGCTTGTGCACAACAAGGCGTTGGCTTTGCGGCAGATGGGCGATCTGGCTGGAGCAATTGCGGTGTGGAGTGACCTTGCAGATCTCGATGGACTTCCAGAATTCACCGAGCAAGTGAATGAACAACTGCAAGCAACGCAGGAGCTACTTGCTGAGCAGCCTCGACGGCAAGCGGGTGCAGTGTTAATTGCTCTGCATGTGCGTTTGGATCAGGCCAAGCGATCAGCGCTGCATTTGCCCGTTCGTGATGCAGACACAGAAGATCTGGATCTAGTGAAGTTAATTTTAAAAGAAGCATTTGAAGCGCGCAGAGATGGCCAAGCGCAGTTGTCGATTGATCTTTTGGAGATAGCGATCGAGCATAATTTTGACTCACTCTGGCTGTTCCACTACAAGGCTTTGGCTCTAAGGGACCTGAGTAAATTTGATGCTGCTCTTCGTATTTGGACTGATCTTTCTGTTCATAGGATCAAAGGCTTTAGCGAGCAAGTTCAACGTTGTCTTGATGAAGTGAAGCATCACCGCGTACTGGCGAATGCAGCCGATGCAGAACGAAGCGGAAACTTAGAGCTTGCTATTAACGTTTTGGTTCAAGCTTTGGTGGATTATCCCGATAACGAGATGCTCAATGCTGCACTCGCTGGCTACATGCGTAAGCGTCGTTCTGGTGACGTTGAAGAGTCTGATGCTTTTCAAACAGCACAATACTCAGACCAGCTGGATATTAACAGTGCTTTTCTAATGGAAATTCAGAGAAAGTTGAAGTTGTCTGATAGCGGCGATTAATGCTTGGGAGTGATTTGACATGGCCTTATGTTTTCGATCGACTGATTCTTGAAATCACCTTTTTCATGTCGTTGGCTTGTTGATTGTATTGCTGGAGTAATTCTTCCTTGGATCGTGAATCCAAGAAATAGTGTTCAAGTTCTTCCTGTACCTGATGGAGCTGCAGCAGAGTGAGTTCGGCTTCTTCACGAGCGTCGTTGGTTTGTTGATTGTATTGCTGGAGTAATTCTTCCTTGGATCGTGAATCCAAGAAATTGTGTTCAAGTTCTTCCTGTAGTTGATGGAGCTGGAGCAGAGTGAGTTCGGCTTCTTCACGAGCGTCTTTTGTTTCCGCTTGCGCGGCTTTGAGTTGTTCTTGAAGCGCGTTCAGCGTGTCGCTGAGATCCTGGCTGTCCTCTGGTGGTGATGCCTGGGGGCTGGCTTGCAACCGCAAGGCGAGACCGCCGATTACTACGCTAAGGATGGCAACGGCTGCGATCAGTGTGAGATCGAGGGCTGTGAGGGCATCCAGGCTGGTGGGCATCAGAGAAGCTTGGTCTGAAGTTATTGTTGCAGTAATGGACTCATTGCCCAAGCCATCAGGGCATAAAGAAGTCACTGTCCCTGCTGACGGGTGCAGAGTTCTCATGTCATTGTCAATTTTTACGCCAGAGCAACCGGGCGGCTGTGGTTCCACGTTGGGCCCAGAGTTCTTCCAGGCGCTTGAGATATCTGGCCCCGGCGGCTTCAAACGAAAACCGCTTGCGATAGTCAGCAAGCACCATTGCATCGCGACTGGGATCAGCCGCTTCTGGGTTGGTCGCGATCGCATGTCTGCGTTCAGCGACTCGCTGACAAAGGTCTGCGGCATGACCCAAATCCGGTTCAGCCCAACTGTGGCCATCAGCGTTCGGATAACTACCCCGAGGGATCGGTGCTTTCCGCCAGCGCACAGGATGGGCAAGGGGGCCTTTGCAGAAATCAGTGTTTCCACCGAAATCAGTCGTAATCACATCTACCCCCAGCTGTAGAGCTTCTGCCATACCGCGCCCAAAACCTTCGGAGCGGTGTAGAGAGAGGAATACATCACAGCAGCCGTAGAGCGACAGCAGCTCATCCCGCGGCAGACTCTCGGCAATCAAAACAATTCTGGAATCTTCTGCGGCACGGGCCTGCAGCCACTCCCATTCAGCGCTGAAACGCCGGGGGGGAAATGTTTTGATCATCAGGGAAACTTGCTCAGCCAATGGATGGCTGGGGCAATCGCGGCCGAATGTGGCGGGTAGATGGGGCAGGGGGAAGGCCCTTTGAAACACCTCGAGTGCTCCCATCGGGTTTTTTCGAATGGCGGTGGAGTTGAGATCAAAGCCGTAGCTGAACAGCACCGCCTCGGTCGGCAGGCCATGGCGCTGACGCGTGGCAATGCGGGCTGCGGCGTTACAGAAGCGATCAGGGTCTGTGATCTCTGCCGCCATCGGCATCACCTGCATTGGCCTACCAGCTTCTGCTGCTGGACCCGCCAAGGCTGCCGCTGTGAAGTGACTGGAAGGCCAGAGCTCATCAGCCACATCCAGCAATGGCAACCAGGCGTTGGGCCACTGTTGTGTTTCCCATGGCCAACTCGCGATGGTGTAGCGCTCACGCAGGGGATCACTGCCGACTTGGCGCAACCAGCGCGCCTGAATCGGTGCAGCCATACACACCCAATTGAAGGCATAGGGGCCACCTGCGGGGTCCGTGCAGATCAATGGCTCGAGGGTGCGGTCACTGCAGGCCGCACCGTTGGCGGCAGGGTGGTGGATGACGCAGCAGGGCACACCAGCGACTTGCAAGGCTTGAGCGGCCATGCGGATGTCTTCTCCAATGCCAAACATCTCAAAGGCATGGCCAATCAGATTCACCCCATAGGGACGCTCTTGAAAGGGTGTGATGGTTTTTGTAGATGGTTGATGGCCATTGGGTTGCCAGGAGCAGTGCTCACTTTGCGGATGAGGAGGTGGATCACCGGTGAGCCAGGTGCTTTGCAACTGCGTTGCAGCGTTAGGGCTTAGGGAGGGTTGAGCTTGTGCAAACAGATCATGCAGGTGGGCTTGAAGGTTGTCTTGCTCTGGGAGCTCAGCGAGACCGAGTTGCAGTTCCAGGGCGTAGTTGTGGAGGCGGGTTGCGTCAGCGGATCCGAACTGCCTGGCCAGAAGCTTTGTGGCTTCCAAGGCCACCTGGGCGCGTTGCTTTGAGGTGATCGTGCCACTGTGCAGGCGAGTGCGCCCTTGCAGATGAGGGATGTAGCCAATGCGATGGGGAAAGGCAGCGAAGGCCCTGAGCCAGTAGTCGAAATCGAAGGCGGTACGACATTTTTCGTTAAAAGAGCCCAGAAGCACACCCATGGAACGGCGGAAGACCACGGCGGGCTGGCAGATGAAGCAATGGGATTGAAAGCCACTGAGACTTACGGATGGAGGAAGAGTGGGATAGCGCTGAACCAGGCCGCTCTCCTCGTTGAATTCCTCACCTTCCCCGTAGACCATCAACCATTCAGGGTTCTCAGCCAAGGCATTAACTGCACGCGCAAAAGCCCCTGGAGGTGATAAGTCGTCGGCATTGAGCCATCCGATCAGGGTGCCGCGAGCGGCTCTGAAGGCTTTGTTGAGGGCCTCTGCCGGACCAGCGTCAGAGCGGCTGATGATGCGAAGGCGTGGATCGGCACTTGCCATAGTTTCCAGCGCTTCCAGGCTGCCATCGGTGGAACCTCCATCGGCCGCGAGCAGTTCGAGGCATTCCGGTTGGGAAAGCACTGATTGAACCGCTGCCTGCAAGAAAGGCCCGGCATTGCGGCAGGGCATCAGCACGGAAATAGAGTGTTTGCCGGACAAACGATATCTTTAAAAATTTTTCTTCTTTGTAATATTAGCTTGTCTGGTCAAGCCTTTGATTGAAAAAAAACTAGGAAGCAGATTGACTTAGTTCTGCCTTTTTATCTGGCTCTTTGACGGAGATGGCGAAGCCTCAGCTTATGGAATTCGTCTTCCAGCTCCTGTAGTTCCGCGGTTTTTGCAGTTAGTTCATTCTGAGTGGCTAATAATTCTCTTGACTTAGCTTCGTTTTGCTGTTGCGCAGAGGCTTTTACCTTATTTCGTGCATGAAGGTCGCGAGACACCTTATGCAACTTAGCTTCTTTGGCTTCCAGTTGCTTTTTGAGCGCTGCTCACTGCTTCTGTTTTCGTTTTTCTCCTTTACAAGCGCATCCCGCTTAGTGGCCAGCTTCTGCAGCCTTTCTTCTTTGACTTCTAGGTTCTGCTTGAGCTTGATCAACTGCCGCTGCGATTTTTCTTTGTCCTGCTCTTGCGCATCGCGTTCGGTTGCCAAACTTTTGAGCGCATCTTGAGTGCCTTTTAGTTATCCCTCAAAGCTTTTGATTTATTCTTGCCTAGTTTGATCGCCTAAGAAGGCTTGCCCCAGCTCTACTTGAACTTGATGGAGATGAATCAAGGTGAGCTCGGCTTCTTTACGAGCATCGTTTGTTTCTTCATCAAAAGCCTTGAGCTGTTGCTCCATCTCCGCAACCGTCTGCAGAGCTTTCATTTTCTCTTTCGCTCGCGCATTAAGCGCTCCCGCCGCCTTTAGCACCTCAACAAGCAGACGTCTTACTCCTATAACCACTGGACTAATGCATCAGGCACTTAACATTCATAAATACATGAACCTATTAAGCTTAGAAATTAAAGTCAGTATTTAAAAATACAAACAAATAAGACGACGCTTTTAAGGGAATTCAGCAAAGTAAAAGCCTTAGAAGCCAAAGGAGATTAATTTATGCCTTGCAAATTTTACAATGGGAACATTTCCAATAGAGCATGAAAAACATAGAATATAGCAATAAAAATAAATTAATTTAAATTCAAAACTCTGAGACAATTTCTTCGAATCCATTTCGTATCATTGATGCATAGTGCTTATCAACGAATTTCCTGCATTGCTCGCCTGATAAATAATCTTTCCAGTATCCGTCGGTCATTTTATTGAAGAATTTAGCTTCACCAAACTTCTTATCGTTGTGCCGCTTAAGAGTGGCTTCAGCCTGCTGTCGAAAACCGGAAGCAAGCTTAGAAGCACTTATATCAAGAAAGTCTGATAATTTTAGAATCGCTGGGCAATATTTTTCAGTTGCAGAACAGGAAGATGCAGAAATATTTAATAGATCTGAAAATAAAATTTTTAAAACTTCTAGATTTGAATAGTCATAAGACGATGCAAATTCCGCCCAAGGACCTGACATTGAATAGAAATTCAAAATTACAGTGCCATTTTTACTAAAGTTATCAAGAGCGTCATCCAACATGCCTTCATCTCTCAATTTCTCAAGTGAAAACACGTCCAAGAAATCATTTTTAAAGTTAAAATCAAAACGTGGCATCAAAGCCGTAATTGCCCTTATGTGATGTGGTTGGAGATTGTTGCCATAATTAAAATACTCTACTCGAAAAAAATTAATTGCACTTAGCAATGTATCAAACGGATTTCTATTTATTACAATTACTTTTTTCACTTCCCCAAAGTAAATCTCATCAAGATTGGCGAATCGAGAGAAGTGGTCGTGTGTCTTGATTGTATAAATCTCAGAATCAAACAAAGGATTTGCTATCGGCTTTTCTTTATTTTTCTTAATAACGTAAATATCGAAAGGGGACTCAATTATATTTCCTGCATAAAGTAATGATTCTCCGAGCAAAGTATTCCCACTCTTAGGAAATCCAGCACACAACAAAGTTTCCAAAATAAATTGCCAAATTTAGTTTTTATCATAACCTAACTTAGGCCAGGCTGCTCTCCGGCTTGATGTAAATAATAATCAAATTAAAATTTAAGAAAGAGCCACGTTTGAAAATCCCTCTACCACTTGCTCCTTTTTATCGTTTGAAGAATTAAATTATTTCACTAAATTAATCAGAACAAGGTTTTAGTATACTTTTTAGCTTTAAAAACATAAAACTGTAACAAGTATCTAAAATAGTTACTTCTCTATGCATTTGATATGGTGTAGCCAACAAAAATTAAATTCAAGTAGTTCACACTATCATTGAATTCATATAGGCTATCAACAAGCACTCACATATTACTTAAATGAATAGTTGCATACGAATTGGTAAGGTAAACTTTACTCATTTGCTTTTATGATTAGATTGTATTGTGTGAGCTCTAATATCGTCCAATGTGCAGAAAATTGTTAAATAAAGCTCTCCGAGTAAAGATAAACACTTTTATATCTCTCCTGCTAGGTGCTTAATATAGCAACTTATCCCTACAAAAGCACTCATATTGCGTCAATCTATTGGAAACTTGTGTTGAAATATATCCTTATATACTAATGAATATTTCTTTTAAAAGCCAATATAATAATCCTTGAAAGAGCAATAGTCCTCGTTTATCATAACCCCTAAATCCACCATAAAAGCAACATTCTTAATTGGCTTCGATTGATACATTTACAGGTATCAATTAATAGGAAATATAACTCTGCTTAATCATGATCTATTTTGCAAATCTTTCTTCAATTCATGAATTTCTGACTTTAATTCTGATATTTGTTGATAGCACAAGTTATAAATATCGTCAGTCCTTCTCATTATCTCAATGATAGATTGCTCGATATAATGATCATTGTTTGATCTAGTCTCATTGTAATTAAATACATATTCTTTTTCATCGTATTCCAAAGGTTTATTAAAGAAGTTAGCCTGTATATACTTGATAAGTTTATTGAGTTGCTTGCTCTCATCGTCGAAACTAGATGTACTTAGTCCACCAAGTGCAAACTTACTGATCACGCCTGGAAAATACTTGGCTGAGAACTTGTGTTGGACCAATGCTTGTACATTAAAGATGTAATCACTTCCAAAAGGAAATTCATCAACAAAAAAAGAACAATTGTTAAATACTTTGCGATCGTATAACAATGCCTGGTGGTGAATATTTCGATTCTTGAGGCAACTTTTATTATGCACCGACTCATTGCTACAAATCCTGCCTGGGACAAAAGATGGGTGATCATATGTGTCTGATTCATTAATAACATAAGGCATAAAATCACCAAATATTATATCAGCTTTTGTTTTTTTATTAAAGACAGCTAACTCTCTACACGTGCTTGGTGAAAAGAATGTGTCTCCACTATTGAGAAATATAAGTTTATCTCCTAGCGCCAAACTGACTCCCTTCTCCATGGCTGCGTAGATGCCGTTATCAGGTTCACTTGTTAAGTGGGCAACATTACTTTTTTTAATTATATCTACGGTCCCATCTTTAGATCCTCCATCTATTATTATATGCTCCACATCTGGATAGTCTTGACTCTTTACGCTGTCTAGTGTCAAAGATATTGTATCCGCACAGTTGAGTACAACTGTTATTACCGATACTTTCATGAAAATTATAAACAAACAATTATGATATCATTTGACCATGTTTATACTTACATGCTGGTTACAAAATGAAATCAATAATATCTTTCTTATGTATCCATCATATTACACCTAAGCAAATGCACTATTCAAAATTTGATTAAATTTTAGTATAATTCGGAATTAATATTCTCATATGAATAATTTTTTCATTTCTAGTCGTTTCAATAAAGCCAGATTTTTTATATAAGCTCAATGCTGCAATATTTTGAACATCTACGGTCAGACAAACTTCAGGTATATTTTTGTTTTTTGCATATTGTAAAAGATAATTGACCATTCGTTTCCCAAGACCCTTGCCATAAAATGCTTCTTGAACACAAACACCTAACCAATTAGATCCTTCGTGAGGGTCTAAATGCCCGTAGGCAACCGGATTTTCAAATGTATCAAATGCAAGACATGTAATAATATGATTACTAATTATATCATGTGAACGAGTATTAAAATATCTAAAAGTATTCGAAGCATTGCCTAGATTAGCAATAAATTGCTCAATTAAATCAACCTCAGAGCATTCAATTTTTCTTATGTAAAATAAATCTGAGCGATCTCCAGTCTTTAATAAGTTAGACATCGTCTGTTATGAATTTAAATTTTTTGAGTTCTTGGTAAAAAGTATCATAGAACCACGCCGGGACTCCTTCAAAACAAGATGAATGGAGTATTGTTAAGCCATCTTCATAAAGGTCTGAATTAGTAAGCAGCGATAATAAATCAGTGGGTACATCAGAAAAATACCTATTTCTGATCATCGACTTTTCTATCTGTGGACGATCTGTGGCTAACATTTTTTCCGAAAATCCACCTTCTAAGTAGTTAACAATGAAGCGGCTCAGGTGAAACGATTTTTTTTTGTGCTTAACTATAATTCGAGCATTAAACTCTTGATCTCCATATATCCTATAATTCAAATCAAAGTTACCATAACTACTAAATAATTTGTGTCTATAAAAACAGACCTGATGGCAGGGGGTATTGTTTGCATATTGATGTGTGAAAAAATTCTTATACTCAATACTTCGCTTGACAGCACCCTTATTATCGACAATTTTCATATTACCATAAAACATCGAAAATTCATCGTATTTAGATTTATTAATTTCCGACATGACGTCAAACACTACATGATTATCTACAAGTACATCTCCTGAATTAAGAAAATAAATAAATTCCCCGGAAGAATGTTTCAAGCCAGTATTCATTGCATCATAGATTCCGCTATCTGCTTCAGAAATGATCTTTATGTTTGCGCCACTTGCTTTTATCTTATTTAATGTTGAATCAGAACTTAAGCCATCGACAATTATATGTTCAATAAAATCGTAGGTTTGTTGCATGACACTATTAATAGTTGCTTCTATGGTTTTTTCGGCATTTTTTACGACGGTGATAATGGATAACTTTGGTAATTTTGTGGTATTGCATATTCGCGTATCGCCTGTAGCCCATTGAATTGCTTCGTTAATACTCTGGACATATTTGTCCATTTGCAGAGAAGCCGCATTAACCAATTGCTCTTCGGAAGGTAATTGATAAGACTCTTGCCATACTTGTTCCATTTTTTTGCATAAATCAACGGGATCTCTTGCTTTAAAGTACTTAACTCTTGGATTTGAGGGTATTTCTTTATTGACTTGAATATCTGAAATAATTGATCTTACCCCTAAAGCTTCTGAATCATATATTGAACCACCACCCGGTCCACCTTCAAATAGTGTCGGTTGGATTACGGATACACAGTTTTTCATAATGTCAATTTGATGACTTTTTGGAATGTAGCCCAAAAAAGTCAGATTTTCTTTTAACTTTAGTGAATCGACTAAAGACATTAAATCACTAATATAATTAGGAAACCGAGAATCCTCCATTTTTCCAGTAAATACTATATAGCCATCACGATATGTCTCAATAAAATTTTTCAAGGCCTGTATTGGGGTTTCGAGCGATTTATGCACCCAGAACTGATTCGAAATTAAAAAATACTTTTTAGGCAAACCGTAAAAGGTTCGTGCATTAAAATCCTTTGAGATTGTGGTTTTATTGATTTGCGGTGTAAAAGGCAAGGCGAATATATTTGCAGGGTTTGCATTAAAAAATCTCACTAAATCTTCTTTTACAAAATTTGAGTTTACTATTGTTGATTTGCAGTTTTCTATGATATTTTTGAAATATATATCGCGAGCGTTTCGCTCTTCAACGCAAAAATTCTCAGGAATGTGGAGGTGCTGGCAATCATACAAATATGCTACTGAGGGAGTATTTGTCCCGTAGTACACTGCAGGCAAAACTACATCTATATCGTGTTCAATACATATCCTGTCAATACTTGCTATTTCATCTTTTTTTGGCGAATAAGGTAAAATCTTAATATCCTTCATTATATCCTCGCCCAATTTTGAGTTCAGATGATAACGTAAAAGTGTTAGACCAGATTTTTTATACAATAAATAGTCTGCATCTTCTTCAGAATAAAAATGAACATTTCCAGTATTAAGTAAAATATATAATTTAGTTTGAGGAATGTTTTTTACTCCCCTTATGAAGTTGCGTAAAAAATCTGCAGCCCCTGGTAGATGAAGAAAATTAAGTGTAGATATTGCAATTCTCATTTTACTTTTTAAGTGCTTGAATGACGAGATTAGAGATATAGTCTACCTGATCAAAAGTAAGCTCTGGGTAACTTGGAAGATTAAAGCCTCTTTCCGATATATCTTCAGAAATGACATAATCACCGCTACTGCCTTCGTAAATAGGCATTAAGTGAATTGGAGGGAAGAGTGGACGAGTTTCAACACTATTATCCTTAAGTAATAATCTAGCATTTACGCATTCTTGAGGAGATGGTAACAGGATTGAGCAAATCCAATAGGAATGAACTGATGAGCTGGATTCTTCGTGAAAAGTAATAGGATAATTCTTGAAGTTATAGGCATAACGATGTGCAATCTCTCTTTTTTTCTTGAGTATTTCATTTATTTTCTCTAGTTGAGCAAGACCAATGGCACAACAAATATTAGTCATTCGGTAATTGTAACCAATGGAATCATGCCAGTATTCTCTAGTCTCAGAAAGCCCTTGGCCTTTGGCTTTTTTGATGAAGTGGTAAATATGCGGATCAGATGTAGTAACCATGCCACCTTCACCGGTAGTTATCGTTTTATTACCATAAAAACTAAATGTAGAAACGTGTCCAAAATTTCCTACATGCTTGTTATTGAACTTAGAGCCAATGGCTTCAGCGCAATCTTCAATAAGAAAAATGTTATTTTTTTGTGACACGGCTACAAGCTTATCCATGTCGCATGGGTGACCGTATAAATGGACTGCTAATATAGCCTTCGTTTTGCTAGAAATTCTCTTTTCAACATCTTTAGGGTCTAATTGCCAAGTGTTCTTATCAATTTCGCAAAATACTGGAGTGGCTCCAACGTAAGTTATCGCATTTACACTAGCGATATATGTAAGTGTTGGTACGATCACTTCATCACCAGCTTTCAAGCCTAAGCTCAACAAGGCAAGATGTAGAGCTGCGGTACCATTGCAAATTGTTGTTGCATATGGCGAGCCTACATATTCAGAAAAACATCTCTCAAACTCTTCAACAAATTTACCCTTGGATGAAATCCAAGTAGATTTCATGCATTCAGAAACATATTTTTCTTCTTTGTCGGTTAGCCAGGGCTTGTAAAGAGGAATTGGTGAAGTCATGTGCTTAGGTGTGAGGATGATTAAAAGGTTCTGAAAAAAAGAAATTAGTGTTTATTTGCGAAGTGTAATCGAGGTTTGAAATTATTTTATCCGGCTTGTTCCGAGATGAAATCTATGACAGTTCTTTTTATTCCTTGGTTCAATTTGATTTTAGCGCTCCAGCCAAGTTTATTGATATTAGAGACGTCCAGCTGTTTTTTCGGAGTGCCGTCAGGTTTTGCACTATCCCAGATAACAGAGCCTTCATAGCCGATTGCATTTGCAACTAATTTGGCGAGCTCTCGAATAGTTATGTCAACTCCTGTGCCAACATTTAAAAATTTATTTTCTTCAGAATATGGATTCCATTTTTCTAGCGCATAAACGCAGGCTTCCGCGAGGTCATCCACATGCAAGAACTCACGCATCGGCGACCCTGTCCCCCAACAGGTCACAGTCTCCGCTCCTGATTCTTTTGCCTCATAAAAACGTCGGATCAAAGCAGGCAACACATGGCTATTCTCAGGATGATAGTTATCTCCAGGCCCATACAAATTCGTAGGCATCAAACTAATCGCGTCAAAACCATGTTGCCTCCTCAATGACTCACACAATTTAATCCCCGCAATCTTGGCTATCGCATACCACTCATTCGTCGGTTCCAAGGCGCCAGTCAATAACGATTCTTCTTTGATCGGCTGTTCAGCAAACTTCGGGTAAATGCAGCTGCTTCCCAAAAACAGCAAGCGCCTAACTCCATTGCACCATGCTGTTTCAATGACATTAGTTTGAATCTTGAGGTTCTCCAATAAGAAATCAGCTGGATAGGTGTCATTGGCATGAATACCGCCCACCTTGGCTGCCGCAAGTACAACAACAGACGGCTTGTTGTTTGCAAACCAACGCTGCACGGCCTGGGTATCAAGCAAGTCCAACTCATCTCGGCTTGCTGTGAGCAGGTTCTCGTAACCACTGCGTTTTAAGGCCCGGCAGATCGCGCTGCCCGCCATGCCGCGATGGCCGGCCACAAAAAAGCAGTCGTCTTTGTGGATCAGCTTTTCCATCAGCCTTGGCTCCGCTTGCCCCGAATTGCAGCTGGATTCGTCGGTGGGTTCTCCATTGATCCCACCACATTGAATCCTTTCAACCTCAGGATCGCCTCTTTGCGTGCTTCCTCTCTATCGGCTTTCACCATGTCAGCAACCAGCTCTTCAAGAGTGGTGGTAGGTGTCCAACCCAGTTTCTCATGGGCCTTGCTGGGATCACCCAGCAACGTCTCCACCTCCGCTGGGCGGAAATAGCGCGGATCAATCCGCACCACCACTTCGCCGGTGCTGCGGCGACCCACTTCATCCAGCCCCTGGCCTACCCATTCCAGCGCACCCCATCCCAGTGCATCTGCGGTGAGCTCGATGAAGCGCCGCACGCTCTCCTGCCGGCCAGTGGCAATCACGAAGTCTTCTGGTGGCCCCTCCTGCTGCAGCATCCGCCACTGCATCTCCACGTAATCCCGGGCATGACCCCAGTCCCGCAGGGAATCGAGATTGCCCATAAATAGGCAATCCTCAAGCCCTTCATTGATCCGCGCTAAGCCTCGTGTGATTTTGCGGGTCACGAAGGTTTCACCGCGCCTGGGGCTCTCGTGATTGAACAGGATGCCGTTGCAGGCATACATGCCGTAGGCCTCGCGGTAGTTCACCGTGATCCAGTAGCCGTAGAGCTTGGCCACGCCATAGGGACTTCTCGGATAGAAAGGCGTGCTCTCTTTCTGTGGCACCTCTTGCACCAGGCCATACAGCTCACTGGTACTGGCCTGATAAATCCGGGTTGTGTCTGATAACCCCAGAATCCGCACAGCCTCCAGGATCCTGAGGGTGCCGAGAGCATCGCTGTTGGCGGTGTACTCCGGCGCTTCGAAGCTCACCGCCACATGGCTTTGGGCCCCAAGGTTGTAAATCTCATCCGGCTGCACCTGCTGGACGATCCGAATCAGGTTGGTGCTGTCGGTGAGATCGCCGTAGTGGAGGATCAACCTTGGATCTTCTTCATGGGGATCCTGATATAGGTGATCAATCCGATTGGTGTTGAAGCTGCTAGTCCGTCGCTTGATGCCGTGCACCTCGTAACCTTTCTCCAGGAGGAGCTCCGCTAAGTAGCTGCCGTCTTGACCGGTGATACCGGTAATTAAGGCTTTTTTTATCATCAGTCCTTAGCAGGGTGCTGAAATTTTCAATACTTTCCCACAGCGACTCCAGCATCAAAAGCCCGCGTGCCCTCCAGGGATCGCAGGGACTTGTGTGTCGCTTGGGAGATCTGCTCCCTTCACAAGTTGATCAAAGGTGCTTCGAGATGCCACTGCCGCCGAATGGATCGGCCGCCGGCACTAAATTCCTTACACCACATTCCCGGGCGCTGCTTGGTTACTTCAGTTCCCAATTGCAAGGCTCTGTCGCGGGATGAGCGGCGCAGCTGCAAGCGCCAGCAGTCCAAGGATTTGCAGCAGGGTTGGTTGGAGGATCTACAGGCATCTGGGTCAGTAGGTCGTGAGGCCTGGCAGGTGCAGCTCTGGCTCGGATTGTTTCCGGTGAACCGCCGGCAGTTGGGCCGACCAGGACTGTTGAACGCCAGTGTGTCCACGATTCGGGAGCACTTGAACAGCAGCTACGGCCAATTGCTAGAGGCGATGCTGCTGGATCCCGCCCTGCAGATTTCCCTCAATGGGCCGGCCAATCACCGCCGCAATCCCAATGAAAATCTGGCGAGGGAGCTACTGGAGCTGTTTTCGCTAGGCGAAGGCAACTACAGCGAAACCGATGTGAAGGAAGCTGCCCGGGCCCTCACCGGCTATCGCCTGAAAGCGGATGGCCAGATGGAGCTCATGCCCCGCCGCCATGATTCCGGGCCCCACACCATCCTCGGGCGTACCGAGGCCTTTGATGCCCCCAGCTTGGCGGCCTGGTTGGCTGAGCAGCCAGCCACCGCGAGTCATATCGCGCGCCGGGTGTGGCGGCGTTGCATTGGCACCGACCCCTCCCCGGCACGACTGCAGGCCGTGGCCACCGGCTGGCGGGCGCAGGATCTATCCCTGCCTTGGCTGATGCAAACCTTGGCCTCCTCGCCGGAGGCTGAGCAGAGTCAGCGCCAGGGCCTGCGTCTGCGCGATCCTCTGGAGCTGGTGGTGCGCAGCCTGCAGCTGCTGGGCAGTGACCACCCCGATGCGATTGCGATCAGCCTGCGCGGGCTGCGCGCCATGGGGCAGGCACCGTTTGAACCACCCTCGGTGAAGGGGTGGCCAGTGAATGAGGAATGGTTGAACCTGCGCTGGTTGCAGGCCCGCCGCCGCACCCTGCAGCAGTTGCTGGCCGATGAGGAGGTTTGGGACACGCGTCAACTGCCATCCACCTTGGCCGCCAATCTCACCGATCTGCCGCCGTTGGCTCTGGCTTTGCCGGCCGCCGCCGATCGTGACAGCGTCGCTGCCCTGTTTGCTGATCCGGTGTGGCAGCTGGGTCTATCGCCTGCCTTGCGCTGATGTCAGAGCTTCATCTCTCTCGCCGCACCCTGCTCACCGGTGTGGCCGCAGCTGCCGCCACCGGCGGCTTGGGGGCGCTGGCGCAGGCCTTTGCTTCCGGCCGCGGGGCTTCGTCGTCGTCGCACGTGTTGGTGCTGTTGGAGCTGCGCGGCGGTAACGACGGCCTCAATACCCTGGCGCCGATCCGTGATCCTGCCTACCGCCGGGCCCGGCCCACCCTGGCCCTCGGCGATGACGCCATTGCTCTTGCTGATGGATTGGCTCTGCACCCGGCCCTGGCGCCATTGGCACCTCTCTGGCGGCGTGGACGCCTGGGCTTTGCCCTCGGTGTGGGCTGGTCCAGCCCCAAGCGCAGCCATTTCAAGGCGGCGGATCAATGGGCCGTGGGTGATGCCTCCGGTGAGGGTGCCGGCTGGCTGGCCCGGGCCTACGGCACCAGGGCTCAGGTCGGTCCACTGGTGGCTTTGGATGCGTCTGGTTGCGCCGCCACGGAAGGTGGTACGCCGCTGGCACTCCAGCTGGGGCCTGCGCAATTAAGCGGCCGATCCTTGCAGGCACCCAGCCCGCTGGTGGTGGAGGCCAGCCCGGTGTTGCGTCAGATGATCGCTTTGGAATCGGCCGGTGCCAGGGAGCTGGAACGGTTACGTGGCGTGCTGGCCCCACCGCCGGTGGGGTTGGACTTACCGGCGGGCAGCTTGGGCCGGCAGGTGGCGCTGGCCCTGCGCCTGATTGGCAGTGGCCAGTGCCCGCCGGTGCTGGCTCTGGCCCAGGGTGGTTATGACACCCATAACAACCAGGGCCGCCGCCATCAGCGGGTGCTCAACCAGCTGGCCCTGGCTTTGGCGGGATTGGATGCTGGCTTGCAGGCCATGAAGCAGCGGCCGGCGCTGACGCTGTTGGCGGTGAGTGAGTTCGGACGCAGGCTGCAGGAAAACGGGTCGGGCGGCACCGATCACGGCAGTGCTTCGGTGGCTTTGCTGATGGGTGATCGCATCCCAGGGCCGTTCTTCGGCACGTATCCGAGCTTGAGCAACCTGGACGACCGCGGTGATCTGCAGCCCACTCAGTCGCCTGAGCAGCTGTATCGCCGGGTGTTGGCTTTGGGGGCGTGACTCAGTGTGCTGTTTGGAATCTGGATTGAAGCGAGCTCAAGTGATGAACGATCGGCTATAAATAAGAACAAGGGGTCGCGGATAGCGACGAATAACCCTTTCACTCTCACCTCGATGAGGTAGCTGATGAGCATCAAAGACATCACAGCGTCTATTTCTGAAGCGGAAAAAATTCCGGCAGGAAAAGTGCGCAAGATCACTAAAGCGCTTCTTGAGCGCATCGGTGAAGCCATTGACAATGGCGAAAAGCTCCAACTCCCGGGGCTTGTATTCACTCCTCGCACGCAGCCCGCTCGGGAAGCAGAAGGCGATAAGCCTGCTCGCCCTGAGCGCAAGACAGCAACGCTTCGCCGCCGCACGGTGAAAGAAGACAGCGCGACAGAGGAGGTGGGCTGATTGAATTGCTGTTGCATCCACTGGATGTGACCAAAGGGAATTGCTTCTATCCGCGGCGTGGGAAATGCTTCAACCTCGTCGCGGATTTTTTTCTCTAAAAGCTTGATTTGATTGACCTTATGGATTTTTACTATGTTAAAAAATCTTTCTAATTTTTTCGGCAAAGGTTCATCTGATCAGAACGTGGCTCCACAGCCCCTCTGGGAATCCGGACCATCTGATAAAGGGGGTGACTCTGTTTCTCTGGAGGTTATCGAAACCATCCGCGATCTGAAATGCTTCCTTGCCGACGGCAAAATGCAGGTGGCGTTGTTTGGTTCACCCTCGGAACTTCCCGATGGTTGGCTGCGCAATTGCCCATGGGATCAGGTGTTCCGTTCGTATCCCAATCTGCTGCCCCTGGATCAGCGTCTTTCACTGCAGGAAGCCCAAAAGCTTGTTCCCTTGCTGGACGGCTTCAGTGACAACACGGAAACCAGTGATGAGCCCCTATTAATTGAAGACCCTGACGAGAGTGATTCTGGCTCTGCACCGTCTGAAAGCGAGAAGATCCCTGCCACCGCTTTCCGCGACTGGGTGAAGGACGTCAGCGAGTCCAGTGGCTTTGAGGCCAAGGCCGTGAAGAGTGTCGCCAAGGCGCTCGCCTCCGAGATCCAGCAGCGCATTGATGCTGGCGATTCGTTCAAGCTCGGACCGTTGCGCTTCCATAGCTGCTCGTTCAGCAACAACAACAAGTTCACCGGCTTTTTCTCCCGCGTGTCCCGCTCTTGAGTGCTGCGATCACCGCTGTTCTGCTTGTGCTGGCCATCGTCACCTTCATCGGTGGCTGGTTAGCACCAGAACTCGTGGCCTTGACGGCCGCCGCCCTGCTGATTGCTACCGGCGTGCTCACGCCTTCAGAGGCCCTGGCTGGTTTTGGCAGTCCGGCTCTCATCACCTTGTTGGGTCTGTTTGTACTCGCGAACGGGCTGTTGCACAGCGGCGCCTTGGATCGTCTGCGTGAGCTTCTGGCGTCCCCGCGCATCCGCACCCCCACCCAGCTGATGGCGGTGCTCGGCTTTGTGGTGGCACCGATCTCCGGGTTGATCCCCAACACACCGATTGTGGCGATCCTGATGCCCGTGCTTCAGGGCTGGTGCCAGCGCCGGGGGGTGAGCCCTTCGCGCATTTTGATGCCCCTTTCGTTCGCCACCTTGATTGGTGGCACGCTCACGCTGATCGGTACCTCCACCAGCCTGCTGGCCAGTGATCTGGTCACCAGCCTTGGCTATGGCCGCCTGGAATTGCTCAGTTTCACCACCATCGGCGTCCCCGTTTGGCTGCTCGGGGCTGGGTACCTCGTGCTCGGCAGCCGCTGGCTTCCCGACCATGGTCAGCCGGAGGCTGAAAACCTCAGGTCCCTCAGTCAGGACGGCTATCTCACGGAAGTGGTGCTGCCGGCGGTCTCCCCCCTCTGCGGTGTGACCCTGCGCAGCAGCCGATTGCAGCGCCGCTTTGATGTGGATGTGCTGGACGTGCACCGTCAGGGCCAGCGACTGCAGCCACCGTTGGCTCAGTTGCGTCTGCAGGCCGGTGATCGCCTACTGCTTCGCTGCAATCGCCAGGAACTGTTGCGCCTTCAGCAGGATCGCATGGTGGATCTGGCCGGAACCTTGCTGGCCGATGGTTTGGATCAGCTGCGCCATGCCGAAGTGCTGGTGCCTTCAGGCTCCCTGCTCGCTGGCGCCACCCTGCGGGAATTGCGCTTCCGCCAACGCTTCAATGCCACCGTGCTGGCAGTGAACCGCGCCAGCAGCACTCTCAGGGACCGCCTCGGCCGGCTCGTGTTGCGGGAAGGCGACATGCTGCTGCTCCAGGCACCGTTGGATGCCTTGCGTGGTTTGCAGCAGACCAGTGATCTGGTTGTGCTCGATCAGCTGGATGACGACCTGCCCAGCACCCACCGCAAGGGATTGGCGGTGACGGTGATGGTGTTGGTGCTGCTGCTGGCGGGTTTCCAGCTGATTCCGCTGGTGGCGGCTGTGCTCCTGGGGGTTGGGGTGCTGGTGATCGGCAACTGCCTCGATGCCGGTACGGCCCTGCGATCGATCCGCTGGGATCTTTATCTCTTGCTTGGGGGCATCTACAGCTTCAGTGTGGCGCTGCAGAAAACCGGTCTCGCCGCGCAGGTGGCCGATGCCTTGCTCCAGGCGCTGCAGGGCCGGTCCGCCTACGTGGGCTTGGTGGTGATCTACGTGGTCACGCTCGTGGCCACGGAATTGTTGAGCAATGCCGCCGCGGTTGCTCTGCTGCTGCCGATCGCCGGCGCGGTGGCTGAAGGCCTGAATCTGTCGCCGATGACCTTCGCCATCGCCGTGGTGTTCGCCGCCAGCCAAAGCTTCCTCTCACCGATCGGCTATCAAACCAACTTGATGGTGTTTTCCCCCGGGCGTTACCGCTTTCTCGACTTCTTCCGTTTTGGCTGGCCCCTGTCGTTGAGCTATTCCCTGCTGGTGCCGGCTTTGCTGCTGTGGTGAGCGTTGCTACCGAGTCGGCAGGGCCTAAAGCTCCAGCAGTCCCGGTGGTGGCGTGAGCAGGATCCAGCCGTCCTGGAGATTCACTTCCGGCACGATCGCCTCCACAAAGGGCACCAGTAGCTTGCGGCCGTCGGGCCGGGTGATTTCCAGGAGGTCATTGCCGCCGCTGATCAGATCCGTCACGGTGCCGATCGCCTCGGCCTCACGGCTCAACCGTGCTTCCAGGCCCACGAGGTCGAGCAGATGGAACTCCCCTTCCTCAAGCTGAGGCCGATCATCCGCCCGCACTAGCAGCGTCTGTCCCACCAGTGCTTCGGCGGAACTGCGGTTGTCGATGCCCTTGAAACGCACGATGAACAGGCTTTTGCCTGGTTGCTGGCGGCCGCTGGTGAGCTCGATTTCCCGAGGGGGGGATCCTTGGGTCTGCAGCCAGCGGGGACCTGGTTGGGTGAAGCGTTCGGGGAAGTCGCTGGCCGGGTTGACGCGCAGTTCGCCCCGCAGCCCCTGGGCGCCAACGACTTTCCCTACAGGAAGCCAGTGGTCTTCCTCTTGGACGTCACTGGGTGGAAAGGCTGGGATTACCACTGAAGCGTTCACGATCGTTAATTGATCATGGCTTCACGCCAGAGGCGGTTTGATGCCATCACGAAGGTGATGGTTGATTCCAGCGCAGACTTACTTAGGACACGACAGCGCGTGGGCTGTCGGAGCGATACTGGAGGTCTGATCGATCCCATGGCCATGGCTTCCGCTGCTCCGATCCTTCCCGGCGCCACGGTGACGGTGGTGGATCAGCGTTCGATTTACAACGGTTACACCGGCTTTGTGCAGCGGATCAGTGGTGACCGGGCTGCCGTGCTTTTTGAAGGCGGCAACTGGGACAAGCTGGTGACGATGCCACTCCGCAATCTCAGCGCCGACTGACTCCCATGGAGCGTGCCCTGCGCCAGCGGCTTCGGCGGGTTGTGCTCGATTCCGACACCCGCGCAGGCCGGATCTACAACCTGGTGATTTTCGGCACGATCCTGCTCAGTGTGGCTGGCTTGCTGGTGGAGCCGCATCCGATGCGTGTGGCTGCACCCGGTGAGATCCCTGCCTGGGTGGATGAGCTCGAACGGGGCTGCCTGTTGGTGTTCATGGCCGATTACCTGCTGCACCTCTGGGTCTCCCCGAAGCCACTGGCCTATGCCCGCAGCTTCTTCGGGCTGATCGACCTTTCGGCGGTGTTGTTCTTCTTTGTGCCGCAGATCAGCAGCGGCCTGATCCTCTGGATTTTCAAATTCGGCCGCGTGCTGCGGGTGTTCAAGCTGCTGCGCTTCATGGATGAGGCTCAGTTGTTAGGGCGGGCACTCAAGGCCAGTGCCCGCCGCATTGGCGTGTTTTTGTTTTTTGTGGTGATGGCCCAGGTGGTGTTGGGCTATCTGATGGTGGTGTTTGAAAGTGGTCACCCCAACACCCAGTTCCAGACCGTGGGCCAGGGGGTGTATTGGGCGATCGTGACCATGACCACGGTTGGCTACGGCGATTTTGTGCCCCAGACCGTGTTGGGTCAGGTGCTGGCGGCGGTGGTGATGCTGCTCGGTTTCGGGATCATTGCCATCCCCACCGGCATCGTCACTGCGGAAACAATGCAGCAAATCCGCAAGGACACGCGGGTCTGCACCCATTGCGGCCATGCCGATCACCGCCGCGAAGCCTTGCACTGCGATCGCTGCGGGGCGCCGTTGCCCGTTGTGGCTGGATAGGCCTAAGCGCGACCCGAACTGGAGTCTTTGAGCTGCGCCATCAACGCCTCCGCTGCCTGTTGTTCGGCTTCACGCCGTGATCCGCCCCAGCCGTCGGCAGCAAGATCCGGCGGCAGGGTCACTGAGGCCTGAAAGCGTTTCGGGTCGCCATGGCGCTGGCTCACTTCGCTGCAGGCGTAGCGGGGCAGACCCAAGCCCCGGCCTTGGCTCCATTCCTGCAGGGCTGATTTGCTGTTGCCCCGGTGGGGATCGGCGAGCACCGCCTCGGCGCTCCTCTGCCAATGGGGCGTCAGCCAGGTCTGCACCGCTTGCAGCCCGGCAATCCGGTACATCGCACCGATCAGCGCTTCACTGAGCTCGGCGCGGATCGTGGCCGCTGCGGTGGGATCACCGCTGGCCTTCGGGCCGATGCGCCACCACTCCTCGATCGTGATGGCTTCTCCGAGCTGCGTGAGCCAGCGATCACTCACCAGCTGGGCCCGCAGACTCGAACGCTCCCCCACCGGCATCTGGGGATAGGCCACAGCGATGAATTCACTCGCTGCCAGGCGCAACACCGCATCGCCGAGAAACTCCAGCTGCTCGTGGTGGGGATGCAGACCGCTGGAGGTGTGGGTGAGGGCTTCATTCAGGCAGTCGAGCTCTTCGCGCTGTAGCCGCTCAGGATGGTTTCCCAGTTCGTTCCACAGCGAACGCAGTTGTGGATCGCGGTTTGCTTCCTGCATCACAGTGTTGTTCCTGCGCCTTGAAAGGGGTGAAAGCAGGACATAAGCCGGGTTCTGTTCTCCCTTCCGCAGAAGGGGGGTGATCATCTATCTGGGATCGCCGTTACCGACGACCTCGAGCGGCTCACAAAGGCGGAACGGGGCCAATGGCCAGCCAACGTTCCTGGGCCTTGCTCCCGGCCGGGGTTTACCGAGCCAGCACCTCTCGATGCTGCTGGTGCGCTCTTACCGCACCTTTGCACCCTTGCCTGTGCCAAAGGGATTGCTCCCATGGGGCCATCGGCGGTGTGTTTCTGTGGCACTCTCCTCACGGTCACCCGCACTGGGCGTTACCCAGCAAGCCTGGCCATCGGGGAGCCCGGACTTTCCTCAACTGCACCTAGGCACAAGGCTCAGGTGCGGTCGCGATCACCTCGCCTGCTTTCAAACCCCATAATGAAGCGTGATGGGGCTGTAGCTCAGCCGGATAGAGCGACGGTTTCCTAAACCGTAGGTCGTGGGTTCGAGTCCCGCCAGCCCCGTGATGACAAAGACTGACACCGGTAGTCACTACTACATTTGGTGGGGTGGTCATACGTCACGCTCCCGCTAGCGTTGCTGCAACGAAACCGGATCCATGACCCAGCTTCACGATCTGCGGTTAAGGCTTCTTGTTCAGCAGGAAAGTGAGCGCATTGCCGACTCCCAACCTGCTGACCTTGATCTGTCGGTGGTTCAGGCCCGCTGTCTCTGTTGGCTGGCCCTGTTGGCTGAAGCCCATGAGGACCAGGCCAGCGATGCAGAGCGCCGTGGTGATACCGAGCAGGCGATGGGCTGGTTTGCGGATTCCATGCGCTTGCGTGATGTGATCCACGTGGTGACATCGATTGAGATTCCCCTGCCTGCTGTGGTGGATGGTGATGACAGCGGATTTTCCTCGGAACCACCGCTTGCCGCCTGATCAGGTGCCATGATGTGAGTTGAGCTGTGGGTCGTCGGTGCCAGAAGAGCCCTGTCAATGCCCGGATTGTCAACGTTTCTACCGGGAGCATGACCGGCTGATCCGGGAGAATCCAACCCTGCGTCAACAGCAGGAGCTGAGCTGGGCGGCTCTCCAGTCGTTCAGAACCCTGTCAGGGCGTGTGCTTGAGGATCTCCAGAAGCAACACGGGCCTCGCACTAATGAGGGTCAGGTGCATGCCACGCCAGTAGGTGGTGTGGATGAGCCCACTGATGCGCTTCAACAGGCCATGGCCGATTTGGAGAACATCAACGCCCATCTCTTCTCGATTGAGGCGTTGATGGAACGCATTTTTGATGTGCGTGTGCCAGACGATATCGAGCAGAAATTCCGCGAACTGGCTGGTGAGCTGGCCCCCGATCCGTTGAATGCCGATCGTCTGCGCCTGAACCGCCTGTTGCACCAAACCCCGGATCTACCCGACCGCGGTTGATCGCCGGCAGAGCCTGGCGATCATGCCCTCTTCATCAGCTGGCACGATCACCAGCTCCAGATTGGGAAGCCAGGCCAGGGCTTCGTCAAGTTCTCCGCGCAGTGATTGATCGTGTTCCCCGATTCCGCCGGTGAGCGCCAGCACATCCACGCCCTGCAGGCTGGTGGCCATCGCCCCGATCAGCTGCAGCAAACGCTGCCGGAACACATCCAGCGCTAGCAGTGCTCCCTGGTGGCCTGCGGCCGCTTGCTCGCGGATGTCGCGCATGTCGCCGCTCAGGCCAGATAACCCCTTCAGGCCTGCTTGTTTCTGCAGCAGATTCGACAGCTCGGCTTCGCCCATGCCCTCACGCATCAGCTCCAGCAGCAAGCCTGGATCAATGCTGCCGCAGCGGCTGGCCATCACCAGCCCCTCCAGCGGCGTGTAGCCCATGGTGGTGTCGATGCAGACGCCTCCTTTGATTGCGGCCAGCGATGCCCCGGCTCCCAGGTGGGCGCTGATCAGCCGCAGCTGCTCAGGATCCCGGCCCTGTTGCTGCCATTGAGCCGCCATGGTTTCAGCCACATGCTGGTGGTTGATGCCATGGAAGCCGAAGCGCCGGAAACCCTTTTGTCTCAGTTCCAGCGGCAGGGCGTAGGTGCTGGCTGCTGCCGGCAGGGTGCTGTGGAAGGCAGTATCAAAACAGGCCCATTGGGGCAGATCCGGCGCCCAGCCACGGGCCCAGGCCAGACCCTTCAGGGCTGGAGGATTGTGCAGAGGCGCCAGGGGCACCAGCTCCTGCAGGGTGGTTTCCACTTGGGCATCGATGCGGGTGGGGGCAGTGAAGTGTTCGCCGCCATGCACCACCCGGTGACCCACCAGGGTGATGCTCTCGCGATAGGGCTCAAGCTCTGGTGCCAGCCAGCTGTTCAGCACTCCATCGAGGTTGTCTTCAGGCTGCAGGCTGCGCCCGCTGTGCCAGGGAGTGGCCCCGGTGGAGTCCACCAGGGCCGCCTTCAGGCTGGAGCTGCCGAGATTGATCACCAGCGCCAGGTCCTGCATTCGGGGTGACTCAGCGCACGTCGCAGGTGATCTCCACCGGCATTGCCTGCACCTTCCAGATGTCGCGGCAGTAGTCGCGGATGGAACGGTCGGAGGAGAAGAAGCCGCTGCGGGCGGTGTTCAGCAGGCTCATGCGGTTCCAGTGCATACGATCGGCCCAAGCCAGGCTTACCGCATCCTGCGCCCGCAGGTAATCGGCGAAGTCGGCCATCACGAAGAAGGGATCGCTGCCGGTGAGGTTGTCGAGCAGCGGGCGGAACAGCTCGCCGTCACCGTTGCTGAAGTGGCCAATCTCCACAAGGCGGACGGCTTCTGCCAGCTCGGGGATCGATTGAACGACCTCCCAGGGGCGATAGCCACCCTGCTTGAGGGCTGCGATCTCCTCCACGGTCTTGCCGAACAGGAAGAAGTTCTCTCCGCCGACTTTTTCGCGGATCTCCACATTGGCGCCATCGAGGGTGCCGATGGTGAGGGCTCCGTTCATGGCGAACTTCATGTTGCCGGTGCCTGACGCTTCCTTGCCCGCGGTGGAGATCTGCTCGGAGAGATCCGAGGCGGGATACACCTGTTCGCCCAGCTTCACGTTGTAATCCGGCAGGAACACCACCCGCAGGCGGCCGTCCATGTCGGGATCGGCATTGATCGTTTCAGCAATGCCGTTGATGAAGCGGATGATCAACTTGGCCATGTAATAGCCAGGAGCGGCCTTGCCGCCGAAGATCACCGTGCGCGGGGCCATGCCTTCGGCCTGGCCGTTCTTGATGCGCAGGTATTGGGTGATCACCTGCAGGGCATTGAGGTGCTGGCGCTTGTACTCGTGGATGCGCTTCACCTGCACGTCGAACAGGCTGGAGGGATCCACCAGTACGCCGGTGTTGCGGTGGATGTAGCCCGAGAGTTTGCGCTTCACCGAAAGCTTGGTGTTGCCCCAGTGCTCCAGGAAGCCATGGTCGTGCTGACGCTCTTCAAGCCGGCGCAGCTGTTCCATGTCGGTGATCCAGCCCGGTCCCACGTGCTCGTCGAGCAGGGTGGACAGTTCCGGGTTGGACAGGGCTACCCAGCGGCGGGGGGTGACACCGTTGGTCACGTTGGTGAATTTCTCCGGCCAGAGCGCGGCGAACTCGGGCATCAGTTGTTCACGGACCAGATCGGAGTGCAGCGCCGCCACGCCGTTCACGTGGTGGGCACCGATGGTGGCCAGGTGCGCCATGCGCACGGCCTTGCCACCGTCCTCATCGATGATCGAGAGCTTGCGTTGGATGGTGTCATTGCCTGGGTAGCGCAGACGCACTTGCTGCAGGAAGCGGCGGTTGATCTCATAGATCAGTTCCAGGTGGCGGGGCAGCAGGCTGCTGAACAGGTTCAGGTCCCACTTCTCCAGGGCCTCGGGCAGCAGGGTGTGGTTGGTGTAGGCCACCGAGCGGGTGGTGATGTCCCAGGCCTTCTCCCACTCCAGGTGGCGGTCGTCGATCAGCAGGCGCATCAGTTCCGCCACAGCGATGGCGGGGTGGGTGTCGTTGAGCTGAACCGTCCAGTACTCGGGGAAGTTCTCCACCGACAGGCCGCGGCTGTCGAGGCTGCGCAGCATGTCCTGCAGGGAGCAGCTCACGAAGAAGTGCTGCTGCTTAAGGCGCAGACGGCGTCCTTCATCGGTGCCGTCGTTGGGATAGAGCACCTTGGAGAGGGTTTCGCTGCCCACCTTCTCTTCCACGGCGCCGTAGTAATCGCCGATGTTGAAGGCGTAGAAATCAAAGCTTTCCGTGGCATCCGCCCGCCAGAGGCGCAGACGGTCGCAGGTGTTCACGCGGTAGCCCAGCACCGGCACGTCGTGGGGGACGCCGATGGCGTGTTCGGAGGGGATCCAGCGGGAGCGGTAGTTGCCCTTGTCATCGATGTAGCTCTCGGTGCGGCCGCCGAAGCCCACGAAGCAGGCCTGATCGGGCTGGGGCAGCTCCCAGGGCCAGCCGCCCTTGAGCCACTTGTCGGTGACCTCAACTTGCCAGCCGTCACGGATCAGCTGGTCGAAGATGCCGAACTCGTAGCGGATGCCGTAGCCGGTTGCTGGGATTTCCAGGCTGGCCAGCGACTCCATGTAGCAAGCCGCGAGACGGCCCAGGCCGCCGTTGCCCAGTCCGGGCTCTTCCTCGACCTCGAGGATCTGCTGCAGGGATTCAATGCCGAAGCGTTTGAGCGCTTCTTCGGCTTCCTTCTGGATACCAAGATTCAGCAGGTTGTTGGCCAGCTGGGGACCGATCAGGAACTCGGCTGAGAGATAGGCCACCGTGCGCTGGGGCCTGGCGCGGATCGCTTCCTTGCTGGCGAGGAAGCGGGTCATCAAACGGTCGCGCACCGCATAGCTCAGGGCCATGTAGAGGTCATGGCGGCTGGCGGAAGGAGCGAGTTTTCCCAGGGTGAAGAACAGGTGCTCGGTCATGCCGTCAAACACGGACTCGGCATCCAGGCCGGCACGTTCGGGATCGGCGTAACAGCCTGGAGTGGGCAGGCGCAGGTCGAGGGGCTGGGAGCTACTCATGGGAGGGTTGGCAAAGGGGCTTGGAAACGTTGAAAGAGAGGTCTGGATCAGCGCTGTGGTTCAGACAGCACAGGAGCTGCGGCCCAGGCTCCAGCGCCAGTTGTTGATCTCAGGTGCATCGGTGCCGTGCTCATAGGCGTAAGCGCGGTGCTTGTGGATTTCGTCCTTCATCTGTTCTTTCACGTGGGCGGCCCGGGAGCCGAGAGAGTCCACGCGGTCGATTACATCGATCACCAGGTTGAAGCGGTCGATCTGGTTGCAGATGGCCAGTTCTAGAGGCGTATTGATGTTGCCTTGTTCCTTGTAACCGCGCACGTGGAAGTTGCTGTGGTTCGGGCGGTTGTAGGTGAGGCGGTGGATCAGCCAGGGATAGCCGTGGAAGTTGAAAATCACCGGTTTGTCTGGAGTGAACAGGCTTTCGAAGTCCCTGTCGCTGAGGCCATGGGGATGGTCTTTGGGGTTACCCAGGGAGAACAGCTTCACCACGTTCACGTAGCGGATCTTGAGATGGGGAGTTTGTGAACGCAGAATTTCGATCGCTGCGAGGCATTCCTTGGTGGGGATGTCTCCAGCGGAGGCCAGCACCACATCGGGTTCATCAGGATCAACACCGCAGTTGTCGTTGCAGGCCCACTCCCAGATGCCGGCGCCTTTGGCAACGTGGCGGCGAGCCTCGTCAAGGGTGAGGTACTGCAGGTGCTTCTGCTTGTCCGACACAATGATGTTGGCCACATCGGTTTCGGTGAGGGCCTTTTCAGACACCGCCAGCAAACTGTTGGCGTCAGCCGGCAGATACACCCGGGTGATGCTTCCCTTCTTGTTCCCCGCCAGGTCGATGAAACCGGGGTCCTGGTGGGTGAAGCCGTTGTGATCCTGCCGCCACACGGTGGATGAGATCAAGCAGTTCCAAGGACCGATCGGCGCTCTCCAGGGGATCTCTTCGCAGTGCTCCAGCCACTTGCAGTGCTGGTTGTACATCGAGGCCACGACGTGGGCGAAGGCCTCGTAGGTGTGGAAGAAAGCGTTCCTGCCGGTGAGCAGATAGCCATCCATCATCCCCACCAGGGTGTGCTCAGAGAGCATCTCCACCACGGCGCCGTCGCGGGCTAATTCGCTGCCGTTGAGGTCTTCGGGCAGGAAATTCGCCATCCAGGCCTTCTTGGTCGTCTCATAGACAGCCTGGAGGCGGTTGGAGGCCGTTTCGTCTGGGCCGAAGAGGCGATAGGCACCGGGGTTGTGGTTGATCAAATCGCGGATCAGTTCCCCAAGGGGGTAAGTGTTCTCCTTTTCGGTGGTACCGGGGCTCTCGACCGGGACTTCGTAGTTGCGCAGCTCCGGGAAGCGCAGATCTTTGCGCAGCACCCCACCGTTGGTGTGCGGGTTGGAGCCCATGCGGCGATCACCCGTGGGAGACAGCGCCCTGATCTCCTCGCGCACGGCGCCGTTGTCATCGAAGAGCTCCCAGGGGCGATAGCTCTTCATCCAGTCCTCGAGCAGGCGCAGGTGATCTGGGTTGGCTTTCACATCACCGATCGGCACCTGGTGAGCGCGCCAGAAGTTCTCGATCTTCTTGCCATCAAGTTCCTGCGGACCGGTCCATCCCTTGGGGGAGCGCAGCACGACCATCGGCCAGCGGGGGCGGAAGGCTTCACCACTGCCGCGGGCCTCCTCCTGGATCGCCCGAATTTCGAGCACGGCCTGCTCCATGGCCACGGCCATCTTGCGGTGCATCTCCATTGGATCGGAGCCTTCCACGAAGATCGGCGTCCAGCCCAGCCCGCGGAACAGGCTTTCCAGCTCGTCGTGATCGATGCGGCTGAGGATCGTGGGGTTGGCGATCTTGTAACCGTTGAGGTGCAGCACTGGCAGCACGGCACCGTCTTTGATCGGGTTGATGAATTTGTTGATGTGCCAGCTGGTGGCCAGAGGCCCGGTCTCCGCTTCCCCATCACCCACGCAGGCGACCGTGATCAGCTCCGGGTTGTCGAACACCGATCCAGCCGCATGGGAGAGCACGTAGCCGAGTTCACCACCCTCGTGAATCGAACCGGGCATCTCCGCAGTGCAGTGGCTGCCGATGTGTCCTGGGAAGGAAAACATCTTGAAGAACTTCTTCAGGCCGTCTTCATCCAGCGACTTGTCGGGATAGCGCTCGGTGTAGCTGCCGTCGATGTACACCGGCCCGCGGGCGCCAGGGGCCCCATGGCCAGGACCGGACATGTAGATCATGTCCAGGTCGTAGGTGTTGATCAGCCGGTTGGCGTGGGTCCAGATGAAGGCCTGGCCTGGGCTGGAGCCCCAGTGGCCCAGAAGACGGTTCTTGATGTGCTCGGGCCGGAGCGGCTCCCGCAGCAGCGGATTGTCTTGCAGATAAATCATTCCCACCGCCAGGTAGTTGGCGGCCCGCCAGTAGGCATCAAGGCGCTGCAGTTCGTGATCCGAGGGCGCCTGGAGGTTGTCCGCGCCTGAGACATGCAGGAAGGGTGTAACCGTCATGCGAACCGCGAAGTGTTTGCTGGGTAAGCGGAAGGTAGCCAGCTCAACCGGGGGCGCTCGTTAAGAACCGCACATCCTCATCGTGGCCTGGCCCACGCCGTTTCGGCATGGGTGCATGCGGTGCAAAAACCCATTTGCAGATAAGGTCCGCGGGAGAGGCTTTAACGATTCCGATGCTCGCTGCAGCGATGCCGCCCCTGCTGGCGGAGATCTCAGCCCACGACCTTGAAATGGCCGAAACCCTGATCGGGGTGGCGCGTTTCGCCTTGATCTTCGTGGCCGCGCGACTGCTTGCTGAGGTGCTGGTGCGCCTTCAACTGCCCACCATCCTCGGAGAACTGCTCGCTGGTGTGTTGATCGGTGCCTCTGGCCTGCACCTGCTGGTGCCTCCGGAAACGCAGGTGGAGCTCAGTAATGGGGTGATCAGCCTGGTGAGTGGCCTGGTGAATGTTCCCCCGGAGGCCGTGCCGGACATTTACAACGAGAGCTTCCCTTCGTTGGAATCGGTAGCGGAGCTCGGGCTCTATGCCCTGCTGTTCCTTACCGGTCTCGAGAGTGAACTCGAAGAACTGATCGCCGTTGGCGCCCAGGCGTTCACCGTGGCCGTGGCCGGAGTGGTGCTTCCCTTCGCCCTGGGTACCTGGGGACTGATGGCCATCTTTCATGTGGATGCCATCCCGGCGATCTTTGCCGGTGCCTCGATGACGGCCACGAGCATCGGCATCACGGCCAGCGTGTTCGGTGAACTCGGTTTCCTCAAAACCCGGGAAGGGCAGATCGTGATCGGTGCGGCCGTTCTCGATGACATCCTCGGCATCGTGATCCTGGCGGTGGTAGTGGCGCTGGCGTCCGGCGGCTCCCTGGAGATCGGTCCGATCGTGAAGTTGGTGGTGGCGGCCGCCGTGTTTGTGGTGGCGGCGATCGGTCTCAGCCGCACTGCCGCTCCGGCCTTCGACTGGATGATCGACAAGCTGAAGGCACCGGGAGAAGTCTTGGTGGGCTCCTTCGTGATCTTGGCCCTGAGCTGCTTCACCGCCACAGCCATCGGCCTTGAAGCTGCTCTCGGAGCCTTCGCGGCCGGCCTGATCCTCAGCAGTTCAAAGCACAACCACGCCATTCAGCAGGCGGTCCTGCCGATCGTGACCCTGTTCGCCACCATCTTCTTCGTGCTGGTGGGCGCCGGTATGGATCTTTCGGTGATCAATCCTTCCGATCCCTCCAGCCGCACGGCGCTTGTGGTGGCCGGCTTCCTTCTGGTGGTCGCCATCATCGGCAAAATCGCCGCCGGCTGGGCCTTTGTCAGCAAGCAGCCCACCCGCCGGTTGGTGGTGGGTCTGGGGATGATGCCCCGCGGAGAGGTTGGTCTGATCTTCCTGGGCCTCGGCACCAGCGCCAAGCTGCTGTCGCCCTCACTTGAGGCCGCCATCCTGTTGATGGTGATCGGCACCACCTTCCTGGCTCCTGTGCTGCTGCGCCTCGTGCTTGGGGGCAACAAGCCCGATGACGGCGACAGCGTCAGCGACGACGTGGCAGCAGAACCGGTGGGCCTGCTTTAACGCCGGGCCAGACTTAGAAACAGACCCCAGCCGATGGTGATCAGGGCCAGGCTCGAGGCCCAGCCTGGACCGAGGGCCCATCCCAGGATCAGCTGCATCACCACCCCCACGGCCAACGCCAAAAGCAGGCTGCTGATCACCAGGGCGGCCTGACGCCACGACTCATTCAGCGGGCCGCTTTCCAGGCTCGCTTCAAACCGGCTCAAGGGTCCGCTGAGCGGTATGTAGAGGGCCAACGCCCAGAACAGTCCTCCGCTGAGGGTGGCTCCCTGAAGCAATGGGCTGACGCTGTCGTCGAACATCGCGGTGTCGGCGGTCCGGTGGACCACCTGAGGAATGGGACGCCTAGCATCGCGGGCCAAAGCAGTGGGTGTGGTGAGCAACGACCAGGCAGCGTGGTGGCAGTTCAATGGCCATGCCGTGCACGGTCTGTGCGCAGGGTCAGAGCTGGACCAGAACCCCCAAGTACTGGAGCGCCCGGCACTCCTGCTCGTTCATGGGTTCGGAGCCTCCACAGATCACTGGCGGCACAACATCCCCGTGCTGGCCCAGACCCATGAGGTGCATGCCGTGGATCTCCTCGGCTTCGGTCGCAGCGCCAAGCCCGCAGGTCTCACCTATGGAGGCGCGCTCTGGCGTGATCAGCTGGTTGCCTACGTGCAGGAACGGATTGGCCGTCCCACAGTGATTGCCGGCAATTCCTTGGGTGGATTCGCTGCCTTGGCCGCAGGTGCTGCTCTTGGGACACAAGCGGCTGGGGTGGTGCTGCTCAATGCCGCGGGTCCCTTCAGTGATGAACAGTCCGCCAGCCCAGGGGGGTGGGGAGCCATCACCCGGCGCACCATCGGCAGCGCTCTGCTCAAAAGCCCGGTGCTGCAGCGGTTGCTGTTTGAGAACCTGCGAAGGCCCGCCACCATCCGTCGCACGCTGCGGCAGGTGTACATCGACAAGACGAATGTCGATGACCAGCTCGTGGAGTCGATCAGACGTCCGTCGCTGGACCCGGGAGCCTTCGGTGTGTTCCGCACTGTGTTCGATATCCCGAGCGGTCAACCCCTGGATGAGCTGTTTGCCCATCTGCGGGCGCCGTTGCTGCTGCTGTGGGGGATCCGCGATCCCTGGATCAATGCCGCTGGACGGCGATCCAGCTTTCAGCGCCATGCTCCCGAGAACACCACCGAAGTGGTGCTCGACGCCGGCCACTGCCCCCACGATGAGGTTCCCGATCAGGTGAACCGGGCCTTGCTGGACTGGTTGGACGCGCGTGTTTGCAGGAACACCTCGGATTCGCAGCCAGCCCGGTAATTTCCGGCCAATCTTGGGTGTCCAAGTCCTGTGGCTATGACCTTCCGCCAGCAGTCCGCTCCCTACGCCCACTGGGAATATGTGCATCCCAGCAGCGGTGATCGCCTGAGGGTCGTGCCCGAGCGCGGTGGTCTGGTGAGCGAATGGCTCTGCAATGGGCGCGAAGTGCTCTACTTCGATCAGGAGCGCTACTCCGATCCTGCCAAGAGCATCCGCGGCGGCATTCCCGTGCTGTTTCCCATCTGCGGCAACCTGCCGAACGACAGCCTGCCCCTGGCTAGCGGCACCTACACCCTGAAGCAACACGGTTTCGCTCGCAATCTCCCTTGGACGGTCGAACTGCTCGAGGATCAGAGCGGTGTGCGGCTCTGCCTCGTTGACACGGCCGAAACTCGGGCGGCTTATCCCTTCGCCTTCCATGTGCAGATGGAGATTCGCCCTGTTGCGTCCGCTCTGGAGATTGTGACCACGGTTTCCAACACCTCCGAGGCCGGTGGCGAGGCCATGCCGTTCAGCTTCGGCTTGCACCCCTACTTCAACGTGACCGATCTGGCCCAGACCCAGCTCGAGGGTCTCGCCCCCCGCTGCCTCAATCACCTTGAGATGGCGGACGCTGAGACGGCCTCACAGTTGGGTCGTCTACCCGATGGCGTGGACTTCCTCACCCGTCCGTCCGGACCGGTGACTCTGGTTGACACAGCGGCTGGCACCCGTCTGCAGCTGCAGCACCAAGAACCCATGGACCTCACGGTGGTCTGGACCGAGCCCCCTCGCCCGATGGTGTGCCTTGAACCCTGGACGGGGCCGCGGCAATCGTTGGTCAGTGGCGATCGCAAGCTGGAACTGAGCGCCGGCCAGAGCACCACCCTCACCTGCCGCTATGAGGTGAGCGATTGTGATTAAGTGCCATTTCCTGCGCTGAGCGAATGAGGGTCAAGAATCTTTTTCTTCATCTTGGCCTTCCTAAGTGCGGTAGCAGTTCGATTCAGTCAGCGTTTTCTCTTTGTCCAGAGCATGTGGACAAAGACGGTGATCCCCTTCGTTACATTGCGATGATGAAGGGAAGGGTTCTGAGTCCCGAGCTCGTCAAGGAGCGGGCCCAAAGAAACGCGTTTGGTTACACATCAAGTGCCGCAGCTGAAATCCTTGTCTGTCGTCCACAACGTTCAAAACAACAGGCCTCCCGATTCTTTAAGGAGCAGTCAGGCGCGTCTCTGTTTCTCTCGAATGAGGGCTGGGCACAAGCTTTTTCTCTCCCAGGGTTTTGTGAGGAGATCAACGACCTGATTGAGGTCTGCTCTCCGATTAAGACCACGATGATTGTTGTGGTCCGTCCTCCGGTGGAATGGATCAACTCCGCATGGTGGCAATGGGGTGCCTGGCAATCGGAGCCCAACTTTGAGCGCTGGTTTCCAGTGATGTTGAAATCACTTCAATGGCATTACAAACTGAACATCGTGAAGGAGCGATTCCCTAAGGTTGATCTACGAGTGTTGCCCCTCAAGCCCACCCTTCTGACGGACATCGCAATGCTGTGTGGGTTGGAGGCAACGGCATTTGCTTCTGTTGGCAGTGTTGCCAATTCCTCGCTTCCTGCGGTTGTTCTAAGGCTTTACCAAGCTTTCCCTGAACTGCGTCCGGGGCCGCATGCCTCTGGAATCGATTTTTCAATCCTTCGTGCACTGAATGACCATTCGACTGCTTTTCGACGGGCTCCATGGGTGATCAACAGGGAACTGATTCAGCAGATCCTCACGCAAACAAAAACCAGCAGTCAGGCTCTGACGGCTTGGATGTCAGAGCAGGATGCTGCAGATTTCAAGCAAGACCCGCGTTGGTGGTCTTCCGATGCCTATCAAGACCGCGAGTATGAACATCCTCAGATGCAAGTCCACAGCTTTGATCTGGCGAAGTACGCCAAGGTGATCACCATTGCTTACCGAGAGCTCCACCTTCAATCACTTGCGACTACCCAGGAAGCGACCCCAGGCAGTCGGCCCCGGGAGAGTTGAAGCCTCGGGTCGAACTGACGCTTCACCGCTTCGATCAGGGGCCTGGAGGGAGCATCCAACCAGGCGTCCAGCGCCTGCTTGTTGTCCGGTTCTGACGGTTGAGTCAGCACCGTGACCTCACCTCCCAGGCGCACCACCTGTCGGCGCAATGCTGCAATCGCATAGGTGGGGGTTGCCGGGCCCTGTGCCTGCCAGGCATCGCCGCTGCCTGTTCCTGCGGCCAGTTGACAGCTCCAGCCTTGCAATCGCTGGAAGGTTTCGTCGTTCAGCAGGTCGATACCGCGTGCCGGCGGCAGGCTCAGGCGTAGCAACCAGGCTGGGTCTGACGCTTGAGGGATTGGGGCTGGGAGTGGATGGCTCCATGCCTGCCGTTCCGTCTTCAGTCGCAGGTCATCGGCCAGGGCTTCGATTTGACTCAGCTGTGCGTCTACGGCGGCATCGCTGATGCTGGCCACCCCCAGCCTGAGGGTGCAGCCCTGGTCGGGTGTCGTTTCCCAGTTGATCCAGTCTGGGGTGAAACCGCCGCGGATCACCGCTTGGCGAAGGGGCTCCAGGCCGGACGGCTCTCCGCGCACCAGCAGCAGGCGACGGGCCTTGCGGATGGGCTGCACCCGCAGGGTGACTTCCGTGATCAGGGCCAAGCTGCCCCAGCTGCCGCAGAGCAGCCGCATCAGGTCGTAGCCGGCCACGTTTTTCACGACCCGCCCGCCGGCCTTGGCGGTAACGCCATCACTGCGCATCAGGCCGATGCCGATCAGTTGATCACGCACCCCCAGATGCCGCTGGCGGAGGCTGCCGGAGAGCCCTCGGGCCACCAGCCCTCCCACTGTGCCGGCGCTGCTCCCGAGCTCCCTCGCGGTGCCCCAGGGCCAGTCCACCGGTAGCCACTGATGGTGTTCGGCCAGGGCGTTCTGCAGATCGGCCAGGGGCAGCCCGGCCTCCACGGTGATGGTGAGGTCATCCACGGCGTGGTCGATGATCCGGTTGAATCGGCGGGTGCTCACGGCTGGGCCTGCCTGCTGAAGCGGCGGCCCCCAGTGCAGGCGACTTCCCAGCCCTGCAGGCGTCCAGGGACGGCCACTGCCATGCAGGTCGCGCACCAGCGCGCTGAGCTCAGCTTCGCTGTGCGGCTGCAGCAGCGTCTCGGAGAAGGCCTCAGTGATGGTGGGACTGAACGCGCGAGATGATCGTGCCATGACCATTGTCGTGATCGACGACGATCCCACCGGGTCCCAGACGGTGCACAGCTGTCCGTTGTTGCTTCGCTGGGATGTGGACAGTCTGCGCCGGGGCCTGCGCCATCGTTCATCGCTTCTGTTTGTGCTGGCCAACACCCGTGCGCTTCCCCCCGAGGAAGCCGCTCAGCGCAACCGGGAGATCGTGGATGCACTCCAACAGGCTTTGGAGGCCGAGGCCATCCCCGAGTCCGAACTCCTGCTGGTGAGTCGGGGCGATTCCACGTTGCGCGGCCACGGTGTGCTCGAACCGGCCGTTCTCGCTGAGGAGCTGGAAGCTCGTTTTGGGCCTGTGGATGCCACCTTGCATGTGCCGGCCTTTCTGCCTGGGGGGCGCACCACCGTGGATGGGGTGCATCTGCTACACGGCGAACCGGTGCACACCACGCCGTTTGCCCAGGATCGGCTGTTTGGTTTCAGCACCAGTGCTCTCGATGCCTGGCTTGAAGAAAAGAGTGCTGGAACAATTCCGGCGCACTCGGTGCTGCGCCTGGGACGAGACCTGCTCGATCGTGCGGTCGACGAGGTCCCTGAGGGCGGAGAAGCTCTGCTGGACTGGCTGTTGGCTTTGCGGGGCAATGCGCCGGTGGTGGTAGATGCCGAGTGTCCGGCGCAACTCGATGCCCTCGGGGTTGCTGTGCACCGGTTGGAGGGGCGCAAGCGCTTTCTGTTTCGCGCCGCCGCGAGTCTGATCAATGGTCTGGTGAACGCTGGCAAGACTCCTTTAGGGCCCCAACCCCTCTCTGCAGCAGGTCTGGCCAGCCTGCGTCGTCGGGATTCAATGGGGGTGGCCTTGCCCGGATTAGTGCTGGTGGGCTCCCATGTGCCCCTGGCCGATGTGCAATTGGCGGAGCTGCTAACGGATGACCGTTGTGCCGGCCTGGAACTGCCGGTGGCGCGGATTGCGCGGGTGCTGGAGGGAGGGACGCCCGACCTGCTGCTGGCTGATCTCGAGCGCGAGTGGGGGGAGCATCTGCAGGCATGTCTGGCCAGGAGGCGCACACCGGTGCTGTTCACCAGCCGCGGAGAGCTCACGTTCGGCGACGGTGCTTCGTCCCAGAGGCGGCGCCTGCAGTTCGGCTTGGAGCTGGCCCAGCTCACAGCCAGGCTGGTGGCGGCACGGGCACCTCAGCTGGGCTACGTGATCAGCAAAGGCGGCATCACCACCGGCACCCTGCTGGCGGAGGGGCTGGACCTGGAGGCCGTGCAGCTCGAAGGGCAGTTGCTGACGGGCCTGTCACTGGTGCGTCCTTTGGTGCCTCGAGGGTTGCCTTGGGATGGGCTGCCGATCGTGACCTTCCCTGGGAACCTGGGGGATGCAAGCACCTTGGCGGAGGCTTGGCGGCTGATGGAGTCAGGCTGAGTCAACAGCGGCCTAAGTCTTTCAAGCGATGGTCAGGTCGGCGGCGCGGGCCAGCAGCTCCATCGGATGCAGCACCTTCGGTCCGTCCTGTTGCAGATGGCGACGCAGTTGCAGGGTGCAGCCGATGTTGGCGCTGGCGATCACGCTGGCCCCGGTGCGGCTCAGATCCTCCACCTTGAGTTGTCCCAGTTCGGCCGCTTCTTGCGGCTGCACCAGGTTGTAAATCCCGGCACTGCCGCAGCACACACCAGCTTCCGTGGCCTCACGCAGCTGCAGTTCGGGGATCATGCGCAGTAACTCTCGCGGCTCGCTGCTGATGCCCTGCCCGTGAATCATGTGGCAAGCATCGTGATACGCCACGGTGATCGGTAGGGGTTGCAGGGAGGCGCGGAATGGTTCCGACAGGCCTCGTTCTGCCAGAAATTCATGCACGTCGAGCACGGGGCAGGAAAAGCTGCTTTGCTCGTCACTGAGGAGTTCGCCATAGGCCTTCATCGTGTGGCCGCAGCCGGATGCAGCCACCAGCAGGGCGTCGAGGCCCTCAGGTCCTGCGGCTTCCTCGAAGCTGCGCACCAGATTGCTGGCCAGGGAGCGGGTCTGCTCCATCTGTCCCTGGTGATGACTGACCGCACCACAGCAGCCCTGGTCGACGGGGATCACCACCTCGAAGCCATTGGCCTGAAGAACGGCCAGGGTGGCTGCATTCACCTGGGGGTCAAAGCAGCGTTGCACGCAGCCCAACAGCAGGCCCACCCGGCCGCGCCGTTCGCCTCTGGCGGGTGTTAGCAGCGGGAACCGATCGGCGAAGCCTTCCGGCGCCAGCGGCGGCAGCAGCGCTTCCATGGCTTCGAGTTGAGGCCCGAGTAGGCGGGAAAGACCGCTTCGCCTGACCAGGGTCTGAAGCGGACCTCCCGCATAGGCCCGCAGGGGGGTGAGCAAAGCCCGTAGGCGGCTGGGATAGGGCAGTACTGCCAGTAGGAGCTGCCGGAAGGTCTGTTGCCAGGGGCTGCGCAGCTCCGCTGTGTTCAGTTTCGGCCGGGTTGCTTCGATCAGCTGGTCGTAGCGCACGCCGGAGGGGCAGGCACTCACACAGGCGAAGCACCCCAGGCAACTGTCGAAATGGGAGGCCACGGTGGCATCGAGCTCGAGCTCACCCGCTTCAATCGCCTTGAGGCTGTGGATGCGGCCACGGGGGGAATCCATCTCTGTGCCCAGCACCCGGTAGCTGGCGCAGGTGGGCAGGCAGAAGCCACAGTGCACGCAGGGGTCGGTTGCACTCTCCGGAAGGCCGGCAAAGCTCTGCGTTTGAGGCGTAGGACCGGGCGGCGAGCTCATGGATCCATTGTGATTGCAGCAGAACCGATGCTGTCGGAACTGTCTGGGACTCTGTCGTTCAGTGATGACTGATCGTGATCCATCTGCTTGATGCCTGTGATCCTGAGAATCATTCCGCTGCGTTCGCTCGGATTGTGTCGGTAGATGAGCTCAGTTTCTAGTCCGTTCAGGATTGGATTCAAGACATTGATGTTTTTGTCGACATTGGCAATGAGATCTCCGGGCGCTGGTGTGTAACGCATGCCTTTGTTGGCTCCGTCTTTAACGATGAACGCCTTGCTTACTGGCTCGTATTCGATCAGGGATCTGTAGTGAATGCGATTAAGGTGGCGTTTGGATGAAAGCCATGAATCCTGGCTGATGATGAGATGCACGTTGGCCCCTGACTCGCGGACTTTTTTGCAAATTCGATCGAGCTTTTCGTAGGTTGCTTGTGTGGAAGCCTGGTCGAATTTCTGTTCGGCGATCGTTTTGGCGAAGGTTTTGTCCATCAGTGTGTGATCGGCTCCGATGATCAAGCTTGCTGATGCTGCCGCCGCCATGATCTTGACGCTTTGTTGATGGTGGCGTCGCTGCTTGGGTTCAATAAGTTGCATCCATGCCCAGCCGATGTTGATTGTTGCGATCAATTGAACCGGTAATGCCAAGTAGCTGTTGGCGTCGAACGCATAGGTGAGAGCTAATGCGGTGGCGTAGGCAAAAGCGGTGATGTTGATGGAGTCCAGGATCGTGAATGTGAGGCGCCTCCTGAGGATTGCTCCAGCCCTGGTCAGGGCGACAGCGCCAAAGAGATAGCAGCGAATGTCGAGAACCAACCCTCCTGGAGCGTTGTTGTTGTAGGCACTCCCTCCGGCAAAGCTGCTGGGGATCAGCGCTAAAAAGATATAGCTTGCGATAAAGACAAGGCTCAGGCTGCAAAGCCAATGTTCAAGGCGATGATTTGGCTTGTCTTTTGATTGGTTTGTGATCGAGTCCGCTATCCATAAAGAGGCAGCCGGTGTGATGAAGAGAATGACGGCAATGTCTTTGATGTAAATGCCAAGCAGTGCCCAAAGAAAAGTGAGGTAAAAGTAAGATGCATGTGATGTTTTTCGATAGAATGCATAGGTGGTGATATAAAGCATGAAAACAAGGCACAACAGCCGCTCGCAGTAGATCACATGAAAGAAGGCGGTTCCTGTTGATGGGTGGATTAAAAAGAGGAGTGTCAGCAAGAGGATGGTCGACTGTTTCGCGAGCTTGCTTGATGTCAAGTCGTTGAGGAACTTGATGCTCAATAAAACGATGCTGATCAGTTCGGCCACGCTCACCAGGATCCAGGTTTTGATGTGGATGGTGAACCAGCTCAGAATGTGAAGGTCCTGGTGAGCGAGTGGGAAAAAGCGATAATCGGTTCGTCGCATTGTTTCGCTAACGAAGGATTGTCGGATTGAGAAGTTATCGAGAAAGTGTCCTTTGACGAGCTCTGGATACCAGCCGAGCATGTCTTTGTGCAGGTAAGTAATGCCGGACATCATCGCGACGCCGTAAGCGATGAAGAGTGCACTTGAAATTGGATTCTTTTTGATGAAACGCAGCAGCGATTCGATGGGCTGTTTGGATTGGTGCTCGGATCTCAGCGTCTCGCGCTTGCGATTGACATAAATACGCTGGACCAAACAAATGATGACCAGGGCAAGAGCGATCAGCCAGATGTTGTGTGTGATCTCCTGGTAACCAAGTAGGAGATCTTGGCCTGACTTGGAATTCGGAGGGGGGAGTGCTTGAGGACGCTGCCGAACCCAGACCCACAAGCCAATCCCGGCTGCGCTCAGGGCGATCCACGCCGTCGCCAGACGCAACAGCCAATGTTTCTCTCGCCCGTTCAAGATCCCTGGCCTTGCTTAGAACCGCTCGATGATCGCTTCGGCGAAGCCGCTGCAGCTCACCGGATCCACCTTCGGTTCCATCAAGCGAGCGAGGTCATAGGTGACCTGTTTGTCGGCAATCGCTGCACTCAAACCTTGGGTCACCAGGTCAGCAGCCTCTTGCCAACCAAGGAACTCCAGCATCATCACGCCGCTTAGGATCACAGACCCGGGGTTGATGCGATCAAGTCCGGCGTGTTTCGGTGCCGTGCCGTGGGTGGCTTCAAAGATCGCGGCGGTTTCGCCGATGTTGGCGCCGGGGGCCATGCCCAGACCGCCCACCATCGCGGCCGCAGCATCGGAAATGTAGTCGCCGTTGAGGTTGAGGGTGGCCAGAATCGAATACTCCTGAGGCCGGGTCTGGATCTGTTGGAAGATGCTGTCGGCGATGCGGTCGTCGACCAGCACCATCTCTTTCCACTTGCCGCCGCCATGGCTGGAACCGATGGCATCGATCACGGCCTGCACTTCCGCATCAATGTCAGCCTTTTTCTCGGGGGTGAGGCTGTCGTAGCCGGGCTCGATCATGCGGGCGTTGGCTTGCACGCTCAGGGCTGAATCCGTCTCGAGGTTGCCGAGGATCCAGCTCTCGCGCTCCGTGATGCAGACATCGCGAAATTCAGTCGTGGCCAATTCATAGCCCCAGTCGCGAAAGGCGCCTTCGGTGAACTTCATGATGTTGCCCTTGTGCACCAGAGTCACGTGGCGCTTGTTGCCCTCCAGGCGCAGGGCGTGCTGAATCGCCTTGCGGATGTGGCGTTGGCTGCCGTGCTTGCTCACCGGCTTGATGCCGATGCCTGAGCCTTCCGGGATCTGGCGTTTGCCCAACTTTCCGTTAGCGGGGATCACGACCTCGTTGAGGTGCCTGCGCAGCTCCTGGCCGACGGCGTCATCGGCTTCCCATTCAACGCCCATATAGATGTCTTCGGTGTTCTCCCGATACACGATCACGTCCAGATCTTGGGGACGTTTGTGGGGGCTGGGTGTGCCTTCGTAGTACCGGCAAGGGCGAACGCAGGAATAGAGATCAAAGATCTGGCGCAGGGCCACGTTCAGCGAACGAATGCCGCCGCCCACCGGTGTGGTGAGGGGCCCTTTGATGGCCACGCCGTAGCTGCGGATTGCTTCAAGGGTGTCTTCGGGCAGGTACTGATAAGTGCCGTAGAGCTCGCAGGCTTCATCACCGGCGTAGACCTTGAACCATTCGATGGTTTTGGTTCCGCCGTAAGCCTTGGCTACGGCTGCATCCAGCACCTTCTGGGTGGCGGGCCAGATGTCCACGCCAGTGCCATCGCCCCGGATGAAAGGGATGATCGGGTTGTCGGCCACCACGGGTTGGCCGTTCTCGAAGCGGATCGGCGTGCCCTGGCTGGGGGCGGTGAGCTTCTCAAACTGGGCCATGGATGATTCGCCGCCTCGCGGCATCACGTTGTGGCGAGCCTATGACTCAAAGTGCGATCCCTACAGTTCATTTGAGATTTGGCCGCCAGTCCGATGACGAACCGTGATGGTGTGTGGGTGGTGGCGGCCTGTTTCAACGAAGAAGCCGTGATCAGCCGCTTCATCGAGCGGGTGCTGGCCGTGCCTGGGGTGGACCAGCTGGTGCTGATCGACGATGGTTCTAAGGATGCAACCGTGGATCAGATTCGTGGTTTCCTGGCCGATCGCCGCTGCCTGGGCGAACCGGTTCCGGTCACGCTGTTGGAGCTCACCCGCAACTTCGGCAAGGAGGCGGCGATGCTGGCCGGTCTTGATCACGTTCGCGGACGATGTGCTGCTGCTGTGTTGATCGATTCCGATCTGCAGCATCCACCGGAATTAATTGAAGCGATGGTGATGGAGTGGCGTGCAGGGGCCGAAGTCGTCACTGCCGTGCGCGATGACCGCGACCAGGAATCGCGACTGAAGGTGTTGAGCGCTTCTTGGTTTTACCGGGTGTTCAACAAAGTGGTGGATTCCATCCAGCTGCAGGAGGGGGCTGGGGATTTCCGTTTGCTTGATGCTCAGGTGGTGGAGGCATTCACCCAATTGCGGGAGTCGAGCCGGTTTTCCAAAGGGCTACTGCCTTGGACGGGATATCGCAGCGCGGAGCTTCCTTATCAGCGGGTGACCAGGGCGGGTGGCACCACGTCGTGGAGCCCGCTCAAGCTCTTCAGTTATGCCTTCGACGGGATTTTCTCTTTCTCTGTTCTTCCCTTGAAGGTGTGGACAGGTCTTGGTGTTCTCGTGTCGAGTTTCAGTCTTTTCTATGCCTTGGTGATTGCGCTGCGGACGGTTCTTGTGGGCAGAGATGTGCCCGGGTACGCCTCCTTGATGGTGGCCATGCTGTTCCTTGGTGGCATTCAGTTGATCGGGATCGGTGTGCTGGGTGATTACATCGGGCGGATTTATGTGGAGGCCAAGGCCAGACCCCATTACTTCATCCGCAGCATTCATCAGGCGTGACGCTGAGCGCTTGAAGAGCACGCCATTCCTTTTGCCTCCAGGGAGACGCCGCAAATGGCTGTGAAACCGTGAACCCCTCCTGGGCGATGTTTTGTTCCAGTGGGGCTCCAGGATGGGCCAGCAGAAGCGAGGGGGTGCAGTGGTCTGGAGAGCGCAGGCTGGCGAGCTCACTCCAGGCAGCCCGAAGCGGAGCACCGGTCATCCGTCCTGTGAACAAGACTCCGGCGAACCCTCCGTTGCTGGTGATTCCGTGCTGCCGGAAGGCTCCCCTGGCGCGGCGGCTCAACAACTGAAGAACAAGCCATTTGATCAGCCCTGCGTCGCGGCAGGATTGCAACCAGCATCTCAGTGGAAGTCCAGTGGGCAGAGGTTCATCCGTGCTTCGCAGCCAAGTGATGCCAAACCTGCTGGAACGGGCGAGCACGGCATCGAGCACCACAGGAACCAGATGGATGTGCTGATGGCCGTCCAGTGCGATGGGCCCCTCGCCTCGCATGGCTTGAAATTGTCTGACCTGCGCGTCAATTTCATGTCCCAGCTGTTTCACAAGCCTTGCCCGCCTGGGATGTCGAGGCGGCAGCAGTGACAGGAGCAGCCAGTGTCCAAAGGACCGATGCAGATGTCCTTGGTGATCCACCAGATCAGGAATTAAATCGGGCGGAGCACTCGACGGCCCCTCTGTGAGACAAAGATGCAGGCAGAGTTGCAGTGTCGGTCGGTCTGCCGCCAGCACGCTCCAGGCTTTTGCCCCTTCAGTTGCGACTGGACCATTGACCAGCAGGCTGGTTCCCTCCAGCAGTCCTTCCTCTGCCAGCGTGAGGATGGCCTGATTGGTGGCGTGGCTCAAGCCGAGATCATCGGCATGCCGGCGTGGAGGTGACGTGCGATTCGTGCGTCGACGCAGGCTGAACTGTGCGGCCTGTGACCAGATCAGGGCATTCAGCAGTGTGGGAGTGAAAACCAGAACGACGACCTCGGCCGAGGTGGGAAGCCAGCCTGGTAAGGCCAGCGGAAGAACGCTGCTGACGGTGAGGTTGACGGCGTACTGCAGAGCGAACCAGCGCCGGGCGAACTGCTGACCCCCTGTTTCAGGGCGGAACGTGACGTGGGCATGGCCCACATAGCTCGCCAGGGAAGCGGCAAGGAAGGCCAGTGGATTGGCGATCCACCAGGGCATGACAAGCCCCAGGCTCAGAAGCACACCGGCGTGAACAGCAGCGGCTCCGACGCCCACCAGGCTGTACAGGCTGAGCCGAGTGCTGAGAGTCCTCAAGATCATGGTCGCAACCGTAACGGCTTCTGGCGTCAGCACTGATCACCATTCACCCTAAGCACAGTGATCGGAGGCCAGTGAACGCAGCAGACGCCGTTGACAGCGTGGCGCTGGTCCAGGCCCTGGCCTCGGCGGTCACGCTTGTGAAGCAGCACTTTCCTGCCGCTCGGGCCAACCTCAGCCCTTGGAGAGATGACCCCCAGACCCGTCGTTGGCAGGAAGACGAGACTCTGGATCTGTCTTTTCATTTCCCTGGCTGGAGTCCTCGGTTGCAATGCCGGAGCCTCCTCTTACAGCTGCGCTTGAAACGCACGGCTAGGGGTGGGGCTCACACCTCCCCTGAGCTGCTCGGTGTGCTGATGCGTGGCATGACCTTCGATGGTGAACGCTGGCGCATGGCCACCATGGGCGACTGGAGGCCGGAAGGGTCCCATCTGCCTCAGCGTGAGCAGGTGCTCCAGTTGCAGCAGGTTTGTCGTGATCTCTTCGCTCTCTTTGCCGATTCAGCTGCATCCGACACCGCGGCGTAACCCTTCGCAACCCTCCAGCCGTGTTTTCGGACATCGCTTTTATGGTTGCAAACACTGAACAGACGCTTTCCCTATGCCCGTCGCTCTCGCCTCCCAGCTCCGTGAAGGCACGAAAAAGTCCCACACCATGGCCGAAAACACCGGGTTTGTGAGCTGCTTCCTGAAAGGTGTGGTGGACAAGGGCAGCTACCGCACGCTGGTGGCTGATCTTTATTTCGTCTATGCCGCCATGGAAGAAGAAATGGCGCGTCTCGCCGATCATCCGGTGATCGCTCCGATCGCCTTTGCTGAACTGAACCGCCGTGAGGCTCTTGAGCAGGACCTTGCTTATTACTACGGAGCAGATTGGCTTCAGCAGATCAAGGCAACCCCTGCGGCTCAGGTCTATGTGGAACGCATCCGCCAGGTTGCTAAGGAGTCTCCTGAGCTGCTGGTCGGCCACCACTACACCCGTTATCTCGGTGACCTTTCCGGTGGCCAGATCCTCAAGAACATTGCCCAGAAGGCCATGAACCTGGGTGAGAACGATGGATTGCACTTCTATTCCTTCCCTTCGATCGCCGACGAAAAGGCCTTCAAAACCACCTATCGCGCTGCGATGGATCAGCTTCCGATTGACCAGCCCACGGCTGATCGCATGGTGGAGGAGGCCAACCATGCCTTCCACCTCAACATGAAGATGTTCCAAGAGCTTGAAGGCAACCTGGTGGCTGCCATCGGCAAGGTGCTCTTCGGCTTTCTCACCCGCCGTCAACGCGCCGGCAGCACCGAGGCTGTGGCTGCTTGATTCCATCCGCCGCTTCTTTGCTACGCATTCGGGTTCTGGTTCCAGGCACCGGGGCCCGATTTCGTTGCGGCGGATTGAGCGTTGCCCTGCAGACCGCCCGGTTGCTGGCGGGCCTTCGCCCGACAGAAGTGGTGACCTACCGGGAGAGAGAGAACGATCACGCTTTTTTCGATGATCTACTGAAGCGCGAGGCTGCACCGGGTGACAGTCTCTGGGTGGTGAGCTGGGGATTTGATGTTCCTGGGTTGTTGAGAAAGCTCCGCGGACGCCCTGCGGTCTATCAGGCACACAGCAGCGGGTATGGCTTTGGTCTTCCGCCGGCAGTCCCGGTGGTCGCCGTCAGCCGCAATACCCTTGGCTACTGGGGTGATCGGGCGCCTCGCAATCCCCTCTTTCTCGTTCCCAATGCCCTTGAGCCCCAGTGGTTGGAACGTGGAGCGCGTCCGATCGGGCTAGGAGCTGTTCGATCCAGGCGCCCGATCGATGTGCTGGTGCAGAAGCGCAAAAGCAGTCCTTACGTCCTCAACCGGCTGGTCCCTGCCCTGCGTGCACGGGGGTTGACGGTGGAGGTGCAAAGCGGCTGGGTTGATGATCTTGTTGGCTTGTTCAACAGTGCTGGCGTGGTTCTCTACGACTCGGCTGAGTATTGGCGAGGCCGCGGGGTGAGCGAGGGTTTTGGCCTGCCGCCGTTGGAAGCCCTGGCTTGTGGCTGCGTAGTGTTCAGCAGTTTCAATCATGCGTTGGCTGACAGCCTCACCCCGGGGGTCACCGCTCATCAGATCGGTCAGGGGTCTCTAGACAACGATCTCCTGCGCATCAGTGCCGCTGCCGTTGATCCGGAGAGCTGGGGGCCCGATGCTTCGTCCCTCGCTGTTGTGCTGGAGAACGTCACTGAAGCCCGTTGGCTTGAGCGTTGGCGAGCCACGCTCAGCCAGTTGGACGCTCTTGCCGAGCGCCAAGCCCTCGGCCTGGATCCTGCGGCATCTCTGACCAGTCCATCCACCCGCCGTCTGCGCTGGGGCCAGCGTGGGGATCGGCTGCGAAGCAAGGTGGTCAATCGGTTGCCCGGCTGGCTGCGGCCGAGCTGATCAGACCGGCCCCCGGTCTTTAATAAAGCTCTGCAAGAACAGGCATCTGCCATACGGGCAGAGTCTTCGGCACCTTCGTTCATGCCCTTCAAGAGCCAGACCTGGAATGAACTGAAGCTGTTGCTCCAGGAATTGTCGTCCAGACGCCTGCGGTTTTTAGCTGTGGTGCTGCTGGCGTCTCTGTTTCAGGGGATCGTCGACATCCTTTTGGTCGGACTCCTGGCTCGTCTCGTTGGTCTCTTGGCGGGCGCGAAGCTTGGGGATCAGATTCCCGGTATCCGTTTTTTCGGCGGGGGGCTTCTCGATCAGGCTGGCTGGATCGTGGTTCTGCTGATCACGGCGTACTGGTTCGCTTCGGGAATCCGCTTCGGCGTTGCTTTGCTCGAATCTCTCCTAACGGCTGAGATCTGGTCTGATCTTGTTAACAAGGTATATAACAATTTAATGCTGCAGCGCTATGAGTTTTTCATGCATAAGCGCACATCAGTGTTGTCAGAGCGCTTCAATCGCATCCTCAGCAGGGTGACCGGCGCTGTGATCACTCCAATGATTGCAATCGCAGGAAATTTGCTTTCCGTGTTGGCGTTGATCGTGGGTGTGATTTTTGTTCTCGGTAGTTCATCCCTGCTGATTTTTACTTTGTTGCTGGCAGCTTATGCTCTCTCCTCAAAGATTATTACCCCCTATCTGCGGTTAGCCGTTCGTCAGAAAAATCGATATTCCCGAAGACTTCATGTCATCTTCTCAGAGTCGTTGAAATCGATGCGTGATGTGCAGATGTATTCCTCGCATCGGTTTTTTGTTGATCGCTTCTCCCGTGAAGGAGTGCAGGCCAAGCGCAATGACAGGCTCTCGAGCCTGCTTCCCAATGTGCCGCGCTTCGTGATCGAACCTGCGGGCATCACCATCCTGTTCGCGGTTGGACTCGCTCCCGCAATCGTCACCGGAGACGGTGACCGGCTTCGTGACGCTCTGCCCGAACTCGCCACGATCCTTGTGGTGCTGCTGCGGATTTCTGGTCCACTCCAGTCTGTCTTCCGCAGTATCAATAAGCTCAGAGGCGGTCTTCCCGAAGTCAAAGACGCCATTGAGTTGCTGCGCATGCGTCCGCAGCGATATTCGCTCGGTGATCCCGGGGTGCCCTCTCCAGATGGAGTCATGCCCAGGCGTCTGATTGAGCTCAATGACGTCAGCTTCAATTACTTCGGGAGCGAGCGTCCCGTTCTGGAGGGTATTCATCTCTCGATCCCGGTGGGATCGCGTATCGCCTTTGTTGGGAAAACCGGCAGCGGCAAGACCACCCTGGCTCACGTGCTGCTTGGTCTCTACACACCCACCACCGGAGAACTTCTTCTGGATGGCGTTCCAGTGTCTGATGAGGAGATGCCCGCATGGCAGGCCAATTGTGCATTCGTGCCCCAGAACATTCGTCTGCTCGACGCGAGCGTGCGCGAAAATGTTGCGTTCTGTGAGCAACCCGATGCCATTGATGATGAACAGGTCTGGGCTGCATTGGAAGCGGCACAATTCTCCGAATTTGTTGCTCAGATGCCCTACGGCCTGTTCACTATGTGTGGTGAAAATGGCATGAAGCTGTCTGGCGGTCAGCGGCAGCGTCTATCACTTGCCAGAGCTTTTTACCGGCGCGCCAAGCTGATGGTTCTTGATGAAGCCACCAGCGCACTTGATAACAAGACCGAGCATGACGTGATGCAGGCTCTTGATCTGATCGGTCGCCGCTGCACGATGGTGGTCATTGCTCATCGTCTGTCCACCGTCAAAAAATGTGACCGGATTTACCAGGTGGATCAAGGGCGAATCATCGCTTCCGGTGATTTTGAAACGTTGACACGCACATCACCTAGTTTTCGTGAAATGACGATGCTGGATGTGGTCTGAAAGCCATGGCAGACATTGTTCTTCTGGCCACGGCCGACTGGGATCATCCGCTCTGGACCAATAAGCAGCACGTTGCCTGTGCCCTGGCCGAGCTGGGCCATCGGGTTCTGTATGTGGACTCCCTTGGTGTGCGCGGCCCTCGGGTCGATCGCGCTGATTCCGGCCGGATTCTTCGGCGGTTGCGGCGCGGGCTGCGCCTGCCACGACAGGTCCGTCCCGGTGTGTGGGTGGTGTCTCCCCTGGTGATCCCAGGGCAGACGCAGGGTGTGGCTGGCCGACTCAATCGCTGGAGTTTGAATCTGTGCCTGTTCGCTGCAGACCTGGTTCTGGACCTGCGACGTCCTCTGCTGTGGACGTTCAACCCCCAGACCCGTGCCTACCTGCGCTTAGGCAAGTTTCACGCTGTGATTTATCACTGTGTTGATCGGATCCAGGCGCAGCCGGGGATGCCGGTGGCCGCTCTGGAAGCGGCAGAACGGGATCTCTGCGGAGCCGCCAATGCCTTGTTCACGACGGCTCCTCAGCTGCTGCAGTCGCTTGGACCCCTGAATGCGGGGAGTCACTATTTCGGGAATGTGGCGGATGCCGACCACTTCGGCCAAGCGCTTGAGCCTCAGCGGCACGCCCCAGTCGACTGGCCAACGATTCAAGGGCCCGTGCTGATCTTCATCGGTGCGATCGATGCCTACAAATTGGATCTGACGATGCTCGAGCGTTTGGCGCCATCCACGCCTGAGTGGACTTATGTCTTCATCGGTCCGGTCGGAGAAACGGATCCAACAACGGATATTTCGTCTCTTGAAGGCTTGCCCAACGTGCATGTGCTCGGGCCGCGGCCTTACTCCACCCTTCCGGCTTATCTGGCTCAGGCCGATGTTGCCCTGCTGCCTCTGCAGATCAACGACTACACCCGCCACATGTATCCGATGAAGTTCTTCGAGTACCTTGCCGCCGGCCTGCCCGTGGTGGCCACGGACATTCCATCGCTCGCGGATCAAGGGGATGTGGCTTGGCTGGTTCCGCCGGAACCAATGGCCTTTGAGCAGGCGATCCGCAAGGCTCTGGCAGGAGAGGGGCCAAGCCAGAACCAGCGCTTGGAATGGGCCGCGGGTCACACCTACCGCAGCCGTACGGCCGCCATGCTCCAGTGCCTGCGTCAGCACGGTCTGATGCCTGAGGAACCGCTGGCTCCTCAGGCTCCTCCTTATCACCATGTGCGTAGTCAGTGGAGTCGGGCCCACCTTTCAGCTCTGGGACGCCTTGGGCCGGTGAGAATCCTCGAGACGCTGGGTCTTGTGCAGGCGGCTGAGGCTTGTTTGCGTTACTGGCTTCGGCGAGAGCCGGGCAATGTCACCCTTTTGGCTGCTTTGGCGCAGAGACGTCTGTCTGTCGGGGACAACTTGGGTGGTTGTGAGTTGATCGAACGGATCTGGGCGGAGGACGGCGAGGCCGAAATTCTCCATCAATTGCTGTTTCGGCGTGGATCCAGGCCTGGATCCAAGGTGGATCAGCTGGCCCTCTTCGATGTGCTGGCCGCCAGTCCATCGCTACCTCTGCATTACGCCGGCTATTGCCGGGTGGTGCGCACCTACCGGGCCATCGATGCCAAAGATCCGAACGCTCTGCGACGGGGGGTCTTGGGTCTGGAAGCGATTCTTCTGGAGCTGGAGCGTGATCCCGATACCTATCGCTGTCTCAAGCCCAACCGCGAGAACAGAGCCAAGCTGCTGATTTCCGCCCAGCTCACGCGGCTGCGGGCGCTAATGGCTCTCCAGGACACGGCCGCTCTGGCTCAGGCCTCCCGGGAACTGCTGGAGAGTGCCCGTCGTTACGACCCCTTCGCGATCGATCGCAACACAGCGACGCGGATGACGCGCAACATCATGCGCAGCCTCACCATTGCTGCGGTGATGGCCTGGCAGAAAGCCGAAGCCCAGCGCTTTGCTGATGTGTTGGGCGAAATGGAGCGGTTGCGCAAGGCCTGTCATGCCGATCGCTTTGATCCGATTGCCAATAAAACTCAGGAAGATCACCGTGGTTTCGCCGATGCGGTGGTGGCGATGTTGGCGGCCTGTCGCTGGTCGGTGACGGACCCCTCCCAACGGCCGGAGCTGGAGTGCTTGGTGGACCCTGTTCTGTTGGTGTACTTCCCTGATCTGCGCCGCAACCGGGCCGAGAAAGCGCGTCGTTTTCTGCAGTCGTTGCAGCCCGTCGCTCAGTCCTGATGGGGGGTCTGCGTGTCGCGTTCTCGATCGACTCGCTCAAGCTGGGCGGAGCCGAAAGGGTGTTGCTCCAGTGGGCTCAATGGTGCAAGGACGAAGGCTGGTCGGTGCTCGTGATCACCCGCCATGGGCCCGACCGGGATGCCTATCCAGTGCCGAATGGTGTGCAGCGATGCCAGGAACCAGGGTTGCCGGCTCCCCTTGAGCGGCTCGGCTGGTTGGCCTTCCCCTTTCGCGTCTGGCAACTGCGCCGGCTCTTGATGCAGAAACGGTGTGATCTGGCCGTGGGCATGACCACCCTGCCGGCCGTGAAGTTGCTGCTGGCCTGTGCCGGACTGCCTCTGCGCACTGTGGTGTCAGAGCGCAACTATCCGCCCGCTAAACCCCCGGCTCTGCCCTGGCGCTGGTTGCGCAAGCTCACCTATCCCTGGGCTGATCTGCACCTGGTGCAGACCCGCATCACCGGCGCTTGGTTACGTCAGCATTGTGGTGTGCGTCGTCAGCGGCTGCTGCCCAATGCAGTGAGCTGGCCGCTGCAGGATCGTGAGCCACTGATCGAGCCTGAAGACTGGTTGGCACCGGAGCTGCCTTTGATCCTGGCCGCGGGAACCAAGGCGCGGCAGAAGGGATTTGATCGCCTGATGCCTGTGTTTGCCGAGCTAGGCCTGGCGGACTCCCGTTTGCACTTGGCTGTGCTGGGTCTGACTTCAGGGACTTATCACGGGCAGGATCAGCAGGCTTGGTTGCGCGAACGGCTGGGGGCGGATTCCGACCTGCAGCGCCGGCTGTTGTTGCCTGGGGTTTGCGGCAGCATGACCCGCTGGTATCGCAGGGCCACGGTGTTTGTGCTGCCCTCTCGCTATGAGGGCTTCCCCAACGTGCTTCTGGAGGCGATGGCTGCTGGGTGTGCCTGCATCGCCAGTGATTGCCTCACGGGCCCATCGGATCTGATCCGCGATGGAGACAACGGTCTGCTGTTGCCCGCCTCGGCAACCTCCAATGACTGGATCGAGGCTGTTGCCGCACTGCTTGCTGATTCAGAGCGTCGTCGGCGTCTGGGAGAGCGGGCGATCCAGGTGCGTGAGCGCTATTCCGCCGATTGCCTGCGCCGTGATTGTCTGGAGGCCCTGCGCTCGACCCGCCATGGATGACCTCTGGGTTGTACTCCCCCACCTCGGTGCCGGTGGTGCCCAGAAGGTCGGCCTTTTGGCTGCAGAGCATTTCGCGGCCCAGGGCCTGAGGGTTCGGGTGCTGTCGCTGCGTCACAACCATCCGATCAAGCACCGGTTGCCTGAGAACGTGACCGCTTTCGATCTCGGGCCTGATCAGGATGACTTCAGTGTCCATCCTTGGTTGCAGGACGTCTGGAACCGATCGCTGCTGGCTCGCGGACGGCGTTTTTGCGTGGCTCAGTGGATCAAGCTGCGCCGTTTCGTAATTCGAGTGGTCACGGCCCTGGTGCTGCGCTGGGTCCAGCTCACCTGGCCCCTTTTCGAGCAGAGGATCCAACCCGGTTCTGAGGCATCAGCCGTGCGTCTGCTGAACCGCTGCATGCGCCGGATCGGTGGAGATCGCTACCGGCGTCTGCGGCAGCTGTTCCTGGAGCAGCGCCCGAAACGGGTTCTGGCTCTGCTCACCAAAACCAACATCCTCTGCTGTGCTGCGGTGTGGGATCTACCGATTCATCTGGTGGTGTCGGAGCGGAATGATCCCCGTCGCCAGAGGCTGGATCGGCTTTGGAATCGACTGCGCCGCGTGTATTACCGCCGCGCTGATGTGGTGACGGCCAATACCGAGGGTGTGCTCGAAGCCCTGCAGGCAATGGGCACCTGGCAGCGCCTTGATCTCTTGCCCAATCCCCTCCCCGGTGGCCTCAATCTGCAGGGTTCATCGGGGTCTGCAGCCCGCGATTTCGAGGTTCTTGCAGTGGCGCGGCTTGTTCCTCAAAAGGGCCTCGACCTGCTGATCCGGGCCTTCGCTTCCCTGCCAGAGCCGGTGCGGGCCGGCTGGCGCCTTGTGCTGGTGGGGGATGGTCCGGAGCGCAACGCCCTTCAAGCACTGGCCCAGCAGCTCGGCATCAGCGTTCAGGTGGTGTTCGAGGGGTTCCAGTCGGATCCCCTGCGCTACATGCAACGCGCATCGATTTTTGCGCTGCCGTCCCGTTTTGAGGGCATGCCCAATGCCCTGCTGGAGGCGATGGCAGCCGGCTTGCCATCAGTGGTGAGCGACGCCTCGCCTGGTCCGTTGGAGATGGTGTGCGATGGCTGCCAGGGCCTGGTGGTGCCCAACGAAAATGTAGAAGCGTTTGCTGAAGCTTTGCAGCACTTGATGGGTGATCAGGCCCTGCGTGAGCGCATGGGGGCGGAAGCACGGACCACCCTGCGCGCCCTTGACTGGGAGGTAGTGGAACCCCATTGGCGCTCTGTGCTGGCTCTGCCGTGACCGAGGGCCTCTCCACCAGGTTCACCCATCGTCTGCTGATGCTGGCGCCCACCCGTCGTGCGGTCAGCGAAACCTTCATCCGCGCCAATCTCGAGGGGCTGCCTTTCGACGTCACTGCCTTGTTTGGCGATGAGCGGCCACCGGGACGGCCGGTCGCTCTGGCCTATGGCCTGGCAATCCTGCTCAGCAAAGTGCTGACCCGGTTGCGGTGGTTGCGTTTGGCTGAGATGCCTGCTGCGTGCGTGGTCTGGTGGCAGATCCGGCGAGAGCGTCCCGATGCGGTGCTGGTGGATTTCGGCTTTGAGGCGGTGCGAGTGATGGAGGCCTGTGCCTGGAGCGGCGTTCCCTTGGTGGTGCATTTCCGAGGATCGGATGCGTCCGCTCGTGATCGGCTTGGGCTGCTGGGGAAGCGCTATCGGCGGCTGTTCGCGATCGCCTCCGGTGTTGTGGTCAAGTCACGTCCGATGGCCGACACCCTTCGATCCCTCGGTGCTCGCCCCGAGCGGTTGCTGATCAGTCCCTCGGGGGCCAATGCCAGGCTCTTTCACGGCAGTGATCCGGCTGCTGCTCCAGTGGTGTTTCTGGCGGTGGGGCGCTTCGTGGCCAAGAAGGGGCCTCTTCACACCATCCGGGCTTTTTCCCAGGTTTGCGAAGGTCTGGGGCCTGAGCAGCCGGACTTGGCGCTCTGGATGGTGGGCGAGGGTCCTTTGCTTGCCGATGCACGCGCATTGGTGCGCAGCCTGGATCTCAATGAGCGGGTGCGTTTCCTCGGCGTTCGCGGCCAGGAGAAGGTGGCGCAGCTGATGCGTGAGGTGCGTGGATTCGTACAGCACTCCCTCGTGGCTGCCGATGGTGATAGTGAAGGGAATCCGGTGGCCGTGATGGAAGCCCAGTTGAGTGGTCTGCCTGTGGTGGCCACGCGCCATGCGGGTATTCCCGAGGTGGTGCTCGATGGAGAGACCGGTTTTCTTGTGGGGGAGGGCGATGTGCAGGGGATGGCTGAAGCGATGATGCGGTTGGCGGTCGATCCAGCCCTGGCGGCACGTCTGGGAGATGGTGGCCGGCGCCGCATTCAGAAGGGGTTCACGATCGACCACCACCTCCACCAGCTTTCCTCCTTCCTGCTTGCCGTGATCGGGGATGACGAGCGATGACCCGCAGACTTCTGTTAATCCGCGGCCTCGGTCACAGTGGCACCACCATTCTTGATCTGGCCTTGGGGGCCCATCCCCAGATGGTGGGATTGGGGGAAGCCGCAAGGATCCTGGACCGTCCTGCCGTGGGTGAAGAACACCGGGGTCCGGCCCAGCTGCGCGGTGATCTGCGTTTTCAGCGGCGTTGCACCTGCGGGACGCTTGCGGCCGAGTGTCCCGTCTGGGGACCGATGCTGACCTGGCTGCCAGCCCATGAGGCCCAGCCCCTGGCCGACAAGATGCGGATGCTTCTGACGGTGGTTGAAGCTGCTTCAGAGGCCGCACCCAGCTGGGTGGTGGACTCTTATCAGGGTGATTTCGTGTTGCCTTTTCATCAGGATGACGACCTGGAAATCCGCATCCTGCATCTCACCCGCGACCTGCGTTCCTGGGTGCATTCCCGCTCAAGGGATGGGCGTCAGCGGGGTCAGTGGCTTCCCGGCGTGAAACCGTTGCTGCGCTGGTGCCGGATCAATGCCCGCCACGAGCGATGGTTGCGCCGCTGCGGGAAACCGGTGTTCCGGCTGGGGTATGAGGAGTTGGCCTTGCAGCCGGAGCCCAGCCTGCGTCGTCTGTGTGCCTGGCTGGAGATCCCCTTCGATCCGCGCATGTTGGAGCCTGCCTGCCACAGCAGCAGCCATGTGCTGTCTGGCAACCGTCTGCGGTTCGACCCTGAACGCAGCGGTGCCATCCGTTACGACGGCAGCTGGATGGCAGCCCCTGCTGGTTTGGCCCAGTTGGCTCTGGCCCTGCCCTGGGTGGCGGCCCTCAACCGCCGTTTGGTTTATTCCGAGGCCTTGGCGGAGTCGGACGGTCCGCGAAAGCGGTAGATGCGGCCGTTGCCCCGGTGGCGGCTGTAGCGATACACCAGTTCGTAGCGGTCTAGTTCGTCTCCGAGAAACTTGAGATTGCCCTTGTCGATGTCCATCAGGAAGTCGCCGGCTTTCGGGGTGTAGGTCTCGCCGCGTCCGATTCCTGCCACTGTGGTGTAGGTCATGGTGGACGGATCGAGAAAGATCAGGCGATCCACCTTGAAACGATCGATGTGGCGTTTGCGCCGGAACCAGGATTTGGTGAACACGAGGTTTACTTCCTCCCCGCGTCGCTTGGCCTTGACGGTGAGGTCGTCGATCTTGTTGAAGGTGGTCAGCCAGGAGTGTTGTTTGGCTTTGACCGCACTCACCCGTTCGATGAAGCCATCCTCCTGAAAATGTTCCAGGCCGAGCAGGCCGCCGCTGGTCACGATGGCTGCGGCGCTCAGTGCCATGGGTGACTGGATGCGCCGGCTGAGGGTGGGCGTGATCCAGGCACACCAGGCGAAGCTCAGATCAAGCACCGTCACCAGCTGCACCGGCAGGCTCATGTAGCTGGTGCCCTCGTAGCCCATAACGGCATAGAGGGCTCCCATGTAAGTGAGGGCCGCAGCATTGAGTCCATCCAGAAGATTGGCTGAGGATCGCTTGCAGCTGATCAGAACGATGCGCAGGCCGATGAAGATGAACAAGATCCAGCTGCGCAAATCACCGATGAATCGGAACCCGTCATCCGAGCCATAGGCCTCTTTGCCGTGATACAGGCTGGGCAGATAGCTCAGGTAGGTGTAAGCGAGCGCGAAGACGACCATCAGGCTCATTAGCCAGAGTTCCAGGCTGTAAGCACCCATCCAGTTGCGCAGGCGCTTAACGGTCAGGTTGTGAGCTGGGAAGGCTGGGTAACGATCCATCAACCCGGCCGCACCGGTCATCAGGGTGAACGCGGCGGGTGTCACGAACAGCAGCAAGCCGATGTCCTTGAAGAACATCCCCACCAGGGCGAAGAGAAGGCTGAAACACCAGGCCTGACGGCCTCCCGTGCTCTGGTAGTGCAGATAGAAAAAAGCAAAAGCAACGAAGCAGAGCGTGAGCATCCGTTCCGCGTAGATCAGCTGAAAGAAGGCGAAGCCAGTAGCCGGCGCAAACAGCAGCAGCAGGCTGACCATCAACAGCAGATGCTTGGGAGTGGGAGGGTGCACCAAACCCCGCACGATGCGGGTGGCCAGGATCACGATGGTGAAGGCCTCTGCTGCACTCACCACCATCCACACCTTCACATACGGCGTGAACCAGCTGAGAACGTGCAGGTCCTGGTGGGCGAGCGGGAAGAAGCGGTAGTCATTGCGGAGCATGGTCTCCGCAATGAAGTCGTAGCGGATTGAGAAGTTGTCGAGCAGATGGTGGTCAAGGATGCCGTCGTACCAGCCCACGAGCTCCGGGAACAGCCAGCTGGTGCCGTTCACCATCGCCACCGTGTAGGCGCTCCACAGCAGCAGCACCAGGGGGTGCTCCCTCGAAAACGTCAGCAGTTGTTTGGCCCAGTTCCCCCGTTTGAGGGGAGGTTGGTCTGCGTCTTCAGGCGGCGTCTCTGATCGCAGGCCGATCCAAAGCAGCGACAGCACGGCGATCGCCAGCAGTGCCAGAGCGATGTCGTGAGAGGTGCGGTTGTAGGTGTAAAGCAGGAGCTTCCCAGCCGCACTGCGAGGGTCAGGGAGCCAGCGCATCGCCTGCTGCAGCCAGAGCCAGGAGCCAATCCCGGCTAGGGAGAGGATCGCTGCGACGCTGCTCAGCAGCATCCAGGGCTGAAAGCGCCGGATCATCTTCGGCATTGACATGCAAACTCAGCGGTGGCGGAAGATGCGCCCAGCCCGCTTGGCGGTGCTGTGGCGGTAGATCTCCGCAAAGGCCTGGCCATCCTGCCCCAAATCCTTGCGCTCGCGTTTGTCGATCGTGAGTAGAAAATCACCCGGTTGGGGCGTGTAAGCCTCTCCCCGGTTGAGGCCTTCCACCACGGTGTACGTGCGGCGCTGGCGGTGGTACTCGATCAGTCGGTCCACCGCCAGCGGTTTGAGGGTGTGCTGATTGAAATAGGAGCGCATGAAAATCACATTCACCGGCTCTCCCTTCTCCCGGCTGTCGCGGCTGAGTGCTGCCATGGCATCGAAGGTTTCGCGCCAGCGGCGCTGCGTGGTTTTGATCGTGCGCACGCGCTTGCTGAAGGTTTCTGAGGCGCGGTGTTCGAGGCCGACCAGCACCAGGCTTCCGGCCATCCCCAGGGCTGCGACCGTGGCAGAGGCTGGACGGCGACCCAGACGCGGCACCAGCCAGCAGCACCAGATCCAGCCCAGGTCAAGCACCGTGACCAGTTGCACCGGCAGGGTCCAGAAGCTGGCGTAGGGGTAGCCGACGCTGGCCCAGAGGGCGACCGCGTAGAGAATGACCGCCAGATTGAGCCCGTCCAGCAGGTCAGTAGACCGTCGGTTGCGAACAAGAGGCAGCAGCCGCAGAGCGTTGAAGCCGAAGAGAGCGATCAGTCGCCAGTCCGCATCCAGGCTCCAGCGTCCCTCGCTGCTGAAGGGTGTGGCCTGGGCGACAAGGCTGGGCAGAAGGCTGAGCGTCACGTAGGAGACCGCCACCACCGGCACAAGGGCGATCAGTGCGCTCTCCAGGGATCGCCAGCGCCGAGCGGCCGGAGTGGTGAGCCAGCGCAGCAGAGCTGGGATCACGAACAGCAGCACGGCGATGTCTTTGACATACACACCGAGCAGTGCCCACATAAGAGTGAACGCCCCGGACCGTCTGCGGCCGCTCTTGATGAAGCGCCAGTAGCTGAAGGCATAGCCGGCGAACAACACCGTGAGCAGCCGCTCGCAGTAGACCAGCTGGAAGAACCCCCATCCGGTGGCCGGTGCGAAGAGAAACAGCAGGGCCATGCTCAGAAGCAGCCCAGGGACCCGCGGTGGTCCCACCATCTCCTGCACCATCCGGGCGCTGAGCACCACGATCGCCATCAATTCGACCGCACTGACCAGCATCCATACCTTCACGTAGGGCGTGAACCAGCTGAGGGCATGCAGGTCCTGGTGGGCGAGAGGGAAAAAACGGAAGCTGTTGCGCTGCATCGTTTCGGCGATGAAGCGCTCTTGCACCTGGGGCTGGTCGAGCAGCGGACTGTGGATGAAGCCTTGGTAGAGGTCGGGCAGTTCCGGATAGAACCAGCTGGTGCCCTGCACCATCGCCACGGTGTAGCCCGCGAACACCACGGTCACAACAGGGTGACGCCGGATCCATCTCAGGATCCGGAAGGGCAAGGGTTGGGTGCGCTGATCTGTTGGGTCCTGGTCTTTGGCGGCGATCACGAGGAGAGTGATCACACCGAGCGCCACCAGGCTGAGAACCAGGCCGTGGCTGATCTGGTTGTAGGCCAGCAGCCATTGCTTGCTGGCGGCCTGAATCATTGGATGGTGAGGGCTGGCAGGGATTTCACCAGGTCATCCACAGCCTTGAGTTGGGAGAGGAAGGGTTCCAGTTGCTCCAGCGGCAGGGCGCTCGGTCCATCGCAGCGGGCCTGACTTGGATCTGGATGGGACTCCAGAAACAGACCTGCCAGTCCGATGGCCATTCCGGCGCGGGCCAGATCCAGCACCTGACTGCGGCGACCTCCCGACGCCGCACCGCCGGGATCACGGCACTGCAACGCATGGGTGACATCAAAAATCAGAGGCAAGTCGTCGCAGCAGCGCTTCATGACGCCAAACCCCAACATGTCCACCACCAGGTTGTCGTAGCCAAAATTGCTGCCGCGCTCGCAGATCAGCAACCGCTCATTGCCGCACTCGCGGAACTTCTCCACCACGTTGGCCATCTGAGAGGGGCTCAGAAACTGCGGCTTCTTGATGTTGATCACTGCGCCGGTTTGCGCCATCGCTTCCACCAGATCCGTCTGGCGGGCCAGAAATGCCGGGAGTTGGATGATGTCGCACACCTCTGCAGCTGGAGCGGCCTGCTCGGGTGTATGCACGTCCGTGATCACGGGCATCCCATGGGTGTCTTTGACGGCCTGAAGCATCGCCAGGCCCTCCTCCAGTCCGGGTCCACGGAACGAGTGAACCGATGATCGGTTGGCCTTGTCAAAGGACGCTTTGAAGACCAGAGGGATCGCGAGCCGGCGGCAGACATCGGCGTACTTCGCTGCTGCATCGAGGGCGAACTGCTGCGACTCCAGCACGTTCACCCCGCCGATCAGCACGAAGGGCGCGTCGTTGGCGAAGGTGATTGACCCAAGACTGACCTGCCGCGCTGCCATGGTTGTGCTTCCAGGGCCGAAAGCCTAGGCCTCGTGCTGGAGCGGGCCGTAATCTGCGCCCAGACCAGGCCTGCCGGTGACGACCCTCGCTCCGATTCCGATCTTCATCGGTTACGACCCGCGGGAGCGGGCTGCCACCAATGTGCTGATCGACAGCCTGTATCAGCACAGCACGTCGCCACTGGCGATCACGCCCTTGGTGACCCCCCAACTGGAGGCTCAGGGGCTGTACCGGCGCCAGCGGGATCCCAAGCAGAGCACGGCGTTTTCCTTCACCCGCTTTCTGGTGCCCCATTTGATGGGGTATCAGGGCTGGGCGATTTTCATGGACTGCGACATGCTCTGCCGCGGTGATATCAAGCAGCTCTGGGACCAGCGGGATGATCGCTATGGAGCGATGTGCGTGCAGCACGAGCATGTGCCCGGCGAAACGGTGAAATTTCTGGGGGAAGTGCAGAGCGCTTACCCGAAGAAGAACTGGAGCTCGCTGATGTTGCTGAACTGCAGCCGCTGCACGGCGTTGACCGTGGACTATGTGAACAGGGCCACAGGATTGGAACTCCACCGATTCCATTGGCTGGAGGGCGATCATGAGATCGGTGCCTTGGATGCTGGTTGGAACCATCTCGTGGATGTGCAGGACGCACCCACGGCGGCTGCGGAAGAAGGTGGTCCGCGCTTGCTGCACTGGACCCTCGGCGGCCCCTGGTTCAGGGAGCAGCGCACGATGGGTGGGCCGCTTGCGGCGGAATGGTTCTCGGCCCGTGATGACGCCATGAAGCTCTGGGACTGATGACGATTCAGCGTTCAGTGGTGGCGGTGCCGGCCCGGTTGGCGTCCTCCCGCTTGCCCGACAAAGTATTGGCGGAGATTGGCGGCAAGCCAATGATCCAGCGGGTGCTGGAACGCTGCGCCCATGCCGCTGGGCCTGCAGCAGTGGTGCTCTGCACGGACAGTTCTCGGCTGCAGCAGCTGGCTCAGGGGTGGGGTTTTCCGGTGCTGATGACTTCGGACTCTTGCAGCTCCGGTAGCGAGCGCATCGCCTCCGTGGCCGACCAGCTGGTGGCTAAGGCCTGGGTCGAGCGGGTTGATTGTTGGGATGAACCGCAGAGAGCCGAGCGGCTCCGCACCACGGCCGTGATCAATGTGCAGGGTGACCAGCCCTTTCTTGACCCTGCTGTCGTAACTGCGATGGTTGAGGAATTCGGACGGCGCGAGCCTGTGCCCGCAGTGGTGACACCGATCTACCGCTTGACCGCGGACACCATCCACAATCCAGCCGTCGTGAAAACCCTGGTGGCCCACGATGGCCGGGCGTTGTACTTCTCCCGTTCCGCCATCCCCCATGTCCGTGACGTGGATCCCGCTGACTGGCATCGGCATGCGCCTTACTGGGGACATGTGGGTATGTATGGCTTCCGGGGGGATGTGCTGGCCCAATGGGATCAACTGCCGGCTTCTCCTCTTGAAGATCTCGAGCGCCTGGAGCAGCTGCGCTTGATCGAAGCCGGGCATACGGTCGCCACCTTCAGGGTGGAGGGAACCTCACTCTCTGTGGATACACCGGAGCAGCTGGAGGAGGCCCGCCGGATGGCTCGCACGTAGGGATGGGGGCGATCTCACGCCTTGAGCTGCCAGGCATTCCCCCGGAGTTGACGTTGGCCCTCGTCGAGCAGGTTCGACTCCAGGGGCTTGGGCGGTTGGCTCTGGTCGGTGGTGCCGTCCGTGATGCCCTGCTCCATCAATGCTATGGGGCCTCCTGGACAGGGCTTCCGGATCTGGATCTGGTGCTGGAAGGATCCTGCGCTGATCTGGCCCGTGGTCTCCAGCAAAGGTTCGGTGCTGAGCGGATGCCGTGGCTGCAGTTGCATGAGCGCTTCGGCACGGCGGAACTGATGCTGGATGGCGTGCTGATCGATCTGGCCGGTGCCCGTGAGGAGCGGTATCCCCTACCGGGCGAGAACCCAATCGTTCAACCGGGACCGCTCGAAGAGGATCTGGCACGCCGGGATTTCACGGCGAATGCCATGGCGTTGGTGTTGCATGGCGATGGCAGCCAGCAGCTGCTGGATCCCCATGGTGGTCTCGACCACCTGGCTTCACGGCAGTTGGTGTTTTTGCATGAGGCCAGCGTTTCTGATGACCCAACGCGCGTGATTCGCGCTGCCCGTTATGGCGCCCGGCTTGGATTCGATCTCGATTCGGGATCCCTGCAGCAGTTGAAGACCACGCTGGAGCGCTGGCCTTGGGCCTGGCGGCATGGCGATGTTGTGGATGAGGTGCCTCCAGCCCTGGGGACCCGCTTGCGTATGGAGCTGGATCTGCTCCTGGAGCGGGAACCCTGGCCGCAGGCTCTGACCTTGCTGCAGAAATGGTCTGCGCTGCCTCTTCTGGATCCGTTGTTGCAGAGCGAGGCCAAGCTCATATGCAGATTGCGGCGGGCTGCACGTCTGCAACTTCCCTTGCTCAGCGCCTTGATCGCCGCAGCCGAGGAACCCGTCGCTCTGGCTCAGCGGCTTGAGATTCCCATGCAGCAGTTGCGCTGGCTGGAGCAACTGCAAGCGCTGCGGCACTGGCTGGAGCAGGAGGTGTTGCCCCAGCCATGGCGCCAATGGGGAGCTCTGGAGTGGACCTCACGTCTTGAGCAGGCCAACTGGTCCGCGCCGGTGGTGGCTTTGGCGGTGATCGAAACCCCACTGTGCTGGCGCCCGATGCTGCGCTGGTGGGGGCGCTGGCGGCATGCGACCGCCTCGGTCAGCGCCAGGGACTTGATCGCCCAGGGCATGCAACCTGGACCGCTGTTAGGGGAGGCGCTGCGTCGCTCCCGGGATCAGGTGCTGGAGGGACTGCGATGAAGCGCTGGCTGGTGCTTCTGGTGTCTGCCGACTTTGGACCGATGGGCTTGCACCACAGGCAAGAGCTTTCAGCCCAGCTATCCCGCACTGATTCCCTGGTTGGCCCTGCTCCTGCTGAGCTGGTGGTGGCACAGCTTCGTCGATTAGGACCCTGCGCTCAGCAGGCGTTTGCAGCGTGAGCCTCGCCGTTACTCACGTCGTGCCCGTCTGCTCAATCTCAGTGATCGGATGGAGGTCGCAGCCGGGCGAATGAGTCCACCGTCTGTCCCTTGGAGGGATGGCGATGCGCTGCAACGTGCCTTGATCAGACGCCCAGCGCCCGACCAGCTCTGGCTGGCCGACAGTGGCCGGGTATCGCTGTGAGCCTGAAGTGCTTAGCGGCACCAGCGGCTTGCCGTTGGCCAGTGCTGTTCAAGGTCAACCTCAGGAAGCAACTGACGCACGGCTTTGACATCATCGGCGAGCGACTGTCCTAATTCAGCCAAGAGATCGTCGGGGATGTCAGTGCTGCTGTCACTCGCATTCACGCGCTGGTCCCAAGCTGGTTCGTGGTAACGAAGACCGAGGAATGCACAGAGTTGCGCATACGTTTCGGTTTGAAACAGCGTTTCATAGAGACCGAGATAGCACTCCTGGATCCCAAAACTGTGTCTGAGGTTCTCCAGGGTGCGGCCGTAATCACTGCGCAGACTCGGGCCCTTGCGCACCCGCTTGCGTAAGCCGGCGATTTCACTCGCTGCATCTCGCTTGCCGAGCTTGCGTTGTTTCATGCGTTGGCTGGAGATCAGCCGCTCGATCGGGTCCCGCATGAGGAACACAGGACGCACGTTGATGCTGCGTTGTCGGAAGCCGGATTGGATTAATTGAAGCGTGTTTGCTGATAGTGCCGCATACGACGGCGTGATATCTCCGGTCAAGGTGACTGAGCAGCCTTTGCGGCGCGGTCTGCGCAGCAACCAGGCGAAATAGTCGAAGTAGAGGTCTGGCTGGCGGATGAACAGCTGGCGCATCCAGCTGCGGGGCTGAATCCAGCTGCGGGGCTGGCTTAGCGACATCTCAATGCGCCGGAACCGAGCCAATTCCGGCATGGTTCGGGCATCGTGCACGTGGTACTCCTTCAGAACGCCGAAGTCCGTATCAGCCCTGCGCTGCAGCTGTTCATGTAGCCAGGTGGTGCCGGCTTTCTGAGCCCCGAGTCCCAGCAGGAAAACGCCACCGGCTGGAGAGAGTGACTCAGTCATTGCGGTCACGCCAGCCGTGGCGGCGCAGCGCCGCCCAGTCCCCACGCGCCTGCAGGATGCGTTCCGCCAGTTCCCTTACAGCACCGTGCCCACCGCGGCTCTGCAGCACAGCATCGGCCTGTTGCCGCAGGGGGCGACAGGCATCGTTTGGTGCCAGCAGAAGTCCCACGTGACCTCTGACCGCTAGGTCGTTGAGGTCATCGCCGAGGAAGGCAGTGCGGGATTGGGACACACCGAGTTCCTGTCGCAGTGCAGCAAGGGCCGGTGGTTTGTCCTTAATGCCAACCAGGCAGTGTTTGATGCCCAGCTGGCGTGCCCTCACCTCCGTGGCACCGCCTTGGCCGCCACTAAGAAAGGCCAGATGCAGGCTCGCTTTTTGAAGCAATCGCAGCCCGAGTCCGTCGCGCACATCGAAGCGTTTCTGCAGCTGTCCGTCAGGGTTGAACCAGAGCCCGCCATCGGTGAGCACACCATCCACATCCAAGACCAGCAGCTGGAGCGTGGCTAACCGCTGGCGCTGCCTGTGCCATTGCCATTCGCGCAGCAGGTGTTGCATCAGGCCAGCCCGGCCTGGACGAGATCGTGCAAGCGCAGCAGACCATGCAAGCCATCGTGCTCATCCACGACCGGCAGCACGGAGATCGGTTTGCGACGGTTGTGCTCCATGCGCTGAATCGCTTCCACGGCCAGGATGTCGGCCGACACCGTGATCGGATCCGCCGTCATCAGCTCGCCAGCGGTGAGCGCTGGCCAACGTTCTGGACCGTGATCACGCAGGGCTCGGCGCAGATCGCCGTCCGTGATCAGTCCCAGCAGACGGCCTGGTTGGGCGGGGTCCTCTACCCAGCCGCTGCCGATCGCCCCTTGGGTTAGGCGACCGATCACGTCCGGTAGTGGCGTCGTGGGTGTGATCGATGGCAGCTGGGCGACAGGGATCATCAGATCAGCCACCGTCATCGTGAGCTGCTTACCCAGGGCACCGGCTGGGTGGTTCAGGGCAAAGTCGGCTGAGGAAATCCCGCGCCGTTCCATCCACACCGCCGCCAGGGCATCGCCGATGGCCATGGCCACTGCGGTGCTGGCCGTGGGGGCGAGGTTGAGAGGGCAGACCTCCCGATCCACGGAGGCGTCGAGCACCACATCACTGCCGCGGGCCAGGGAGGAGTCGGCCCGTCCCACCAGGGCGATCCGGGCCGTACCACGACGTTTGAGATGGGGGAGCACTTCCAAAAGCTCTGCCGTTTCTCCACTGTTGGACAGCAGCAGGCAAACATCGTCAGGAGCGACCACGCCCAGGTCCCCGTGCAGGGCATCAAGGGGATTGAGGTAAAGGGCCATCAGGCCGATGGAGGAGAAGGTAGCGGCAATCTTGCGGGCCACGATCCCGCTCTTGCCAACCCCCGTGATCACCAATTTGGCCTTGCGGTCAGCACAGCGCTCCAGAAGGGCCAGTGCTCCCTCAACCTCGTCTGCAGACAGCTGAGAGGCCGCCGCCGCAATGGCGGCAGCCTCTTCCTGCAGGCAGCGGGTGAGTGCGGACACGATCGAATGATCAAGTTGGTCGGCATTCTCGGCCACGACAGGAATGCTGTGGTTCATGTCTGGCAGGCTTAGAACCACCAGATCGGTAACTGTTGACAGGATTGGTCCAACGACTGGCCTCCCCTTGGCTGGATCTACTGCTGCCGCTCTCGCTCCTAGGGCTGGCGTGGCAGCGCAGCGGCGATCCCGCGGGGATGATCTGGATCCTGGCGCTCTGGTGCAGTCTGAAATTGCTAGGGAACCTGCCGGGGCAGCCGGCCTATGCGGTGCTGATCGGCGTTCTGGCAGTGAGCGTGGGAGCTGTGATTCATCCGGTGAGCGTGGCGGCGCCCACCGATCTCATCCTGGTTCTGCTGGCGTTTGCTGCAGGCTTGCGCCAGTCACCGGCGCAGTGGCCCCTGGCTCTATGGATCGTGCTGTGCACCGTTGTGGTGTCGCTTCCGTTTGTGGAATTCGATCGCCTGAACGGCAACCTCGATGTCATTCCCTGGTCTGCCCTGCGTGATCGTCTTCCTCAGGAAGCCCTTCGCATCCAAAAGATCACGATCAACCGCAGCGGATACCTATACGGCTTGCTGACGCTCGTGGGGTACGGGCTGTTCCGCTGGGAGGCGCGGATCTGGTGGTCCCGTGGGGCGGCGCTGATCGGTGCGCTCAGTTTCGTCCTGGCCTTTGGCACAGGCTCACGGGCCGCGCTGCTGTTTCCGATCCTTGCCGTTGTTGTCGCTGAACTGTGTTGGCAGCGTCGCCGGTGGGTGGCTCGCCATGGCCGAGCTTTGGCGGCTGCCGTTCTCGCCCTGTGCCTGGTGTTCAACGTGGCGCTGTATGCCCCCTTCAGCCCATTGGCGAACCTGAATCCAAGCGATGCCGGGCGTGCCCGCGTGGCTCAGTGCTTCGTGCTGCGGTCATTGCAGGCGGGCCCTGATCTGTTCACCGGCCAGGGGTATGACCGGGTGTCGGACCATTGCGCCGGCAAGGTGTTTCTCCCCGGCTACACCACGGGCATTCCCCATGCGCACAACGTGTTTCTGCAGGTGCTCGCCGATCAGGGGCTTGTCAGCCTGGTGCTGCTGCTGATCGCCTTGGGGCTCACCTTTCAGCGCTTGTTTCAGGGATTGGCCGGGGATCAGGGGCCGCTGTGCAGGCTTGCTTTGGCCTGTGCTGTGTTCATCCTGATGTCGTCTCTGGTGGAATCCACCCTGTTGAAAACGTCCCTGCAGCAGGTGATCACTGGTTACATCCTGGCTCTGGCCTGGATGCCTGGTGCGGCGCTTCTAAAAGCCAATGTCCGTACCATCGCCCCATGAGCTTTCTCGCCGGCCTCAATGACGCCCAGCGCCGGGCGGTTGATCACCATGAGGGGCCCCTGCTGGTGGTGGCTGGTGCGGGTAGCGGCAAGACCCGGGCCTTGACCCATCGCATTGCCCATCTCATTGGGGAGCACGGTGCCGATCCCGCCCAGATCCTGGCTGTGACCTTCACGAACAAGGCAGCCCGTGAGATGAAGGAGCGTCTGGAGCTCCTGCTTGCCCAGCGACTGGCCCAGAGTCAGTTCGGCCAACCCTGGAGCACCCTGCCGCCGGTGGAGCAGCGTCAGCTGCGCTCACGCATCTACCGGGAAGTCACCAAGGAGCTGTGGATCGGCACCTTTCATGCCCTTTTCGCACGGATGCTCCGCTACGACATCGACAAGTTCAAGGACAGCGAAGGACTCTCTTGGACCAAGCAGTTCTCCATCTACGACGAGGCCGATGCCCAGAGCCTGGTGAAGGAGATTGTGACCCAGGAGCTTCAGCTTGACCCCAAGCGCTTCGAACCGAAAAAAACCCGTTGGGCGATCAGTAACGCTAAGAATCAGGGGTGGCTGCCCGATCAGCTCGAGGCCAATGCCGAGGGGCAGCGGGGCAAACTCACCGCCGACGTGTACCGGCGCTACCGCAAGGCCCTCGCGGCCAACAATGCCCTCGATTTCGATGACCTGCTGTTGATGCCGGTGCAGCTGCTGCAGCAGAACGAGCAGGTGCGCGGCTACTGGCACCGCCGTTTCGCCCATGTGCTGGTGGATGAATATCAAGACACCAACCGCACCCAGTACGACCTGATCAAGTTGCTGGTCACTGACGGCAAGGATCCCCAGACCTACGACAACTGGACAGGTCGGTCGGTGTTTGTGGTGGGCGATGCCGATCAGAGCATCTACAGCTTCCGGGCGGCGGACTTCACGATCCTGATGGGCTTTCAGGACGACTTCGGAGACCAGGAGCCCGATGAGGCCACCCGCACCATGGTGAAACTGGAGGAGAACTACCGCTCGACGGCCACGATTCTCGAGGCTGCCAATGCCTTGATTGCGAACAACAGCGAGCGCATCGACAAGGTGCTGCGTCCCACCCGCGGCGAGGGGGAGCTGATTTCTTTGACCCGCTGTGATGACGAGATCGCCGAGGCCGAAGCGGTGGTGCATCGGCTGCGGATGATGGAAGCAGCCAACCCCGAGCTGACCTGGGGGGACATGGCCTGTCTCTATCGCACCAATGCTCAGTCGCGGGCGCTGGAGGAATCCCTGGTGCGCTGGAGGATTCCTTATGTCGTGGTGGGCGGCCTGCGCTTTTACGACCGGAGGGAAATCAAGGATGTGCTCGGCTACCTGCGCCTGCTGATCAACCCTGCCGACACCGTGAGTTTGCTGCGGGTGATCAATGTGCCCAAGCGGGGCATCGGCAAGACCACGATCCAGCGGCTCACTGATGCGGCCAATCAGCTGGGCATTCCCCTCTGGGATGTGGTGAGTGATCCCGAAGCGGTGCGCTCCCTCGGTGGCCGTTCCGCCCGGGGCTTGCTGCAGTTCTGTGAGCTGATCAACGGCTTGCGCGAACGTGTGTCCACCACGCCCCCTTCTGAACTGATTCAGCAGGTAATGGAGCTCAGTGGCTACGTCAGCGAACTGATCACCGAAGGCAGCGATGAGGCCGAGGAACGCAGGCGCAATCTGCAGGAGCTGGTGAATGCAGGTTTGCAGTACCAGGAGGAAAACGAGGAGGGAGATCTCGAGGGTTTTCTGGCCTCTGCGGCTCTGGCCAGCGATGCCGATAGCAAGGACACCGCCGCCGATCGCGTCACTCTGATGACCCTGCACAGCAGTAAAGGTCTGGAATTTCCGGTGGTGTGCCTGGTGGGTCTGGAGCAGGGGCTCTTTCCCAGCTATCGCTCCCTTGACGATCCCGCTTCGCTGGAGGAAGAGCGGCGGCTCTGTTATGTGGGCATCACCCGGGCCAAGGAGCGCCTGTTCCTCTCCCATGCCAGCGAACGACGTCTCTGGGGTGGCATGCGCGAACCGGCCGTGCCGAGTGTGTTCCTCTCCGAACTGCCGGAAGCGCTGGTGCAAGGAGAGATCCCGCGCTCAGGAGGCGCTGCGATCCGCCGGGAACAACGTCTAGATCGCCTCACTCGCGTGGACCGTGAGCAACCCAGCAGCGCCCCTGCTAACGCGGTGCGTCGGCGTCAGGCCGGTCCAGCGCCCGGTCGCAGCTGGAGCGTGGGTGACCGGGTGCTGCACAGCAGCTTCGGAGAAGGAGAGGTCACCCACACCTTCGGTAGTGGCGAGAAGGTGTCGATTGCGGTGAAGTTCGCAGGGATGGGTCCCAAGATCCTGGATCCGCGCTTGGCGCCGATTGAGCCCTTGCCGTGAGCTTGCTGTTCAGCTCGAGGCCAGGGCCACCGAGCCGATTGCAGTCCAGGGGCTGGATTCGGCCTGAAGTAAAGCGTCAGCCAGAGGGCTGGTCACGCTGATCAGCAGCGGTCCGCAGGTCTGGGGATCGACCAGTAACTCGAGCAGAGCCTGGCTTTGCAGGCTGCCCACGAGGATGTTGCCCAAGTGCAGGGTCACCAGGCCCTGATCGAGCAGGCCCCATGAGCGCCTGTTGGCTGGAGCAAGACTGCTGGCTAGACCGCTCTCGAGCAAGGGCAGGGCTCCAGGCAGTGCGGGAATGGCATCCGCCTGCAGAGTCACGCGCACGTGCTCAGGGGTCGCAGTTGGCCCCAGCATCTCGCCGAGGTGGCCCAGGAGGCCGAAGCCTGTGATGTCGGTGGCCGCATGAATGCAATTGGGATGGATCTTTTGAAGCGTGAGCAGCTCTTCCAGCAGGTGGTGCTGACTGGTGGACATCTGCTCCAAAGCCTTGTCCAGGTCTGAAGGGTGCGTTTTGCCTCTCATCGCTGCCGCGAACAGAACCCCCGTGCCCAGAGCACGGCTGATTAGGAGCTGGTCTCCTGCCTGAAGACCGCGTTTGGGCCATGGCCGCTCCGGTGAAGCTCCGGAGACGCTCAGGATCACTTGGATGTCCTGGCTTGGGGGTGGGCTCCCAGCCTGACGGCTCTCGAGTGTGTGTCCTCCCAGCAGGCTGGCTTGCTGGGGTTGCAGCGCGCACTGGATGCCCGCCAACGTTTGTTCCAGCAACCATTCCTGATCGGCAGCGTCGCCGAGGGGAAGGGTGACCACCGCCTGGGCCGCCTGCACACGCGCTCCGCAGGCCCACAGATCTGAGCAGGCATGCAACGTTGTGAGCCTGGCGTTCAGCCAGGGGTCGCTGATCAGCGCTGGAAAACCATCCACGCTTTGCAGAAGCGGTTGTCCACTCACTGCTCGGCTGCCAGGCAAGGGATTTGCATCTTCGGGCGCTGATCCCAGCGTCTGTAGTCCAGCCCGGCTGAGGGCGGTTTCCAGGTGATGGGCCGGTAATTTCGCCGCGCATCCGTTGCAGCGCATCGTTTCCGGGTCCGCCGCCGCGTAATCCATGGTCGATTGGGTTTTGAAGTGGCGGATGAACCGGCGGTCAATGCGCTCTTTCCAGTTCCACAGCCAACCCTTGGGTCCAAGGACCCAGGGCCCCCAGAGCAGCCAAGCCACAGCTGTTCCCTGGCGATGGCCTCCCAGGAGCTGCAGGGCTCGAGTTTGGGGGCTCCAGTGATGTAGCGGTTGGCCGCGTCCGGCGGCTTCCAGATTGCGGGCCAAGGGCTTGGCCGCACGCACAGCCCAGACGCCGGAGGGCGGGCGGACCGCTCCGTTGACCACAGCGCAGTCACCGGTGGCGAAGAGCTCCGGGTGCCCGTGCACCTGAAGGGTCGCGTCCGTTTGCACCCGACCGCTCTGGGGACAACAAGGCAATCCACTGGCTGCCAGCCAGGCTGGCGCCTGGCTACCTGTGCAGCGCAGTCCTGGCCCTTCGATGGTGGGTTCTCCGTCGCTCACCACACAGTGCTTGATGCCGGCTGCGGTGATTGCCTTGGCCAGCTCCGGCCGCGGTTGCCCAGGTTTGCTGATCAGTTGCAGGGGCCGCGCCGGCCAGCGTTGACGTAGCGCTAAGGCCACTTCCAGGCCCGCCAGTCCGGCGCCGAGGATGGCAAAAGGGGGCCAGGTGCTCTGCGGTGCTGGGTTGCGATCCTCCCGCTCAAGCAGGGCGAGGACGGGCTCCAGGGGTTTGATTGGCGTGAGTTCGTGCGTGTTCCCCTCGCAGCGGGACTGCGAGGCTGTGGTGATCGCGCCAACGTTGAGACTGAGGCAATCAAAACGCAGTGCCGGTCGGCGTTCCAGGAACAACTGACGCTCTGCAAGATTGATGCCCGTGATGGTGGCGATCACCAGGGCGACTCCAGCCTGGTCGGCGAGTCGGCGCAGGTCGATGTTCACCTCATCAAGGCTGTAACGGCCGGCGATCAGACCTGGGACCATTCCCGAGTAGAGCGTGGTGCTGCACTGGCTCACGAGGATGATGAGCCCGTCGGGTCGTTTCTCGGGGCGCATCGCCCAGCGACGCAGCAATAGTGCATGGCTGTGGCCACCTCCGGCCAGCACCAGAACACTCATGGCTCGCTGGCGTAGCCCTGGGGATTGGCGGATTGCCAGGCCCAGCCATCCCGGCAGATGTCCTGAAGTGAGCGTTGTGTCTGCCACCCCAGTCGCCTGAGCGCCTCGGCCGGATCGGCCACGGTGATGGCGGCATCGCCGGGTCGGCGGCTGACGATGGCATGAGGAATGGGGCGTTTGCTGGCTTCAGCAAACGCCTGAATCACCTCCAGCACTGAAATGCCTCGGCCGCTGCCGAGGTTGAGGCTGAGCAGCTGTGGCGGCTCCTCCAGCAGGCAGTCAAGGGCGGCGCGGTGACCTTCAGCGAGATCCATCACATGGATGTAATCGCGGATGCAGGTGCCGTCCGGAGTGGGCCAGTCGCCGCCGAACACATGCAGACATTCCCTCCGGCCCACGGCCACCTGGCTCACGAAGGGGAAGAGATTGTTGGGAATGCCGAGGGGATCTTCACCGATCTGGCCGCTGGGGTGCGCACCGACCGGATTGAAGTAGCGCAGGCAGGCGATCCGCCAGAGTTCCTGGGCGCTTGTAGCCAGGTCGTTGAGCAGGCGTTCCGCCGCTGCTTTGGTGTACCCGTAGGGATTGATCGGCTGGATCGCCGCCGTTTCCGGAATCGGCCCGTGGTCGGGGTAGCCGTAGAGGGTGGCGCTGCTGCTGAACACAAAGGTGTGGCAGCCGTGGTTGGCCATCACCTTCAGCAGGCTGAGCGTGCCGTGCACATTCACGTCCCAGTAGCGCAGCGGTTCAGCAACCGATTCGCCCACGGCCTTGAGTCCTGCGAAGTGGATCACCGCATCAATCGGCTGGCCCTGCGCTTCGGCCTGTTGGAAGATCGCCTCAAGGCAGGGGGTATCGCGGATTTCCCC